>NZ_JBBCQM010000003.1:0-403068 GCF_037150015.1 Asaia sp. VD9 | reverse complement strand
ACAGCGCGCCAGAGACGCTGATCGACTGGTTCACGCCATGATAGACGGAAAGGTCGCCTGCGGCAGAGATGGTGTCGCCCACCGTGCCGACGATGGTGCCCGTGCTTCCCGTGAAGTTCACGGTTGAGCCGGTGCCGCCGAAGATCGTGCTGTTGACGCCAACCGAGATCTGGCTGCCGGTCAGCGCTGCATCGACGATGAGCGAGTTCGACTGCAGGTTGACGATGGAGTTGCCGCCCAGGATCGTGACTGTATCCGAGGAATTCTCCACGCCATCGATGGTATCCTTGCCCTCGGAAGCGACGAAGTTCGCACCGGCTCCGAGCTGGATCAGGTTGCTGCCATCGCCTGCGCGGATGTTGTTGACCCCGTCCGAACCGATGATGGTGTCGTCACCATCGCCGGTTGCGATCGTCCAGTCGCCCTTCTGACCCTGGGCGTTGAACAGGTTATCACCCATCGTCGAGACGAACTTGCCGTCATAGCTGCCAGCGTAGAAGCTGACACCCGCCGTATTACCGGCGAGAATGGACAGGCTACTGCCCGTCATGCCTGCGCCATTGACCGTAACCGGGGAGGAAAGCGGCGGGACAGGCGTGTCCTGAGCCGCACCGTCGACTGCGCCGCCCTGGGCGCCAATCACGAGATTCGTGTAGTTGCCGCTCAGCGCAAAAGCGCCCCCGGTGGTGATGACACCCTGGACAAGCGAATTCGTGCCCGCAGGCTCGTTATTCCCGCCTGCAACAAGATCAACCGAAGAGACGTCACCGGTCGCGACTGCACCCAGGATCTGCTGTGCATAACTCGAGGCAAGAGTCTGCATCCGGGCACCTTCAACGGTGACCTGCACAGTCATGCCAGACGTACCAACTATCGTTACGATCGCCATGCGACCAGCTCCTTGCATTGACGGTTAATAACGAACAAGCGTTATTTTGTGCCTATGATGCGGAGCCTTTTGGTGTTTGTAATATACCGTTTCTAACTTTCTCCATACGAGGTCGGTATGGATCTTCGCCGCCTGCGTATGTTTATGGCTGTGGCAGAGCAAGGCAGTATAACGGATGCCGCCAAATATCTACACATGGAACAACCACCACTGAGTAGACAAATATCGTCAATAGAAGAGGATCTTGGAGTAAAACTTTTCACAAGATCGAGGAGAGGAACAGAACTAACAGAAATTGGCGGACTATTTCTTCAGAAGGTCATCCCCCTCGTCCGTGAGCGGGACAACCTATTCAACTATATTAAAACCCTGAAGAGATCACACGAAGGAGTTATAAAGATCGGCTTTGTCGCCGGGGTTCTTGCTGTTGGGGCGATCGTGTCTGGCATAAAGCGAATCAAGGAGATGAAATCTGATATACGCTTCGAGCTAATATGTGGGACGTCTGAGGAACTGACGGAGAGGCTTATAGGTCACGATCTCGATATAGTCCTGCTGTGGGGACCCATATCGAACAAAGGTCTCGTTTCATACGATATATATGAGGAGGACATGCTTGCTGTTATCCATCTTCCAAAACCACATCAGAGCCTGCCTGCCGATATTTATAAAAATCTATACACAAGCGATTTGATTATATTTCCAAGGGAATTTAGCGGTGGGCTATATGACTCAATAATCGAGCACACTGTATCCGCGGGAACAAGTCCCGTCATTCGACCTATAGCACCGGATGTCACATGCATCCCTCCATTAGTCGCTGCAGGACTGGGTAATGCAATCGTGCCCCTGTCGGTGACTAAGACATATAGTGGGGATATTTGCTACGTACCCGTACCCGAGAGGCTACGCTGTCAAATTGTCGCTGCCGCGCGAAAGGAAGTCCCGTCTCAGATTGTCGCTCTGTTCGTCACTGTCCTCAGGAGATGACCATCCCGCGATTTTCGGGCAAAAAACAGTGCTCGCTTCTGGAAGGTTATGCCTAGAGTGTTTTCCTCTCTTTCTGGCTCATACCCTGCGGCGGTGAAGAAATTGGCGCATTTATCGGTCGTGACCTGATCGATAAGGCTTCCGACCTTGTTCCCAAGCCCCTTGCGGGTGCGTTCGGCGGCGCGGCGGCGATGGGCCTTGAGCCTGGAGAAGGCCATCTCAATCGGATTGAAGTCTGGGCTGTAAGACGGCAGGAATCGCAGGCTGGCACCGGCCGCCTCGGTCACCGCCCGCACGCCCGGTCCTTTATGCAAGCCGAGCTCGTCCATTACGACGGCATCGCCGGGGCGCAGATCGGGCTGGCTTGTCGAATCACTCCTGCCGTCGTGTCAGGATGTCCGGGCGATCCTGCTCTCCTGCATGAGCGGACTTTTTTCCATGCGACCAGGTGGCGGGCGAAGAAGCGCCACAGCGCGCCGGTCGCGAAATGGTGGCCGTCATCGGCCAGGCGGGCACGGATATCAGCGAGGGTCAAGTCGTCCTGCGCCGCAATCATCGCATGGATCCGCCCGGCATGCGCCTCGATCCGATAGGACAGACAATCTCCGCCACGCGCCCTGGCCGCAGGACTGCCGGTCGCAGCAGCCAAAGCGCACCAGCAAACGGCGCTCGCCGGATTAACCCGCTGCGCGGCTCATGGCCACTGCCGTGCGCACTCGTAGCGCTGAGATACTTCCTCCATCAGCAGACTACGCCTGCTCTCCTTGACGCCGCCGCTTGACGTATCGCAATCATCCAAGCGATCCGGTCCACGCTTGCTCCACGCGAGGTTACACCCTATCCGGGTGGAAGAAGAGCGGGATGCACCGCGCATTCGCGTGTCAAATGGCGTGTGAGATCCTCCAGAACCACACTCTTCAGCCGAGGCAGAACCAGATAGAGCGGCACTTCGAACCTGTTCCCGGGGTCGAGTTCCACAAGTCTGCCCGCCGCCAGATGCGGGGCGGCAAGCGTCGTTGGTTGCAGCCCCCACCCCAGACCACTGAGCGTGAAATCCAGAACGCCCCGGCTGGAGGGGACGTAATGGGTGAGCGGCGAGAGATGCGTGCGCTTTGCCCGATCAAGCCATTGCCTCTGCAGACTGTCCTGCGCATTCAGGCAGATGCACGGCGCTGTATCGATCGCCTCGTCTGTCATCCCCTCAGGAAAATAACGCGCCACGAAATCCGGTCTGGCACATGCCGCATAATGCATGGCGCCGAGATAAAGGGTTCTGCACCCGGGGAGCAGATCGCTGCAGGTCGTGACGGCCGCCATGACGTCGCCCGTACGCAGCAGATCGGCTGTCTGGGCCACATCCTCGACAATCAGCGTGATGCAGATCTCTGCCTTTTCTGCATAGCCTGTAAGAATATCGGGCAGCCAGGTCGCGAGGCTGTCGATATTGACTGCCAACCGCAGGGTCGTTCTCTCGCCACTCTGGAAGAGAGCCGCACCCGTCTGCTGGCCGATCTCGGCTTCAAGGAGTTTTACCTTGTCGACATGGGCACAGAGTAACTGGCCCAGATCCGTGGCCCTGCACGGAGACCCGCGCACGATAACCAGCGCACCGAGCCGTTCTTCAAAACTGCGCACACGCTGGGAAACCGCAGAGGCCGTGATCCTCAGGGCACGGGCTGCGCCCTCAAAGGAACCCTCACGGATAACTGCCACGACTGCACTGAGTGCCGCATAATCAAGCATGGGCGTAAGTTATGCTTAGGACCCCTAAGAAAGACAAGCTTTTCTTAGGGGAAAGTAACGCCTAGTTTCCGCGCAGATCGCAGACCACACGGATTTACCGTTACTGCAATCACAGGGAAATCACTGATCTAGCTCTGTATATATCAAAATATTACATCTCATATATCGGGATAATACATCGTTACTGCACAATAATGTTAGATCAAGACCGCTCGTCGAAAAATCATGTTTGGGTAGGAATCATGTCAAACATTCAAAAGTGGGCAGTGCCGGGATATTCCTGCACGCTTTTCGGCAATCGCAGCCCAATCACCTCGCTAGGTGAGGTCACGGTTTACATCGACTTCGATAGAAAGCAGTTTCAGGTGAATCTGTCAGATGGCCGCACGATAGGTGGACCTTTCAAAACTTTTCTCAGTGGTACCGTCTATCAAACCAAGGGAATGTTTGGTTTCTACATCGGCACGAGCTTCTACCTCTTTGGCGAGAATGCCTCTTTTGCGGACGGTTATCTGGCTTATCCTGCCAGTGGAACTGCCGATATGGTATGGGTCTCCACCGCAACCGCGCAGAGCGGACCACTTCTCAGAAGCTCCTCCGACAATTTCTACTCTCCCCCCTCGCCTACGGGTGAGCCCGTAGCCGCCATATGCTATCTGGCGGGCACGCTTATTCTGACCCCTCAGGGCGAACGGATCATCGAAACCCTCGAGCCGGGGGACGAGGTTATCGTGAGACGCAAGGGTATCGATTGTGCCGAAACGATCCGTTGGGTCGGGTCGGCACGACAAGTCGTTGACAAGCGGGAACGGCACGACGAGCGCGCCGGATATCCAGTGCGTCTGCGCACCAATGCGCTCGGCAAGGGCATGCCGCATCAGGATCTGTACGTTACGGCCGAGCATTGCCTTTTTCTCGAAGGCTGTTTCGTGCCCGCACGTATGCTGATCAATGATGACACGATCGCCTACGACAGATCACGCAATTCATTCACCTATTTCCATATCGAACTCGAAACGCACGGAATCATCCTCGCCAATGGTGTGGAGAGTGAAACCTATCTGGACACGGGCAACCGGCTGCTTTTCGCGCAGAGCGCGATAGAGGGCCCCACCCTCCTGCACCTGCCGCAGAGGCGTTCCTGGGAAAAAGATGCCTGCGCACCGCTCAATGTCGCGCCTGAATTCGTGCGTGGCCTATGGGAAAAATTTGCGTCTGTCTCTACAGCGGAATTTGCGCGGCGTCACCCCATCAGCGTCGATCCCGCGCTTCATCTGATGCGTGACGATGGCACGGTTCTCACCCCATACCGGCATGATGGCCAGACCTATCTTTTCCGCCTGGATGCGCAACCCCGCATCTATCACCTCTGCTCACGCAGCGTGCGTCCCTGCGAGGAAACCGGACCCTTTCTCGATGATCGCCGGGAATTCGGCGTTCTCGTGTCAGCGCTTATGCTCTGGACCAGCACAGGAATGACGGCGCTCTCCGTCAAACACTGTGCTGCTACGCAACCCGGCTGGCATCGCGCATGCGACGCCACAGGGGCCTGGACCACGGGTGACGCCATGCTTGTTCTGGATGACGACGCGTTCGACGGCCTGAGCCAGGTCATTCTGTCGGTCAGACTGGCGGGGACCAAACTCTATCCGGCCCCTCTCGAAGAAATGCCGCATTTACCAGCCACAGCGTCCGGCACGATATGACCGTCAGACACAACCGCCTCTTCCCTCCGGGGAATGAAGCGGGAATTTGTCGGGAAAACAGCATACATAACGAGAACGAAACAAGAAATCGATGAGACGACTTCCACATTCCTGGCTGGTTTTCTGCCTTCTGGGTCTTGTCACCACAACACCCGCTCTCGCCGACGCGCTGGATGACAGGATCGAGACGGCCTTTGCCCCGTTGGTCAGTCGCTATGATGTACCTGGTCTCGTCGTCGGCGTGACGCAAAACGGCGTTCATCATTTCTATATGACGGGTTTCGCCTCACGCGCGGACAAGCGGCCCGTCACGCCGGATACGCTTTTCGAACTCGGCTCCATGAGCAAGATCTTCACCGCAACACTCGCTGCCTTGGCTGTGGAGCGAGGCAAGGTCAAGCTCGAAGACACTGTGGCGCATTATCTGTGTGCTGATACCTGCACGATCGGCAATCACCTGACATTGCTCGATCTGGCGACGCATCACTCGGGCGGACTGCCCCTGCAAGTGCCGGATACAGTCAAGGACATCAACGGGCTGATCGCTTGGCTCAAGGCCTGGCAGCCACCTCAACCCGGCGCCCGCAGTTATTCCAATATCAGTATCGGTCTGCTCGGCTTCATCTCGGCGCAGTCCCTCGGGTTGCCCTATGCCGAAGCAGTCCAAACGATCCTGTTCCCGGCTCTGGGGCTGCATCACACCTGGATCCATGTCCCTCAGGACGACATGGCCCTTTACGCCTATGGCTACGATCGCAAGACGGATGCCCCCATCCGTGTCCGGCCGGGCGTTCTGGCCGATGAGGCCTATGGCGTGAAATCGACCGCACGTGACATGCTCACCCTTCTCGATATCGAACTCGGGCGGGGGCATCCGCCTGCCGAAATCAGCAAAGCCGTTGCACTCACCCAGAAGGGACGCTTCAAGACTGCGTTCTTCACGCAGGACATGATCTGGGAACACTATCCCTGGCCCACTCCCTTGCAACCCATGATGCTCGGGAATGGCTATGACTTCATCCTCAAGCCCCAGCCGGTCAAGGTGGTGAGCCTCGCCACACCGCAAAGTCGCGATGGGCTCTTCAACAAGACCGGATCAACGGACGGCTTTGGCGGCTATGTTGTCATGATCCCGAGCCGACAGATCGGTATCATCATGCTGGCCAACAGGAACACCCCCAACGAGGCTCGCGTCCAGGCAGCGTACACGCTGCTCAAGACACTGCTCCAGCAATAAAAAAACGGGGCGCCGTCGAGCGCCCCGGAATTGGGAATCGGAATGAAGCCCCGACCGGGATCGGCCTCGGAGGCTACCAGAGCCCTCAGAGATGCAGCGCCTGGTCGAAGGCCCCCAATGCCGCTTCCTTGAGCGCTTCGGACAAGGTCGGATGGGCATGACACGCCAGCGCCACATCCTCGGCGCTCGCCTTGAACGTCATGGCCAGCGTGGCCTCGGCGATCAGCTCGCCTGCACAGGCACCCAGGATATGCACACCCAGAATACGGTCCGTCTTGGCGTCCGTCAGAACCTTCACGCCACCATCGGTCGCCGCAATGGCACGGGCGCGTGCACTTGCCATGAAGGGGAAGCTGCCCGTCTTGTAGGCGACACCCTCCTGCTTGAGCTGCTCCTCGGTCTTGCCGACCATCGCAAATTCCGGCTGGGTGTAAACGACTGACGGAATGGCGTCATAGGGCACATGCCCGATCCTGCCCGCCAGTTGTTCAGCCAGCGCCAGACCTTCTTCCTCGGCCTTATGGGCCAGCATCGGCCCCGCAATCACGTCGCCAATGGCATAGATGCTGGGGCAGGAGGTGCGGAAATGCCCATCTACCGGAATGCGACCCGCCTCATCTGTATCGATGCCGACAGTGCTCAGATCGAGCCCCTGCGTGTAGGGTTTGCGCCCGATCGCCACCAGAACCACATCGGCTTCCAGCGTTTCACTCTCTTCCTTGCCAACTTTCTGCACCGTAAGTGACAGCGCGCTCTGTTCGGTCGCCACCTTGGTCACGCGGGTGGACAGGCGAAATTTGAGACCGAGCTTTTCCAGCGCGCGCTGGAACTGACGGCCCAGACCACGATCGAAACCGGGCGCGATATGATCGCCATATTCGATCACCGTCACTTCGCTGCCAAGACGCTTCCATACGCTGCCAAGCTCGAGCCCGATCACCCCGGCCCCGATGACCGCGAGACGCTTCGGCACGGCCTCAAGGCTGAGTGCACCGGTCGAGGACACCACGCGCTTTTCGTCGAAGGCCAGACCCGGCAGAGCCGCAGGTGCGCTGCCCGTCGCGATCACGATGGAACCTGCCGTGACCGTCTCACCGTTGATCGTGAGGCTGTGCGGCCCAGTGAGCGTTGCCTCACCCACTCGGAAGGTGATCTTGTTTTTGCGGAAAAGGAAGCCGATCCCTTTGACGGTATCGCCCACCACGCGCTCCTTGCGCGCCATCATCTGGCCAAGGTTGAGCACAGGCTTGACGTTGTCGATCCCCAGCCCGGCAAATTCCGTCTCGGCTTCATGCAGTCGCTCGGAGCTGTGCAGCAGTGCCTTGGAAGGAATACATCCGACATTCAGACACGTGCCGCCCGGCGTCTCACGACGATCGACGCAAAGCACCTTCAGGCCGCGCTGTGCCGCCTTGATCGCACAGACATAACCGCCAGGGCCCGCGCCAATGACGGCCAGATCGAATTCATGAGTCTCCGACATGGCGGTCTCTTTCGTTTCAGACATCGAGAAGCAGGCGACGGGGGTCTTCCACATACTGCTTGATACGCACCAGGAAGCTCACAGCCTCGCGTCCGTCGACCATGCGATGGTCATAGGAGAGCGCAACATACATCATGGGACGGATCACCACCTGCCCATCCACGGCTACGGGGCGGTCCTGAATGGCATGCATGCCCAGAATGCCTGATTGCGGCGGGTTGAGAATGGGGGTCGAGAGAAGCGAGCCGAACACGCCGCCATTGGTGATGGAGAACGTACCGCGCGAGAGTTCATCGAGCTTGAGCGTTCCGGCACGCGCCCGCGTACCGTAATCATTGATGTTGCGCTCAAGCTCGGCAAAACTCATCTGGTCGGCATCATGCAGCACCGGCACGACCAGGCCGCGCTCGCTGCCCACGGCAATGCCCAGATTGACGAAACGCCGATAGATGATCTCCTCACCTTCGATCGTCGCGTTGATGGCGGGGAATTCCTGCAGCGCCTTGATACAGGCGCGGGCGAAGATGGACATGAAGCCGAGCTTCACACCATGCTTCTTCTCGAAGATCTCGCGATATTCCGCCCGCAGCGCCTTGGCGGCGCTCATATCCACCTCGTTGAAGGTGGTCAGGATGGCGGCCGTGTTCTGAGCATCCTTGAGGCGACGCGCGATGGTCTGGCGCAGACGTGTCATGGGCACGCGCTGTTCGCGGCTATCCTGCTCGCCCTTGCCCAGAAGCGCAGCCAGAGCCGCCGCCATGGCGGGTGGGGGCGAGGCTGCCTGACCTGCGTCGGCGGGCTGCGGGACCGAGGGAGCCTGCGGGGAAGCAACGGGTTCCGGTTTCGGCGCAACCAAAGATGCCTCATCCCGGGGGGCCGCAGCGCCGGGCTGCGCCATCTTCGCGATCACGTCGCCCTTGGTCACGCGCCCGTCGAGGCCCGTGCCCTGGGTCACGCTTCCCGGTGCGATATGAGCTTCGGCCATCAGGCGCGCTGCGGCAGGCATCGGGTCACGCGTGGTTGCCGAGGCGGCGACCGGAGTTTCGGGCTTCGGGGCGGGAGTGCCCTCGGGTTTTGCCGGGGCGGTCATGCTGGGGGTTCCCTTGGGGTCGAGCGTGCCAAGCACGCTGCCTACCGCGACTTCGGCACCCGCTGCCATCAGATCGCCCCCCAGAACGCCGGCCTGCGGGGCGGGTACCTCCACGCTGATCTTGTCGGTCTCCAGTTCGACCACCGGCTCATCCGCCGCCACTGCCTGACCGGGTTGCTTGAGCCAGCGGGTTATTGTTGCCGAGGTGACACTCTCACCGAGTACCGGCACCCTGATCTCGACCGACATCATCTCTCCCTTTGCCCGTTAGGACTTCTGTCGTGCGTCTGTGCGACCGACTATAGACAGGCGACCATAGACAGGAACAGTGGCCATGCCTACTCCGCCTGCGCTCATGGCCGAACTGCAGAAATAGAGAGGTGACCCCCGTTTTGTCAGGGCTCATGACACTTAAACATGCCATCGACAGGCAGTTTCACCCGATTGTGACGCGACAGCCCGCATAGGCCGGCGCTTTCATCCCGGGCGTATAATGCTCACAAGATGGGTCACCCCCTCGCCTTCTTGCGAGGCCGGATGCGCCGACAAGGCCTCTCCGGCGTTGTCTCTTCCGGCCCCGCGCAACGCGCGTAACGTTTTCCCATAAGGTCCGTTAGTCCATGGTTTCTGGCATGTATCTCGGTATCGATCTCGGCACTTCCGGCATCAAGGCGGTACTGGTCGACAGCACTCAGAAGGTCGTCGCGGCCCATACCGAAAAACTGGAGGTCAGCCGCCCGCATCCCGGATGGAGCGAGCAGAACCCCGAGGACTGGTACGACGCGACAATGCGCGCGCTGGACGCTCTGCGTGAAACCCACCCGGCGGAACTCGCCAGCGTGCGCGGCATCGGGCTGTCCGGCCAGCAACATGGTGCGGTACTTCTGGGCGAAGGCGGCGAGGTGCTGCGTCCCTGCCTGCTCTGGAACGACACACGCGCCGAGACCGAATGCTCCCTTTTCGAGCATCGCTTTCCATTATGCCGCCAGATCACCGGCAATATCGCCATGCCGGGCTTTACCGCACCCAAGGTTCTCTGGGTGGCACGCCATGAGCCCGAGATCTTCGCGCGGGTCACCCATGTGGTATTGCCCAAGGCCTGGCTACGTTTTCGGATGACCGGCGCGCTGATCGAGGACATGTCTGATGCCTCCGGCTCGCTCTGGCTCGATACAGGGCGTCGTCTGTGGTCGGATGCCGCACTCGAAGCGTCAAATCTGCGCCTCGCCGCCATGCCTGAACTTTGTGAGGGCTCCGCGCCTGCCGGACACCTCAATCCAGACCTTGCCGCGCGCTGGGGCATGACAGAAGCGCCAATCTTTGCCGGAGGCGCGGGGGATAACGCTGCAGGAGCGGTCGGACTGGGCGCGATTCATACGGGTGATGCCTTTCTCTCGCTCGGCACATCCGGCGTTGTCTGGGTGACAACCGACAGTTTTCACCCCGGTGGCAATCATGCCATCCATTCCTTCTGCCATGCCGTGCCGGATCAATGGCACCAGATGGGGGTCACCCTTTCGGCGGCAGCCTCGCTTGCCTGGTGGTCGCGCGTGACCGGCATGGATGAGAAATCGCTCCTCGCCGAGCTACCGCAGACTCCCGAGGCCCCCTCACCCGTGCTGTTCGCGCCGTATCTCTCCGGAGAGCGAACCCCCCATAATGATGGCACGGTGCGCGGCGGCTTCACGGGACTGACCCAGGACACGACGCGCGCCCAGATGACGCAGGCCGTTCTTGAAGGCGTCGCCTTCTCCTTTCGTGATGCGCTTGAGGGGCTGGCGGAGTCCGGTACCGTCATCACGCAGGCCGATGTGATTGGCGGCGGGTCACGCAGCCCCCTCTGGACGTCTATCCTCGCCAGCGTGCTCGGTATTACCCTGCATCGGCTTGCCAATGGCGAGCAGGGCGGTGCGTTCGGTGCAGCACGTCTCGCCCGGCTTGCCGTCACCGGCGAAGCTGTTGCAGAAGTCTGCCTGCCCCCCGAGCGCGTGGCCTCCATCGCCCCGGATGACCGCCTGAGCGGTCCCTATCGTCAGGCCTATGCGCGTTATCGCGCGCTTTATCCTGCCTTGAAATCCATCCCCTGATCGCACGATGGTTTGCTGAGGCAGGGATGAAGCACCCTGCAGCGCCCGCATAGCCCATGGAGCGGCATTCACGGAGCGCGACCTCAGACCCTGAACCGCTCAGGGTGCAGGGCTGACGTGCTCGATGAAACGGTCGAGGACAGCGAGGCCTCCGTTCTCGATCAGGGTCGAATGTGATCCCTGCTGCGTCGTCCAGATCTGCTTGGGCTCGGGGGCGGCGTTGAATACTGCAAGGCTCTCGGATGGCGGGACCGTCTTGTCCTGAAGCGTTCGCATGACCAGAAGCGGCATTTTGAGTCCGGGAATACGGCTCAGCGTGTCGAACGGGTTTCTCAGCAGCATACGGACGGGCATGTAGGGGTATCGCGACGCCGCGACATCGGCGATGCTGGTATAGGGTGCATCCAGCACGAGCCCGGCAGCGCGAAAATCGAGGGCGGTGCGCATGGCGACGTGCGTCCCGAGGGACTCACCATAAAGAATGATCCGATCCGGAGCGATTCCCTGAGCCGCGAGAAACCGCATGGCAGACGCAGCATCGCGTATCAGCCCCGCCTCGCTTGGTTTGCCGGGATTCCCTGCATATCCCCGATATTCAACCGCGAGCAGACCTGTATCGCCTTGGGTCATCAATGCGAAGCGATGCGCGCGTGTCGTGATCGAGCCCGCATTGCCGTGAAGGTAAACGATGACCGGCCTCTCATGGCCCGGCGCGCGATAATAGGCCGAGAGCGCCAGACCGTCAGACGTGTGGAGGGTGACGAGACTCGTATCCGCCATCAGGGATGCAGGATCCTGAACAGGCACTGAATCGGCGGGGAAAACCAGCCTGTCCTGACGCAGATAGAGAAACGCGGCGAGGGCGAGATAGAGGGCTATGGCAAAGCCCGTGGCGATCGCGAGGTATCTGATCACGGTGAAGGGTCTCGGAACGTTTTTCGCATAGATGCGTAGTCAAGAAGATGTGACCCTTCTGTAACCCGATTATCGAGAGCCAGATCAATGAAATATTTATGGCCGATACCGCTTCTCCTTGCCTTTCTGGCGGCTGCGGCCATGGCGCAAGCTGCGGACAATACCCCGGCCAAGCCCTTGCGCAGTTATCAGCATCTCTGGACCGACACGAATGGCGTAAGCCATGTCTCACGCTGCCCGGTCTCGAATTTCTTCCTCAAGAGCATGTCGCCGCCAGCGGGGCCACAATGGCAAAACCCCATGGAGCCCCAGACTGCCACCGTGATGATGACCGTTCAGCCGCGCCATTGGAATGGGGCCTGGCATCCTGACCCCAAGCCCCAATGGATCATCCCGCTCAAGGGGCGTTGGTGGGTACGCGCGATGGACGGAACCCGAGTGGAAATGGGCCCGGGGGATATCCTGTTCGGCGAGGATCAGGATGTGCGCCCCATGGCCGAAGGCCCCTATAAGGGCAAGAAAGGCCATGATGCGGGCAATGTCGGCGACGACGAAGTGACGCTCCTGGTCATTCAGTCCGCCAACCCGCCCGAGCGCAACAAACCCTGTCGCTATCACTGATTGGACGCTCTGCGACCCGCTTCACGACGCCATATCGCGTCACGGCCAGACTTCGTGGCATAAGCGGGCCATGACCAAGCGTGTGATCACCTCGATCGATGTTGCCCGCCTTGCCGGCGTGTCCCAATCGGCAGTCTCCCGTGCCTTCTCCACAACGGCCAGCATTTCTTCCGCCACGCGGGAGAAGGTGCTCAAGGCGGCGGATACGCTTAATTACAAGCCAAACCGCATCCCTTCGATCATGCTGACAGGGCGCTCAGGCATGATCGGCATCATTGTTGGCGGGCTACGTAACCCGCTCTACGGCTCGGCCCTCGAGCAATTATCGGCGGGCATACGCGAGGCTGGCTTTCAGGTGCTCTTGGTCCAGGTCATGGACACGGTCACACTCGAAATGGCGCTGGACACTCTGGCAGGATATCGCGTGGATGCGCTGATCACCGCGCTGGCGATCGGTTCGGAAGATACGGCTGCCGCGCTCTCGACATTGAATATCCCGGTAATCTGCTTCAACTCGGCCCTCATCGGCCCGGGAATTTCGTCGGTACGCTCCAATAATTTTGAGTCTGGACGACGCGTCGCAGCGCTCATGCAGCAATGGGGGGTCGAGCGCCCCTATTGGCTGGCAGGTCCGGTCGTCAATGCCGCGTCACGCGCCCGCCGCGCAGGGTTTCTGGAGGGCTGGAGCGCAGAAAAGTCGAGCGTAACCGAGCTCCAGGGCGATGACCATTACGACTCTGCGTTCACCGCAGTTTCCGAAGCCCTGCGCGCTGGACACAGACCTGACGGATTATTCTGCAGCAATGACCTGATGGGCTGTGGCGCGCTGGATGCGCTCAAGGACACAGGTGGTATGAGCTGCCCAGAGGATGTGGTGGTGATCGGCTATGACAACATCCCACAATCGGCCTGGCACTCCTATCAGCTCAGCAGCTTTGATCAGCGCCCCGATGCGCTGGTGGCAGCCTCGCTCGATATCCTCGCCCGCTCACTATCAGTTCCGGATGAGCGCCTGTCGGAAACCCATGTGATCGAGGCCGATCTCGTGCTGCGACGCAGCACGTCCCGCATGATCACTCCTTAAAACCGTCTTCATGGTGCAACCCTTGCTGTCTTCATCGCTTCTTTTGCATAGCTATGCAAAATTGAGCGCATCCTGATATGCGCTTGGGAGAGCCCTTCATGACAGACCGTTCCTTTCGCTCGATCCTGACCGGGTCTTTCTCGACCCCATGTGCCAAGAACCCTACCGTCGCGATGATGGAGGCCGGATATGCCAAGGCCGGGCTCGATGCGCGCTATATCAATTGCGACGTCAAGCCGGAACATCTCGCCGCTGCCATCGCTGGCGCGAAGGCCATGGAATGGGCCGGATTCAATTGTTCCATCCCCCACAAGATCGCAGTGCTCGACCATCTCGATTCCATCGCGGAATCCGCCAGAATCATCGGGGCGGTCAATTGCGTGCAGATCCGCGACGGCAAACTCACGGGTAACAATACCGATGGCAAAGGCTTTCTGGCCTCGCTGCGCAAGCTGACCGACCCGAAGGGTAAGACCATCCTCATTCTGGGGGCCGGAGGGGCGGCACGGGCCATCGCGGTAGAACTCGCTCTCGCTGGCGCACAATCGATCACCGTGGCCAATCGCAGCGCAGACAAGGCCGTTTCCATTGCGCACCTTCTCGAGGAAAATACAGCGTGTGAAGCGAAGACCCTGGACTGGTCGGGCGAACTGGCCGTGCCCGAAGGCGTGGATGTGCTGATCAATGCCACCTCGATCGGTCTTGGCGATCCAGAGGCCATGCCGTCGCTCAAGAGCGAAACCCTGGTCCATGCGCGCATCGTGGCAGATGTGATCCCGAACCCGCCCATGACGAAGCTATTGCGGAGCGCGAAGGAGCAAGGCTGTCAGACGCTCGACGGGCTGGGCATGCTGGTCAATCAGGGCATTATCGGTGCGGAACTCGTTCTAGGCGTGAAGCTCTCCGCGGAGATCATGGAAAAGACCCTGGCCGTTATTTTCGGCGTGCAGGACTGAGCCTTTCTCTCCGGGGCGCGCCTGTCCCAGGGTACGCATCCGGCACACGTGTCGCGCCATGCAAGGAGTCCCGTCATGCCGGATAATGCCCCCCGCCCCGCCGACGCACGCCTTACGACAGAACTCGACACCGCGCTACGCAGGCTCGAAGCCGCGCCTGACAGGCGGGACAACGCTCACCGCATGGTCGCTCTGGCCGCCTCGGTTGCGGCAACAGGGGGGCTGCTCTTCGGTTATGATACCGGGATCATCGCCTCTGCCCTGATCTATATTACCCATAGTTTCGCTCTGGACAGTACAGGCCAGCAAGGGATTGCAGCCGCGCTCAATCTGGGCGCGGTGTTCGGGGCCATCATGAGCGGCCCGCTCTCCGACCGGTTGGGACGTCGCCCCTCCGTCATGGTGGCGGCGCTCGTTTTTACCCTTGCCTCTTTGGGCTGCGCGCTGGCTCCATCGCAGACCATGCTCATTCTGGCACGGTTCGTGCTGGGGTGGGCCATCGGCGCAACCACACAGATCGTGCCGGTCTATGTGGCTGAGCTCGCCCCGGCAGAGCGTCGCGGCGGACTGGTCTCGCTGTTTCAGCTTGTCTTCTCTCTGGGGCTGCTCGTCGCTTTTGCTGTTGGCTACGCCCTGGCCGGGCCGCCGGAATGCTGGCGCCTGATGTTCGGGCTTGGCGTCATCCCGGCCCTGTTTCTCGCTCTGGGTATGGTATTCCTGCCTGAAAGCCCCAGATGGCTGCTTGAGCAGGGCAGAGCCGCGCAAGCCGTTCAGGTGCTCTATCGCCTGCGTGGCCATCACGAACCGATACGCCGGGAACTCGATGCTCTGCGCCAAGCGCAGGATCAGGCATCGGATACGCCCGGATGGTCGGCCTTACGCACATCCTGGCTGCGCCCGGCCCTGATCGCGGCGATTGGGCTCGCGGCGCTCTCCCAACTCTCCGGGCCGAACGTGATCGTGTATTACGCGCCGATCATTCTTTCCGAGGCAGGGCTCGGTCACTCGGCTGCCCTGCTGACCTCGGTCGGGGTCGGCGTGACGTCCACAATCACCACGTTTATGGGAATCATGCTGATCGACCGCGTCGGGCGGCGACGCATGTTGCTGACGATGCTGCCTTTTGCAGCGCTCGCGCTTTTTGCCCTCGGGACACTCTTTGACAGTACCGCCTCGCTGGAGGGGATGAGACTCGTCTGCGTGGTGCTGGCTCTGCTCGCCTATATCTTCTTCAATTTCGGCTCACTCTCGGTGGCGGTCTGGCTGGTAGCCTCCGAGGTCTTTCCCCTGATCATACGCAGCAAGGCCATGGGGCTGGCGAGCGCAACGGTCTGGCTCTCGGATACGCTCGTGTCTCTGTTCACCCTCACTCTGGTGCACGATCTCGGGCGCAGCGGGACATTCTGGCTGTTCGGGGCGATCAACGCCCTGGCGTTCTTTTTCGTCCTGCGCTGGGTGCCGGAAACAAAGAACACGACGCTGGAGGAGATTGAGAACAGCCTGCGCAATGGTACTTTCCACCCCTGACGCGCAGAAGCGCAAGCAGAGCTATGCTCAGATACGCGCAGCCTCGCCCGTGTTCTGGATCTGACGCCTCTCGGCAGAACGGCGCCAGAAATTGCATAGCACCATGCCTGCAATACCAGCCAGCATGCCAAAGGCCGTCGAACTCAGCCGTGTCGGCGGCAGAAGCGCCATGAGGATGCCGCTCGACCCGCCAATGGCGAAGGCCATGGTTCCCAGCAACGCCGAGGCCGCCCCGGCCTGATGCCCATGATGCGTAAGCGCCAGCACATTGGCATTCGGCCCGATGAAGCCAAGGGTGAATGTGGTGGTGATGATCAGCGCGCAGAGCGGCCAGGGGTCGTTCTGCCCGACGATATGGCTGGCGCTTACGGCCAGCAGCACAAGCCCGGATGCCAGACAGGCCGCCAGTCCCCCCTGCATGACAGAGGTGAATTTATAGCGATGGGACAGCTTGCCATTGATCTGAGTGGCAAGAATGAACCCGCCCGCATTGATCCCGAAGAAAATGGCGAAAGCTCGGGGCGAGAACCCCAGCAGATGCTCGAAGAGCAGCGGTGCGTTCGAGAGATAGGCAAACATCACGAAGGTACTGAAGCTCGACAGCGTGGCCGAGGACATGAAGACAGGCTCACGCACGAGGCTCACATAGCGCCGCAGGATCTCGACCGGGGGCAGCGCGTAGCGTCGCTCGACCGGCAGGGTTTCCGGCATGACCATGAGCCAGAGCGCGGCCAAAGCAGTGGCCGCCACGGCCCCGGCCCAGAAAATCAGGCGCCAGCTTCCGAAGGCGAGAAACACGCTGCCCAGAGTCGGAGCAAGAATGGGCCCGACACCGAAGACGAGGGTGAGTTGGGACATGAGCCGCACAGCTTCATGTCCTGTTGCCACATCGCGCACGATGGCGCGGGGAATGACGCTGGTAATGGCCCCACCCAGAGCCGCCACGAGGCGCAGCAGGCAGAACGACCAGTAGGAGCCGGTGGTGGCGAGAGCGATGGTTGCCGCCACATAAATGGCCAGCCCCACCACCATGGGTTTGTGCCGCCCGAACCGGTCCGAGAGCGGGCCAAGACAGAACTGCCCGATGGCCAGGCCGATGAACCACGCCGCCAAAGTGAGCTGAGCCGAGCCCGGACCCTGCCCAAGATCACGCTCCAACTGCGGGAAAGCAGGCAGATACATGTCGGTCGAGATCGGACCGATGGTGCTGACGAGACCAAGCAGAATAATCTGCCCGGTAGAAAAGCGTATGGCGGGATGAGGCGATGAGGTCAGCACGGGAAAACCGGGTCCAATCAGTCTTGGCCCTCAGAACACGAACAGCAACCGGCAACCCAGAAGGCGGTCCGGTGAAAAGCTGGAAAAAGACCGGATCCAGTTTCGTCGGGGGAGTCGTGTCCGTCAGACATATGACACTCTTCTCCGCCTCCTCTGCCAGAAAGGCAACCGGGGTTTTTGCAACAGCCCTCCACGCGCGCACCATATAACGGGTTTGTGTGACTGTGACCCAGGCCGGATCTCCGCCTCGCCGCAAGCTGCCCTACTCGGCCTGCTCCCGCGACCGACAGAATACACCCCTCATGCCTTAAGGCTCATGCCGCAACCGGACGCCAAACCACCGCCCTCTAACGACGCCACGTGCCTCGGGTCGCCAGAGGACAAGATGGTCGATTTATTCGAATATTACCTAGAAATACGATGTTTTCAGTAAGTAAAAAGATTATTAAATGACTCAAAAAGAGATGAAAACAAGACTATATCGAGGCATAACAATTCCTGTAACTGCCATTATCATGGCCCTGGTATGTGGATGCGCACAGGCTGCCGAACTTCCTCTATGCCGCACGCCCGATGAGGTCCTTTCAGGAACCCGGCTGACCGTCGGGACAATGGATGGGTATTTCGATTGGCAGAGCGAGTTCAGAGGGTTCAAGACAAGTCCGGTTTTCCACCTTGATTTCGTGACCTGCATCCCAGACATCCTTAGACATATCGTTGGAATGTTCCAGACGCGCGACGCCCAGCTTTTCGAGCTGCAACCGCGAGGGCTTATCCGTGGAGGCACCGCGCGAAGTGTTGACCCCTCGTTCTACGATCACGGGGAGCGAAGGCGCTGCAGCCATCTCTCGACAACAGCCGATATCTGCATAGAACGGGCCCCCGATCGGTCTGTCATTTTCGTCGAAAAAAATACTCCCCCCGTCCGGCGCATTCCGCTCATCGTCTCCAGGACCAGACCCATCAAAGGCTTCGCGTTTTTTGGTTCACCCGATTCACCTGCGGGGCTCGTCAGTCTGTGGGTCGACAGACGTACCGGCTACGATTTTATCATCTTCGATATCTATCAGGCGCCATCGCTGAAGGGCTTCGGCTCCATTTATATCAGGTGATCACCGCCCATCGCCGCCTGCCACCTACCCTGCGCGCTTTATCCCGCGCGTAGTTTGAGCTACGCCCTGCACATTCAGGTTTCGCACAGGAAAAGAGATCACATGCGCATAGCGATGATTGGCGGCGGTTATGTCGGACTGGTTTCCGGTGCCTGTTTCGCGGAGTTCGGCACCGATGTGGTGATTGTCGAAGCTGCTCAGGACAAGCTCGCCGCCTTGCGGGCAGGGATCATCCCGATCTACGAGCCGGGTCTGGACAAGATCGTCTCCGCCAATACCGCTGCCGGGCGTCTTGCCTTCACCGATGATCTGGCCTCCGTAATCGACACGGTCGATGCCGTTTTCATTGCTGTCGGCACGCCCACGCGTCGCGGCGATGGCCATGCCGACCTGACCTATGTCTATGAGGCCACGCGGCAAATTGCGCGCCATGCCAGCAAGGGCCTGCTGGTGGTGACCAAATCCACCGTGCCCGTGGGAACAGGACGCGAGGTCGCCCGTATCCTGCGCGAGGAACGTCCCGAACTCGCGTTCAGCGTCGCCTCGAATCCGGAATTCCTGCGTGAAGGCAACGCCATCGGCGATTTCATGCGCCCCGATCGCGTCATCATCGGCATCGATGACAGCGCGCCCGATCAGGGTGCCCATGCCAGCGCGCTCATGCGCCAGCTCTACCGGCCACTCTATCTGATCGAGACGCCCATCGTCATGACGGGGCTGGAAACCGCCGAACTCACCAAATACGCTGCCAATGCCTTTCTGGCCATGAAAGTCACCTTCATCAACGAGATGGCCGATCTTTGTGAGCAGGTAGGGGGCAACATCCATGACGTGGCGCGCGGCATGGGGCTGGACCAGCGCATCGGCCGCAAATTCCTCCATGCCGGGCCCGGCTATGGCGGGTCATGTTTCCCCAAGGATACTCGCGCGCTCACGGCCATTGCCCGCGATGCCGGAGCGCCTTCGCGTCTGGTCGAGGCCACGGTCGCCATCAACGAGGATCGCAAATCCGCCATGGCCGAACGTGTCATCGCCCTTTGCGACGGCACGGTGCGCGGCAAGACCATCGCCATCCTGGGCCTGACCTTCAAGCCCGATACCGATGACATGCGCGAGGCCTCTTCGCTTCCGCTCATTCATCGACTGATCGAGGAAGGAGCTCATATCAAGGCCTTCGACCCCGAAGGCATGAAAGCCGCCCGCCCTCTCCTGCCTAAAACCGTGATCTACGCCAGCTCCGCGCAGGAAGCCGCCACCGAGGCGGATGCCCTCGTCGTGCTGACCGAGTGGAACGAGTTCCGCGCCATCGCCCCCGCCAAGCTGAAAGCCGCCATGCGCGGCACGGCCATCGCTGATTTCCGTAATATCTGGGACCCCGCCGCCTTGCGCGATGCCGGATTTACCTATCGCTCGATCGGACGCCCCTGACGCGCAGGACGCGCCAAGCAACACGAGGACCCCGGGAAGGGGCGCGGCCCCTTTCCTCCCCTGTAGCCGATTTCAAAACGCCAACTATTCTCCAGCGGATGCGGGCCAGAGCCCGGTGCTGAGTCTGCCTACTTCCAAGGTGAGGTCGCTGCCACGACTGCGACGGGGGCACGCCGCTGCCTGTCGGAAGAAGTCTATCCCTTCGCCCCCTCGAACAGGTTTCCAAAGGATGACCATCCTTTGGCGGGTGCAGGGCAGAGCCCTGCAATCCCCCATGACGTAAATCCACACTTAATGGCAATTTACACCACAATAGCCTCGGCCACTTACCGAAACTCATTATAACCGCGATCTTGGCACGGTTCTTGCAAGTCCCCACTCATGAACAAGATCTCATCCGCCTCAGCCTTCAGATTCAGCATTGCGTCTGGCATTCCGCTCGGCGAGGCCGTGCTGACGCAGCAGATGACGCAGCTGGTAATAGGTGAGCCCGAGCGCGATCGCGGCCTGCTTCTGGTTGAAACGAGCGTCACGCAAGGCGCGGTCGAGCAGGGCATGCTCATAAGCTCGGGTGGCCTCGGTGAAACTCGTCCCCTCCGGCAAAGTGACGGACGGGGTCGAGGATGGGGCTTCACGCGCGGGAAGCGTGGCGGGCTCGGCCGTGACGGAAGCAGGGGCCAGCCCAGCCGCCTCGCTGGCGAGAGGGCGCAACCAGTCGGGCCCGTTGCGGAAGGGGTCGAACACGATATCGTCGAGCGGACGCTCGGGGCGTTCCATGCGGTAGACGCTGCGCTCGACGACGTTGCGCAATTCGCGCACATTGCCGGGCCAGTCATAGCGCATCAGCCGGTCCCGGGCGCGGTCGGTGAACCCGGCGAAGAGCTTGCGCCCGAGGCTTGCGGTCATGCGGGTAGCGAAATGCTCGCACAGGATCAGGATATCCTCCTGACGCGCGCGAAGCGGCGGCAGCATCACCACATCGAACGCCAGACGATCGAGCAGATCGGCACGAAAATCGCCCTTGCGGGCCATGTCGGGCAGATCGGCATTGGTGGCACCGATAATGCGCACATCGACATGGATGGTCTCATTGCCACCCACACGCTCGAAGCTGCCATACTCGATGACGCGCAGAAGCTTCTCCTGAACGGCCATGGAGGCAGAAGCGATCTCGTCGAGGAACAGCGTGCCGCCATGGGCCTGCTCGAAACGCGAGAGCCTGCGACGCTGGGCACCGGTAAAGGCCCCGGCCTCGTGGCCGAACAACTCGCTATCGAGCAGCGTATCGGGCAAGGCCGCGCAATTGAGCTTGATCAGCGGCCTGTCCCAGCGCGGCGAGAGCAGGGCCAGTCGCGCTGCGACAAGCTCCTTGCCCGTGCCGCGCTCACCGATGATCAGGGCGGGACGGTCGAGCGGCGCGAGGCGGGAGATGTGATCGAGCATCTCCAGAAATGCCGGAGACTGGCCGATCGGTGTCGGATTTTCATCGTTTCTGGCAGATCGCGCCATGTTCTGGCCAGTCTCATCAGGGGTGTTTCAGAAACCCTATCTTTCACCTCGGATCGTTACGCTTGCAAGAGAAGCCTGTGTTCTCCTGCCCCGATTTCCTGTTAAGTTCCTCCCAGCATAGAAAGAGCATCACATGGGTATCTTCTCCCGCCTTGCGGATATCGTGAATTCCAACCTCAATGCCATTCTGGCCAGCGCCGAAGATCCGGAGAAAATGATCCGGCTCATCATCCAGGAAATGGAAGATACGCTAGTCGAAGTACGCAGCCAGGCCGTCACCATGATTGCCGAGCGCAAGGGGCTCGAGCGCCGCGCGCGCGCCATGGTGCAGGAAGAGGATGAATGGCTGCGCAAGGCCGAACTGGCCCTGACCCGTGATCGTGAGGATCTGGCCAAAGGCGCTCTTGCCGCCAAATCGACCATCGAACAGTCGCGCAAGGCGCTGGAGCAGCAGATCGCGCAGGTCAATGAGAGTCTTGATCAGCAGCATGACGATATCGGCAAGCTGCAGGCCAAGCTGGCTGACGCCAAATCACGCGAAAAATCCCTTGCGCTGCGCCACAAGGCGGCAACCAATCGCATCAAGACGCGCGAGCGCCTGTATGATACGCGGGTGGAAAATGCCTTCAACCGCTTTGAGCAGGTAGAGCGTGCGCTTGACGCCCTCGAAGGGAAGGCCGAAGCCTATGATCTGGGACGTGGCCCAGGCGGGACACGCAAGCCGAGCCTGCAGGAAGAGCTGGCCGGGCTCGAAACCGATATGGCCGTCGAGAACGAACTCGAAGCGCTGCGCGCCAGGATCAAGAGCCGTCAAGGATGAGAGCAAGCATGAGACGCATTGACAGCACAAAGGTCGCGCACGAGGCACGTCACCATGGATGATTTCATCGGCCTTGCAGCCGTCGTCCTGTTCTTTGTCACGATCATGTATATCGCGACGATCCGCTCCCGCTCGCGGGCAACGGCCAGCAAATTACAGGAATCGGACCTTGCCGCGCTGAACATGGCGCATGTGCAGGCGCGCCGCCTGGAGGAGCGCGTGGACCAGCTCGAGCGTATTCTGGATGAGGATGTTCCCGGCTGGAGAACGCGGAGCTTCTCATGATGTGTCACCGCCTCCTGAGCCGCCCCATGCATCGTCTCGTTCAACGGCCTTCGCGCCGTGTCGCTCTTGCCGCCCTGCTGCTTTGCGGCATGGCCGGTGCGCCTTCGCTGCATGCTGCGCCCCAGGTGGTGGATGCGGAAGATCTTGATCTGAGCGTTCCCTGTCTGGGGCGGTTCGAGATCATGGTCGATCCGGCGATGAGCGATGGCGTATCGATCGACAGCGCGCCGTCGAACGGGGCGCATCTGACCATGCGCACAGGGAAGACCCAGGGATCGTCGAAGGTTCTCATCACCAGCAAGGCCTGCGCGCCCAATGCACATGTTTCCATCCTTGTCGCCCCCAATGTAGGGGTGATGATTCATGATAGCCACGACACCCATATCGTCATTCACGGCACGCTGGCCTCGCTCGAAGCGAGCCTGGAAGCCGGGCAGCTCGATGCCGATACCATCCAGTCGCTCGATCTCAGCCTTCGCGGAACCGAACAGGTGCATATCGCCCATCTGAACCGGGCCGCGCAGGTCGTGGAAACCGGCGCTTCGGGGCTTGTCGTCGATCAGGCCGATCTCGACGCCTTCTCGGCCCAGCTTTCCGAAACGAGCCATCTGAGCGTGACCGATGGCCGCTTTGACGTGCTGACCCTGATGGTCGAGAACGCGGCCAGCGCCCGATTGGGCGGATCGGTGAACACGGCCACCGTCTCGGCCACGGGTACGGGACTGGTCGCCATACCGAATGTGAGCGGTGCGCTGACCCGCACGGGCAATGTGCAGATCGGCCCGGGCGCCTCCGTGCAGGCTGTAACGGCGCCAGCAGCGCCACCCACGACGACCGTGAATTCCCCACAGCCCGTACCGGCCGTCCCGACACCGAACGACCTCCCTCAGGCGGCAGCGCCCGCCGCCGTCGCGCCGCCGCCACCCGCGACGCCTCCTGCGGGCGGGGTCACCGTTCCCCCAGCCCCGAGCGTGCCCTCCACTGGGTCGACGACGCCGGGTAACGGGGTGCGGGATAATGCCGGGGACAATCCTGTCGGAACGCCCGTACCGGGCACGATCCCCACCGGGTCGGGTATTCGGAGTCAGGGTCTGCCGGTGCAGAATCTTCCCACACAAATATCGCCGACGCAGATCGCACCGGCTCAGCGAGCTCCGGCGCAGGCTGCGCCTCTGCCTTCTGCTTCTGCGCCCCCTTCTTCCTCCGCCCTACCCACGGACCGATCGACGGCTCTCCCCAACGGACCGACCGGTGCGGCAGCCATGCCCTCACCATCGTCCGCTCCGGCCCGCGCCGATATGCCGTCCACCGGAAAGGCCCCGACAGGAACCGCGAAAGCCGCGACCGGTCTCTCCTCGCCAGGCAGTTCCCTCTCTGGCGGACAGCCCGCGCCCCCTACCACCGCCACCAGCACGCTCAGCCAGCCCGATCCGGGGAGCACGGCCAGAACTCAGGGAGACCAGAACCGGTGATACGCCTCAGCCTGAGCCTTGCGATCGTTCTGGGGAGCGTGCCTGCCCTCGCCTTGCCTGCCACTGCGCTGGCACGAACAACCTCGCCTCAGGCTGCGATGGACGCCGCCCCTTATACGCTGCGTCTTGATGCCCCCTGTGCTTCAACCATAACGATCGAGGGCGCGGCCGGTCAGGACACGCCGGTCGTTCTCGACACGCCAGAAGAGGAGGCAGTATCCGGCCTGTCTCTCTCGACTTCCGGCAACGAGGCCATTCTGATCGGAAAAAGCTGCCAGTCTTCCGCGAGACTGCATGTCGCTCCCGGCACCGCCATCAAGGCGTCGATGCATGGTTTCGGCGCCCTTCATATCAGCGGCGTGAATGGGCCTGTTTCGATCACACAAGATGGCAGCAATGACATTACCCTTGATCAGGCGACGGCGCTCACCCTCGATACGCGTGGTTTTGGATCATTCCAGCTTGGCTGGCTCAACGGCCCTGCCGATCTTGTCTCTGCGGGAAGCGGCACCATCACGATCGCGCGTGTTGACTCTCCACGCCTGAAGGCGATCCTGTCCGGCTTCGGTTCCACAACCCTGCAGGCAGGCAAGATCGACACGCTCACCGCCCGTATCAGTGGTTCGGCTCACCTGCGCTTCGATGGGACAGCACATGACGCCGATCTGCATGCCAGCGGTTTCGGTGGTATCATCCTCGGCAACGTGACCGGCGAATTGCATCAGGAGGCCAACGCGTCCGCAAGCATCTCGCTGCAGCACAGCACCTCTCATCGCCAGCTCAGATCGACAAACCACCCGATCCTGACCCTGCCGGACGGGACCGTGATCACCGCGCATGGCCTGATCCGTTCCGATGGCTCGATGATCAGCTTCCATGACCCGGAGGGAATGGATGGCGGGATTATGCCCCATGCGCATCATCATCGCGGAGTCTGGATTCTGGCGTTCCTGCTGCTGGGGTTCTTTGCCTACCGCCACAAGAAGAAACTCGCCGTCCTGACCGCGGCGGCAATGCCTCGGGCGGGTAAAGCGTCAGGCAATGCCGCAGCCTGTGAGAACCCGGAACTCTCGGCCCTGCAGGGCCGCCTGAGCCGTCTCGACGAGCGGCTGGGCGCGGTCGAGCATTGCGTGACCTCGCGCGACTTTCATCTGCATCGTCAGTTTCATGACCTCGCTCGTCGCCATGGTTGACATTCGGCCCAGAATCTATGGGCCTGTGACACCTGCTTCTGAACGCCCCCAAGAACCACAAGGAGAGACGCCATGAGCCGTTTCAGCCTGGGCATCGCTCTCGTCCTGACGATCTCTCCCGCCTACGCCGAGGCGACTGCCCCGACAAATGCGCCCTCTGCCAGCGCGCCACCTTCGAGTCCTGAGGCAGCGTTGGCGGCGGCTCCCTACACCCTGCATATCGAGTCCGGATGCGCCGCGCGCATTCACATTCAAGGCGCAGGCGCGCTTTTGCAGAATGCCGATATGCGCGAGATACCCGCAGGTCTTTCCTTTGAGGCAGGTCGTCACGATGCCTGGTTGACCGGTAGCGCCTGTGGAGAGGACGCGACGATCCAGTTACGGGCTGGCGCCGCCATCGTCTCTACGGCCCTGAATTATGACAAGCTCGAGATCGACTGGGTCAACGGGCCGCTTTCCCTGCGTCAGGGTCGTGGCGATATTGCGGTCGACAAGGCGAGCGCCCTGCTCTTTCGCGGCAGCGGTCCCGGCGATCTGACGCTGGGCACCCTGAGCGGCCCCGCGATTTTCGCCATGTCCGGACCGGGCGATGTGCAAATCGAGACCGCGACCGCGTCCTCGGTCGTAATCGGCACTACGGGGCCCGGCGACGTTTTGATCCGTGGCGGAACCATCGACCAGTTGGTCGTCACGCTCTCCGGTCCTGGTGATGCCGTCTTCGACGGGGTGGCGCGCAACGCCATGCTGCGCACCAGCGCCTCAGGCGATATCCGCGTTCATCAGGTCCTGGAGAACGAACACGCCCATTCAAGCGCGAGTGGCAGTATCGAGGTCGCGATACCGTCTCGTCACGGCGAGACCTTCAGCGGCGCGGTCCATGGCAGCAGCACGAATAACGGGACACGCGTCACGCCCGATGACATGCGTCTGGCCGATGGAACACGCATCAACAGCCATCGCATGATCAAACCCGACGGGACGATCATCGATTTCGACGCACTCAGGCGCATGAGCGACGAGGCCGCCCATGCGACCCCACCTACACCGCCTGACCCACCGGAACCGCCCGAGCCGCCCGAGCCCCATGGCGAGACGGCGCAGAAGGTCGATCAGCACACCACCGCCGCCAAGCCACCCAAAGTGACCATGTCGGTCGACATGGACTCGGGCGGCGGCACCTTCTCCGGGCTGATCGTGCTCATCGTGCTGGCTGTGGCGCTGATGCGGCGTCGTATCATTCCGAAACTCCTGCCCGTCCTACGCCGCCATAATCCGGAATTTGCACGACGGGTCGAGCCGTTTCTGCTGTCGCTCATGACCAAGGTGACGGCGCCCATGCCCCAGACCCAGTTGCCCCAGCTTCTGGACCTGACGCAGCGCCTCCAGAAACTCGACAAACGTGTCGGGGCGGTGGAAACCTGCGTGACCTCGCGCGATTTCCACCTGCATACGCAGTTTCGCGATCTCAACCGGTCAAGGGGCTGAGCGCAACCGCTCCCGTAACGGCACGGCTGGGGATCATTACCGCCCAGCCTGACCCGATGCGACGCATCAGGATGGCCAGATCAGGGCTTTGACGTGGCGCGTCAGTCAGGCTAGGGCTGGAACCATGAACTCCCCTGATGGCGGCTGCTGACCGTGAACCTTATCCTCGATCCTGTCGCGGCCATCGGGCGTGCCTTTCTCGGCATCGTGCGCAAGGCTGGTGCTCTGGCGCTGTTTGCCCTGGCCGGTCTGTCTCATCTGCTGCGCCCCCCCTTCTACTGGGGCGTGTTCTTCAACAGCCTGATCGAGATCGCCTTCTATTCGCTTCCCGTGGTGGCGCTCACCGCCATTTTCTCGGGCGGCGTGATCGCGCTTCAATCCTATGCAGGGTTTGCCCAGTATCACGTGCAGAGCGCCATTGCGGGCATAGTCGTGCTGGCCGTGGTGCGTGAGCTCGGCCCCGTCCTGGCCGGTCTGATGGTGGCGGGCCGTGTGGGTGCCGCCATGTCGGCAGAGATCGGCACCATGCGCGTGACCGATCAGATCGACGCGCTGCGTACCCTGTCTACCGACCCGATGAAATATCTGGTCACGCCCCGGCTCGTGGCGGGCACACTTGCCCTGCCTTTTCTCGTGCTGGTGGCCGATATCCTGGGTGTGCTTGGCGGATTTACCGTCTCGGTTTCCAAGCTCGGTTTCGACCCGCAAAACTACATCATCGCCACTTTCAACGCGCTCAAGCCGCTCGATGTGCTGGTCGGGCTCTCCAAAGCCGCCGTGTTCGGCTTCATCATCAGCCTGATGGGCTGTTACCACGGCTATACCAGCCGTGGTGGCGCCGAGGGCGTCGGCTCGGCCACCACAGCGGCCGTGGTCGCGGCCTCGATCCTGCTTCTGGCTTTCGATTACCTCCTGACGGATCTGTTCTTCGCCCAATGAGCGCCCTGCCCAAGATCCGCATTCGCGGCCTGACCAAATCCTTTGGCTCCAAAACCGTGCTGGACGGGATCGATCTCGATGTCGAGGCCGGCACCTCCATGGTGATCATCGGAGGCTCGGGCAGCGGCAAATCCGTACTGTTGCGCTGTATCCTCGGTCTCATCACACCGGATGCCGGGACGATCGAGATCGACGGGGAGAACGTGCTCACCGCCTCGCCCGCACGACGCAACGCGCTGGTCGAGCAGATCGGCATGCTGTTTCAGAATGCCGCCCTTTTCGACAGCATGAGCGTAGCCGATAACATCGTGTTCGGTCTGCGGGCCAAGGGTCGCGGCAAGGCCCATCGCCTGAGCACGGCTCAGGCGCGTGAACAGGCGGGCGATATTCTCAAGCAGGTCGGGCTCGACCCCTCGGTGGGCGCGCTCGCCCCTTCGGAACTCTCCGGCGGTATGCAGAAGCGTGTCGGGCTGGCGCGCGCCATCGCCGGGACACCCAATATCCTGTTCTTTGACGAACCGACGACCGGGCTCGATCCCATCATGGGCGCCGTGATCGACGGGCTGATCGTGGATTGCGTCAAGCGCCTTGGCTCAACCGCGATTGCCATCACCCATGACATGCTCTCCGCCCGGCGTATTGGCGACCGTGCGGCCATGCTCTATCACGGCAAGCTCGTCTGGCAGGGGCTGGCGTCGGAGCTGATGGATAGCGGCAACGCCATGGTCGATCAGTTTACCCATGGCCGCAAGGATGGGCCGATCGGGATGGAATTGCGGCGTTAATCGATAGAAGGGCGTTCTTTTGCGCAAAAAAGACCCGAGAAACTCATCCTAGCGGAACACCTTGGACCGTACCGGTTCTCAGTCCCCAGACAGATCGAGAGTCTTTTTGCTTCTTTTTCTTCAGAATAAAGAAGAACCCTGCCCGTTCTTGTTATGTTTCCACACCTGCCCTATCTTCCGATCTGAACCCCAGACCGGAAGATCTCCCCCATGGCCAAGCGTCCCACAGCCCGTTTCGTGTGTCAGGCCTGCGGGGCCGTCACCAGCAAATGGTCGGGCCGCTGCGACGGCTGCGGAGAATGGAACACCATTGTCGAGGAAGCGGTTGAACCAACCAATCGCGAGACACGCAAGCGCGCCGGGCGTCTGACGCTCATGCATCTGGACGGCGATCTCACACCGCCGCCGCGCATCCAGACCTCTATTGCCGAATTCGACCGTGTGCTCGGTGGTGGGCTCGTTCCGGCCTCTGTCGTTCTGGTGGGCGGTGATCCGGGCATCGGCAAATCCACGCTGCTGCTGCAGGCCACCTGCGCTCTCGCTCAAGCTGGACGACGCGTTCTGTATGTATCGGGTGAAGAGGCCGTGGATCAGATCCGTCTGCGCGCCCGCCGCTTGAAGCTCGATGCACCAACGCTCGATCTGGCTGCCAGCATCAACGTGTCCGAGATCGCTGGATCGCTGGAGCAGGACCGCGAGCACCATGTGGTGGTCATCGATTCCATCCAGACCATGTGGTTGGAGACGATCGAGAGCGCCCCTGGCTCTGTCGCCCAGGTCCGGGCGTGCGCGTTTGAGCTGATCCGTCTCGCCAAGACGGTCGGGTTCTCGCTTGTTCTGGTCGGCCATGTGACCAAGGAAGGCGCGCTGGCAGGCCCACGTGTGCTCGAACATATGGTCGATGCCGTCATGTATTTTGAGGGCGATCGCGGCCACCAGTTTCGTATCCTGCGCGCGGCGAAGAATCGTTTCGGCGCCACGGATGAGATCGGCGTGTTCGCCATGACGGATACGGGGCTGACGGAAGTGCCCAACCCTTCCGCGCTTTTCCTCGCGGAACGACGCGGCAATATCGCGGGCTCGGCTGTTTTTGCAGGCATGGAAGGTACACGACCGGTCCTTCTGGAAATTCAGGCTCTCGTCTCTCCCAAGGCGGGCGAGGGCGCGGCAAGACGCGCGGTGGTCGGATGGGAAACGGCGCGTCTCAACATGATTCTGGCTGTGCTCGAAGCGCGATGCGGGCTCAAGATGGCGGGGATGGATGTCCATCTGAATATTGCAGGCGGTCTGCGTATCAGCGAACCCGCCTGCGATATGGCCGTCGCAGCGGCGCTGATCTCGGCGGCGACGGGCGTGCCGACATCGGCAGGGGCCACCTATTTCGGCGAGGTCGGCCTTTCGGGGGAGGTACGCCAGGTTTCCCAGACCGATCTGCGCCTGAAGGAAGCGCAGAAGCTCGGCTTCGTGCAGGCCATCCTGCCCCGACGCGTCGCCAGCGGCGGCGCCCGCCCCAAGCCCCCGGAAGGCCTGGCACTCAAAGAGATCGGGCATCTGAACGATCTGGTTGAACTGTTCCAGCCCCTGGATGAGTAGCCGTTCACCCAGAATCTGCGGACCGGCCTGTCGCAGTACAAGCGTCCACGTCAGGGACGTAACGAAACACAACATCCTGTCTCGTTAGATTGCCTGCATTGCGGAGGCGTCAATATCGTGTAAATAGCGTTTCACACGATCAAGACTTGAAGATCCGAATCGCAATCGGACCGTTTTGCATCGGTTCTCGTTGAATGACTGTGCAAGACAGGTCTCAAGGAATAGTCCTCCTTCCCTGTCATTTCGATAGGGGGGAGCGCCGAATAATGGCTGCCATCTCATCGCATCTGGGCAGAATCAGGCTGTCGGTTGCCACTTGGTCGTCAGAACTGCCCCAAAGAGGACGTTCGGTCCTGGCTCTGCGGCTGTTATTCGGCGTGCAGATGGCGTTATTCGCGATCATGGTCTGGGCGACAGCCATTACCACGCCTTATCTCGACATGCTCACCTGGCAGCACGATGCGCTGATTGCCCTCAGGACCAACAGCGTGTCCGGATGGTGGGCGCATTTGATTCATCCCCATAACGAACACCGGCTGGCCTTTGTCCGGTTGATGACGCTGTTCGACCTGACTTTGGGCGGAGGAAATCAGCTCGTCTTTATCGTCATGACGCTCATGGCGGTCCTGATGATGGCCTGGATGCTCTGGAGCGTCATGGCCGAACATGCCTTGCGGCGCGACAGGGCACTCGCGCTCATCGTGCCGATGCTCGTGCTGAGCAGCACGGCCGCGCTCGATATCGGCCTGCCCATCAATTGCGTCTACCCCCTCTCCCTCGTCTTTCTGCTCGGGGCGCTCGTGCTGTTCTCCAGTGCGATCCTCAGCCCTTCGTCGCCGACACGCTACTTCATTGGGGCCATGCTCTGTGCAGCTCTGGCCCCCTTCGGGAACATGACGGGGCTTGTGGTCTGGCCGGTGCTCCTTTGGCTGGGCCTGCGCGCACGTCTGGCCCCAGCCCTGATCTGCGCACTCCTCGTGATTGGCGTGACCGAGAGCGCTCTGTACCTGTGGCATGACATGCCTGGCGGCAGCGCGGCAAGGGGCGCTCTGCCTCACGAACCCGGTACACCCTCCCTCATCCGCATGATCGCCTATGCCGGAATCTTTCTGGGTCTGCCTTTCTCCCGCGTGGCTGCCCTGACAACGCCCGGCATGGTAATCGGCCTGGCCCTGGCAGCGGTGGCCGTCGCCATTCTCCTTCGTGACTGTATTCTTCGCCCATCCTGTTCACGCGCATCGCTCGTCTCGACGGGGCTTATTCTCACAGGGCTGGCTGTCGCCTGTATGGCGGGATTTGGACGGGCGAATGAAGGCGCGGTGATGATCGCCCCCGCCCGTTATTCCATTTATGTGCTCCTTTTCCACGCTGGCCTGATCATGAGGGCGCTGCTCTGGCTGCGCCGTCTGCCCTTCGCTGAACGCAATCCGGACCTGAAACTCGGCGTCTGCTTTGCCTCCATGCTGGTTCTGTTTCAGGGGGCTTCGGGCCTGGCGGGTTTTCGGGCAGCCGACACGCTTCGTGACTCTGTACGCGCCTGGCAGCCGGGCCAGCATGACCCCTGCTACCTGAAAACGATCTTTCCCGACCTTGGCTATGCCGAGGCGGTCAAGCGGGACGTGGACGCCTATCTCGTGGGGCAGTAAACGAAAGCCCTGCAAAGCCCAGACATTCCCGAGCCCTTGCATGAGGGGCCGCACCCTGCTTCTTGGGCAGCGCGTCTCGAACGCGCCGAAAGAACCCTGAAATGGGCAGGAAGGGAAATCATGACCCGAACACTCGTGGCAGAGACGCAACTCGATACGGTCGTCAAGAAAAGCCTGTTCCGCGTCCATGCAAGACCGATTGCCGTGGAGGCAGAGGCGGGCGCTTTCTTCGAACGCGTCCGCGTGCCCGATGCCACCCATAATTGCTGGGCGTGGCGGATCGGGGGGCGCTATCGCAGCTTCGATGATGGTGAGCCGGGGGGAACGGCAGGGCGACCCATCCTGCAGGCCATCGATTCACAGGAATTCGATCAAGTGGCGGTGATCGTCGTGCGCTGGTTCGGCGGGATCAAGCTGGGCGCAGGCGGGCTGGTTCGCGCTTATGGCGGTGCAGCGGCGTCCTGCCTCAAACAGGGAGAGGCAGTCGAGATCGTTCCCATGCAACGCCTCGCCTGTCACGTGCCATTCAGCTTGCTGCCGATCATCCAGGCCCGTCTGGCGGAGTGGGGCGCGACGCAGGACGAATGCGCCTTCGACGCGCAGGGTGCGGCCTTGACGCTCTCCGCTCCTCTTTCCGGCTCCGAAATGATACGAATGTCGCTACAGGATCTGTTGCGCGGTGGCCCGGTTCGCGTGCTCGACCCCGAAGAGGCGGCGCAAGCCACCCTCTGAACCGAGCAGAGGCCCTGCCGCCTGCGCCCTGAACAACGGATTGCAGATGGTTTGACGCCCCTGCGTTTCCTTCCTACGGTAACATATCATGTTACGATCGTAGGATCCTTGTTCATGCCCGTTTTCAGACATGCTGCGGCTCTTGCAGCTGTTGCTCTTCCCCTTCTCTCTTCCACGGCGCTGGCAGTTCCCGCCAATCCCCTGTTCCAGGCGAGCCCCCTGCCCTATCAGGCACCGCCTTTCGACAAGATAAAGGACAGCGACTATGTGCCGGCCTTCGAAAAGGGCATGGCCGATCAACTCAAGGAAATGCAGGCGATCGCCAATAACAAGGCCGCGCCGACCTTCGACAACACCATTGTCGCCATGGAGCGTTCCGGCCAGTTACTGAACCGCGCGCAGAGCGTGTTTTACGGCGTCTACTCGGCGGATAAAGACGACGCCATGGACGCCATTGACAGCAAGGAAGCGCCCAAGCTCAGCCAGCATCAGGATGAGATCTATCTCAATCCGAAGCTCTTTCACCGCGTCAAGACGCTGTACGACAATCGTGCCAAGCTGAACCTGAACGCCGAGCAGGCCATGTTGCTGGAGGTCTATTACCAGCAATTCGTGCATTCCGGTGCCGAGCTGAACCATGCTGACCAGCAGAAGCTCCGGGCCATCAACACGCAGCTTTCCAAACTCGAAACGGCCTATAACCAGAAGCTGATCGCGAGCGCGAAGGCCGGGGCTCTGGTCGTAGACAAGAAGGAAGCGCTGGCGGGGCTCGATGACGGCGCTGTTGCCTCTGCCCAGAAGGCCGCCGAAGGCCGCAAACTATCCGGCAAATATGTCCTGCCGCTGCAGAACACCACCCAGCAGCCCGACCTCGCTTCGCTGAGCGATCGCAGCACACGTGAAGCCCTGTTCAATCAGAGCTGGACGCGCGCCGAGAAGGGCGACGCGAACGACACCCGCCAGACCATTGCCGAAATCGCGCAGCTGCGCGCAGAAAAGGCCGCGCTCTTCGGCTATCCGAATTATGCCGCCTATACGCTGTATGACCAGATGGCCAAGACGCCTTCTGCTGTGAACAGCTTCATTCGTCAGCTCGTTCCTGCGACGGCAGCCGAACAGCATCGTGAAGCCGCCGAGCTGCAAAAGGCGATTGGTGACGACCACCAGAATTTCACGCTCAAGCCGTGGGACTGGAACTACTATGCCGAACGCGTGCGCAAGCAGAAATTCGACCTCAACCAGAACGACGTAAAACCGTATTTCGAACTGAATACCGTGCTGACCGATGGCGTGTTCTACGCCGCGAACCAGCTCTACGGGATCACTTTCGAGCCCCGCAAGGACATCCCGGTCTATAATCCCGATGTCATGGTCTTCGAAGTCAAGGACAAGGACGGCTCGCCGCTTGGCCTGATGTATTTCGACTACTTCAAGCGCGACAACAAATCGGGTGGCGCCTGGATGTCCAATTTCGTGGGGCAGAGCGATCTGTTGAAGACGCGTCCAGTTATCTACAACGTTGCGAACTTCACCAAGGCCGCCCCCGGCCAGCCTCAGCTCATCACGTCAGACGACGTCACGACCATGTTCCACGAATTTGGTCATGCGCTGCACGGTCTGTTTGCAAGCCAGACCTATCCCACGCTTTCGGGCACGGCCGTAGCGCGCGATTTCGTCGAGTTCCCCTCGCAGTTCAACGAGAACTGGGCGATGGACCCGAAGGTGTTCGCCCATTACGCCCGCCACTACAAGACCGGTGCCCCGATGCCGGCGGAGCTGGTCGCGAAGATCAAGAAAGCCGCGCATTTCAACCAGGGCTATGCGCTGGGTGAAATCGTGGCCGCTGCCCAGCTCGACATGTCCTGGCATGGCCTGTCCGCCGATGCCCCACGTCAGGATGTCGATCAGTTCGAAGCCAAGGCGCTCAATGAGACGGGTCTCGATGTGGCCGATGTGCCGCCGCGCTACCGCTCGAGCTATTTCCTGCATATCTGGGGTAATGGCTATTCGGCTGGCTATTATGCCTATCTCTGGACCGAAATGCTGGATCAGGACGTGTTTTCCTGGTTCCAGTCCCATGGTGGCCTGACCCGCGAAAACGGCCAGCGCTTCCGCGACATGATCTTGTCGAAGGGACACACCATGGATTACGGTCCGATGTTCAAGGCCTTTTATGGCAAGGACCCGGAAATCGGCCCGATGCTCTCCCATCGTGGTCTGCTGCCCGCCGGGAAATAAGCCATCCGGCTCTGCGCCGCGCCAGTTGCGGCGCAGAAAAGAGACACAATCCCGAGCAGCGCGCCGCCATTCGACCCGTGCGGCGCGTCATGCTTTTCGATCACGCTTTCCTCAGCGCGCAGACGGCAGTAGCCCCGATGCCGCTGAATCAGCCCCTTCAGTCCCGCCAGTCGCTGGAACGCATTTCCTCGAGACGTGACGCCGTTCGCTCGAACGCCTTTGCGTTCTCACCTGTCTGATAAAGCGCCTCTGGCTGTGTCGCAGCGGTGGCGAAAAGGCAGGTATGATTTTCGTACATCACGTCGATCAGATTGATGAAGCGACGAGCCTTGTCGTACTGATCGGGCACCAGCGCCGGAATCCCCTCGATGAACAGGGTTTTGAAACGGGCGACGATGGCAAGGTAATCGGCGGGTCCGAGAGCTGATCCGCACAGGGCATCGAAAGTGAACCAGGCGATCTCCCCCTGACAGGACGGCACAGGAATACGGCGCGAGCCGATGGCGACGGCACCAGGTTCGGCACGCTCCTCGGTCATGCTCTCGAACCTCTGGCGCAAATGCGCATTGTTTTCTTCCGAGAGGGGCGAAACCCAGACCTGGCTGTCCAGCTCGCGTCCGCGGCGGTAATCACGCGCGGCTTGCAGGGTCAGCACCTCCATATGGGCGGCAAAAGCCTCAAGATAGGGCCGCATCGTGGCCCGGTTCTGCACCTGGTTCTTCATCAGATCCGAAGGCGCCGTGTTGGAAGTTGCGACAACCACCGTACCCAGCGCCATCACACGGTCCAGCAGGCGCAGGATCAGAACCGCGTCCGACATGTCATTGATCTGGAATTCGTCGAAACAGAGCAGGTCGTACTGATCATGGACCTTCTGCGCGAGGTCATACACAGGGTCCTCGCGTCGTCCGCCAAGACTCTGGCCCTTGTGGAGGGCGCGCAGCACTTCCTGCATGAAGACATGAAAATGGATACGGCGCTTCTTGCGCACAGCAACTTCACGACAAAAAAGATCCATGAGCATGGTCTTGCCACGCCCCACTTCGCCCACAAGATACAGCCCCCTGATGGGGTCGGGACGCCGACGTGTGAAACGCGACAGAAAACCATCGCCTTTTTCATGGCGCGACTGCAGGGCCTGAGCAAGACGATCCAGGGCCGTGGCGGCCTGGGCCTGGGCTGGGTCGGCCACGATCTCACCCTGCCCGATCAGATGACGATAAGTCTTCAGCACTCCGCCCGTGATGGTGGAATGCGCGGTGAGACCCTGGTCGGACATCGTACTCTCTTCATGTGACATGACACGGAATTCTGTTCTCGTCCTATCACGCGATAAGCGCGAGCGCGCCCCTTTAAAAACGTCACGCCTTGGTGAGGAACAGGCGCTGCAAGGCCAGGCGGGATGTTACATACAAGACGAAATCAGTGCCGATTCTCACATCAATATGCACATGACGCGCCATAGGAATGCGACTATGTGGGTTATGTATCGCATAGCCCGAAGCACAGAATTCCGAGGTATCGCCATGGCTTCCGACGGACGCGAAGCGTTCTATCACGGCACCGACACTGATGGGCGGGCCATTCGACGTCCCATGTCGCCGCATCTGGATATTTATCGTTTCCGCCTTTCCATGGCGCTTTCGATCGGCAATCGCATGGCGGGCGTCGCCTCGTCTCTCGGCGCTGGTCTGGCGGTCGCCTGGCTGGCTGCCCTCGCCCAGGGCCCGCGCGCTTTTGCCCGCGCCCAACGCGTCGCGACGCACCCGCTCGGGCGCCTGATCTTTCTCGGCTGGGGCGTTGCCACGCTCTATCATTTCATCGCCAGCATCCGCCATCTGATCTGGGATAGCGGTGCGCGCTTCGAGAAGAAGGAAATCGACGAGGATGGCAAACGCTCGGTCTTCGTGACCGCCGGGCTGTCGCTCACGCTGGCCACCGCCTTTGTCGCCCTCTCCCGTCGCCGCAGCAAGGGAACACGCGCATGAACCGCTCTTCCGACATGCGCACGCCTCTGGCGCGCGCCAAGGGGCTTGGGGGCATGGCCGATGGCGCCGAGCACTGGACCGCCGAGCGCATCTCGGCCGTGCTTCTTGGCCCGCTTTCCATCTGGGGTGTTGCCCAGATCCTCCGTCTCGCCGGGCGCGACCGCGAGGCCATTCTGGCCTGGGCGGGGCGTGTGCAGAATGCCGCCCCTCTGGGCCTGCTGATCGCGCTGACCGCGCGCCATGCCCAGCTTGGGCTTGAGGTCGTGGCTTCCGATTACTCGCGGGGCTGGCGGCGTTTCGGCCTGCGCCTGGTCATTCGTCTCAGCACCCTTCTTTTCGTGGCGCTCGGCTGTGCCTCGCTCGCCCGTATCCTCATCACCCGCCCAAAGGAGGGACGCTCATGAGCGCGGAATCCGCCAAGAAATACCGCATCGTCGATCACGCCTATGATGTCGTGGTGGTCGGTGCCGGGGGCTCGGGTCTGCGCGCCACGCTGGGCATGGGCGCAGGCGGTCTGCGCACGGCCTGCGTCACCAAGGTCTTCCCCACACGCAGCCATACCGTGGCGGCGCAGGGCGGAATTGGTGCCTCGCTGGGCAATATGTCCGAGGATAACTGGCGCTGGCACATGTACGACACCGTCAAGGGCTCGGATTGGCTGGGCGATCAGGACGCGATCGAGTTCATGTGCCGCGAGGCCGAAAGCGCCGTGATGGAGCTCGAGCATTTCGGCGTGCCCTTCTCGCGCACCGAAGATGGCAAGATCTATCAGCGTCCCTTCGGCGGCCATATGAGCGAGTATGGCAAGGCCCCGGTGGCCCGCGCCTGCGCCGCTGCCGATCGGACCGGCCACGCCATCCTGCATACGCTCTATCAGCAATGCCTGAAGCATCGGGTCGATTTCTACGTCGAGTATTACGTACTCGACCTGATCATGGATGATGAAGGCGTCTGTCGCGGCATCCTGGCCTGGTGCCTCGATGACGGCTCCATCCATCGCTTCAGCGCCAAGATGGTCGTGCTTGCAACCGGCGGTTACGGGCGTGCCTTCCAGAGCTGCACCTCGGCCCATTCCTGCACGGGCGATGGTGGCGGACTGGCCATGCGCGCCGGTGTGCCGACACAGGACATGGAATTCGTCCAGTTTCACCCGACCGGTATTTTCCCGGCAGGATGTCTCCTGACGGAAGGCTGTCGCGGTGAAGGCGGGTATCTGACCAATTCCGAAGGCGAGCGCTTCATGGAGCGCTACGCGCCGACCGCCAAGGATCTGGCCTCGCGCGATGTCGTATCCCGCGCCATGACCATCGAGATCAATGAAGGCCGTGGCTGTGGTCCCAAAAAGGACCATATCATGCTGCATCTGGAGCATCTTGGCCCGGAATTGCTGCATCAGCGCCTGCCCGGCATTTCCGAAACCGCGCGTATCTTCGCAGGCGTAGATGTGACCAAGGAGCCCGCACCGGTTCTGCCGACGGTCCATTACAACATGGGCGGCGTGCCGACCAATCTGCATGGCGAAGTGCTCCGCCCCACGGCCGAGAATCCCGAAGCCGTCGTACCCGGCCTCATGGCCGTGGGCGAAGCCGCCTGCGTTTCCGTGCATGGTGCCAACCGTCTCGGCACAAATTCATTGCTCGATCTCATCGTCTTCGGTCGCGCAGCGGGCAAGCGCGCCGCCGAGATCATCGACCCGAACGTGCCCGTGCCGCCTTTGCCGAAAAATGCCGGAGAGGCCATTCTCGACGGCTTCGACAAAACACGCGAAGCTTCGGGAAAATTCACGGTGGCAGAGCTGCGCGAACGTCTGCAACGCATCATGCAGAGCCATGCAGCCGTCTTTCGCAACACGAAATCACTCGCCGAAGGCTGCGCGAAAATCCGCGAATTGTGGAAGGACGCCCAGCATATGGGGCTGGCCGATCGCTCTCTGATCTGGAACAGCGACCTGATGGAAGCGCTCGAATTCTCGAATTTGCTGGCCAATGCCACGGTCACCATCGAAAGTGCCCATGCGCGTCATGAAACACGCGGCGCCCATGCGCATGACGATTACCCCGAACGCGATGACGAGCACTGGATGAAACATACCGTCTCCTATCTCGATAAGGACGGTGCGGTGAGCCTGCTCTACCGGCCGGTGCGGATGCAGACCCTGACCAATGATGTCGAGGTTTTCCCGCCCAAGAAACGTGTTTACTGAGGAGCCTCACCATGGTTGAACTCCGCCTGCCCAAAAACAGCACGACCCGCCCCGGCAAATTCTATCCGGCTCCTGCCGAAGCCACGCGAAAGGCTACGTTTCAGGTCTATCGCTGGTCGCCCGATGACGAGTCCAATCCGAGCCTCGACAGCTACGAACTCGATCTCGACAAGGTCGGGCCGATGGTTCTGGATGCGCTGCTCTATATCAAGGACCATATCGACGCGACGCTGACCTTCCGGCGCTCCTGCCGCGAGGGGATCTGCGGGTCCTGCGCCATGAATATCGACGGCGAGAATACGCTGGCCTGCCTCAAGCCCATCAGTTCGATCAAGGGCACGGTCAGGATCAACCCGCTGCCGCACATGCCCGTGGTCAAGGATCTGGTGCCCAATCTGAATGGCGCCTATGCCCAGCTCGAATCCATTCAGCCCTGGCTGAAGAGTGACACCCCGCCGCCGCCCGATACCGAGCGCCTGCAGAGCGTGGAAGAGCGCGAGAAGCTCGACGGCATGTGGGAATGCATTTTGTGCTTCTGCTGCAGCACGTCCTGCCCGTCCTATTGGTGGAATGGCGACCGCTATCTCGGCCCGGCCACATTGCTCGCCGCCAATCGCTGGATCATGGACAGCCGCGACGACCATACGGGCGAACGTCTGGAAGCCCTGGACGATTCCATGAAGCTCTATGGCTGCCGCACCATCATGAACTGCACCCAGACCTGTCCCAAGGGCCTGAACCCGGCCAAGGCCATCGCCAATATCAAGAAACTGCAGGTCGAGCGCGAATAGACGCAGCGCACTCGCTTCTGATCACAGAAAGGCCGGGAGGCTCTCCCGGCCTTTCTGTTTTTCCGGCGTTCTCTATTTTACGGAAGGCGGGCTGCGTTCGACATAGGGGCGCGAGACGATGGCCGCCACCAATCCGCAAAAGGCTGCCGCAGAAAGCCACAGGGCGGGCATTGCCCGGTCCTGCGTCTGCTCGATCAGCCAGGTACACACAGCAGGACTGAAGCCTCCGATACAGGTCGCCAGGCTATAGGCCAGAGAAAAGCCCGTGGTACGAATACGCGGCGGCACGATCTCGGTCAGCCAGACAATGGCGGCCCCGTTATAGGCGCTGTAAAGCGCGGCCAATATGAGCTCGACGGTCAGCAACCTGCCAAAATCCGGCGCCGCCACCAGCCAGCGCATAAGAGGCCAGGCAACGCAGATGACGAGCGCCGTCGCGCTGACCAGCAGTTTCTTGCGTCCGATCCGGTCGGAGACGTAGCCGAAAACCGGCACCAGAATCAGATTGGCAAGACCTGCGCAGAGCGTGACCAGCAACGCATCCTGCCGACCGAGATGCAGGATGCGCGAGCCGAAGGCCGGGCAATAAGCCGTGATGACGTAGAAGGAGACCGTACTCATCACGCCGGTCAGGATGCCGATCAGACCGACATACCAGTTACGGATCAGGGAGAGGACAATCTCGCGCAGATCGGGATGAGTGGTCTGAGATTCGAAGGCTTCGGTTTCCTGCAGGTTGCGACGCAGGAACAGCAGAACAGGCACGATCAGACAGCCGAGAAAGAGCGGAATACGCCACCCCCATGCCGACATGACCGGACCGCCCAGCCAGGAAGTCAGGCCAAATCCAATGGCTGCAGCACCAACCACGGCCAATTGGATGGAGGCAGATTGGAAGGCAACGATGAACCCCCTGTTTTTATCCGTCGCAATCTCTGAGAGATACACCGAGCTCGACCCGACCTCGACCCCGGCCGAGAATCCCTGGATCAGACGTCCGAGCAGCACCAGTACAGGTGCGAGCATGCCGATCGTCTCATAACCGGGCGTCAGGGCGAGCGTCATGGTACCGATGGCCATGAGGGTGAGCGTCAGGATCAGCCCTTTTCGCCGCCCGATACGATCGACATAGGCGCCCAGTACGAGCGCACCGAGAGGACGCATCAGAAACCCTGCGCCGAAAGTCGCAAAGGACGACATCAACTCGGCCTGCGCATTGCCTGACGGAAAAAACGCCCTGCCGATATCGGCCGCGTAATAGCCGAACACCATGAAATCGTACATTTCGAGCATGTTGCCGCTCGCAACCTGTCCGATCGCCTTGGCAAGACGAACGCGCGATACCTGCCCGGTACTCATGATGTTACTTCATTCATGGTGTGCATTCGCTCTCTCGTTACCTGCTACAGGAATCCCCTTTACTCCGGCGAAACGGAGTCAGGACATAACCCAGCTTACAGGCAAGACGAGGAAAGACGAAATAATCCCATCCAAGATATCGTGAGTCCTTTTCTCAGGAGAAGTCTCACGCGGGAAAGCATCAAAGCCTGAATGCGGCGCATTCAGGTGGGTCTATGCGCCTCGTATTCGGTCATCAACGCCGCCAGACCATGCTGGCGCTTCGTCTTGAGCCGGGCAGCCACCAGAATTGCCTGCGCCTCGCGCACGGCGCGGTCCAGTTCGGCATTGATGATCACATGATCAAATTCGCTCCAATGCGAGATCTCGGCCAGAGCCGCACCCATGCGCTTGTCGATTTCCGACTCCGCATCGGAAGCCCGTGAACGCAGACGCCGGTCGAGTTCCTTCATCGAAGGGGGCAGCACGAACAGGCTCACAACATCATCGGGCAAGGCATCACGCAGCAGCCTGTGCCCCTGCCAATCGATATCGAACACCATGTCCCGCCCGGCGGCGAGTGCCGCCTCGACCGGCGCACGCGGCGTGCCATAGCCGCGCCCGAAGACCTCGGCCCATTCCAGCAATTCCCCTGCGGCAGCCATGTCACGAAACTGCTCCATGGTGCGGAAATGGTAGTGCACGCCCTCTTTCTCGCCAGGGCGCGGCGCACGCGTGGTGACCGACACGGAATGAACAAGACTTGAATCACCGGCGCGCAGCGCATTGGCGATGGTCGATTTCCCAGCGCCAGAGGGGGCCGAAATCACGAGGCAGACGCCACGTCTTGCTACGGTCGTCATGTCACTCTCCCATCCAGGCTTGATCGACTGCGCTGAGCCATAGCGGGTCGGGCCGGATTTGGGAACATGGGAGCGGCTGGGGCTCAGAGAAGATGGGCGCCAATTAACGTTACATCCCGGCTCTCTTTCCGCCATAAAGCGCATACACAGTTTGATACGATCAGGGCTCTTCAAGCCTCGATCCCCGGTTGCGCCACCCATGCCAGTGAGGCGGAGGCATCATGCAGGTCGTCGATGTGCAGAACAGGTTCGGCTGGGGTGCCCGCCCCGATGAAGCCCCTCCCCGTGAATGGCGTGCATGGCTTGCCGGGCAGATCGAAGGGCCGGACCAAGTCCTGTTTGAGGGGGTCGGTCCAAGTGCCGAAGGCCTCATAGCCTTGCGCAGCCAGAGACAGGACAAGCTGCGTGGCAACCCGCTGGTCAAGCCCATACTCAAGGCAGAACTAACCACGCAGCTTGGCGCCGTGCTGGAAAGCCCACAACCATTTCGCGAGAGACTGGCCTGGTTCTGGTTCAACCACTTCACGGTCAGCCTGAAACAGGATCGGGTCAAATCCGTCGCGGGGGCCTATATGCGCGAGGCCATACGCCCCCATGTCACAGGGCGCTTCGTCGACATGCTTGTGGCAGTGATGCGCCATCCGGCCATGCTGATGTATCTCGACAATGTCGCCTCGGTGGGACCGCAGAGCCCAGCCGGCTTGCGTCAGAACCGGGGTCTCAATGAAAACCTCGCGCGTGAATGTCTGGAGCTGCACACGGTGTCGCCCGCGTCCGGGTATACCCAGGCAGATGTCACCTCATTTGCCGCAATCCTGACCGGATGGGGCGTGGACATGAAGGCCGACACCCCTGGCTTCCGCTTCAATCCGCGTGCCCACCAGCCGGGTGACAAATCCCTCATGGGACAAAGTTTTCCCGAGGGTGAGGAAGGCGGCGTGGCGGCGCTGGCCTTTCTCGGCACCCACCCTGCCACGTATCGTCACATCGCGACGCAAATGCTCCGCCACTTCCTGACCGATACGCCCAACCCCGGCCACGTCGCCGCGCTCACCGCGGCATTACAGCGCAGCGACGGCAGTCTTCTTGCCGCCACCCATGCGCTGATCGAGTGTGCAGCCACCGTACCGGCCGGGACGAAGCTGCGCACCCCCATGGAATATGCGGCGGCGGCCCTGCGGGCATCCGGAATCGGAAATGCCCTGGATGGTCAGGCCGCGAATGCCCCACACCCGCCCGCTCTGGTTCTGGCCTCGGCCTGTAGCGCGCTGGGCCAGCCCGTCTGGACCGCCCCCATGCCCAATGGATGGAGCAATCTCGCCTCGGACTGGTCGGCGCCTTCGGACATGCTGGCGCGCACCGACTGGGCCTATCGTCTGGCGGGCGGGCTGCATGACGCCAATCCCGAAGAACTGGCCCAGACCGCTCTTGGCAGCGCACTCCGCCCCGCCACGCGGCTGGCCATGCAGCATGCCGGCTCGCGGCGCGATGCGCTCACTTTGCTTTTCTCTTCACCCGAATTCCAGAGGCGTTGACCCATGATGCTTCGTCGTCGCTCTGCCCTGCTCGGTCTGGCTGCAAGCTGGACCCTCGGTCGCTCCTCCCTTGCACTGGCCGCCCCCTCCCTGCGCCGGGACGATCCACGCTTCGTGGTCATCCTGATGCGCGGCGCACTGGATGGCATGGCTGCGGTGACGCCTTACGGCGATCCAGGGCTCATGGCCCTTAGGCGTGCCCTCGTCTTGCCCGAGCCCGGTCAGGACGGGGGGCTGCTCGATCTGGGCGGGTATTTCGGTCTGCACCCTGCATTGGCGGGGCTGCATACGCTTTATGGCCAGGGGCAGATGCTTCCCGTCCATGCGGTGGCCGCGCCCTATCGCACGCGCTCGCATTTCGACGCCCAGGATTATCTGGAGAGCGGTGCCGATCATCGACTGACGAGCGGCTGGCTCAACCGCGCCGTCTCGGCCCTGCCGGGGCAGAATGCCCGTCCGGAAGGGCTGGGTCTGGCCCTCGGTCTCGATGTACCGCTCCTGCTCCGCGGCCCGGCGCGGATCGGCAGCTATGCCCCGGCTGGAAGCCAGCACCCGAGCGATGCGCTGTACCAGCAGATCGCCCAGCTCAACACGCATGACCCCCTGACCGGTCCCGCCTTTCGTAACGGATTGCAGGCGCGAGGCTTTTCGGACACGGCTCTGGCGACAGCGCCGGGCGAGAGCGCCGCCATGACGGGTGCTCCCGGTCCGGGCGGTGCACCTTCCTTGACTCAAGCTAATAATAGGCAGGACGGGTTTACCCGCCTCGCCTCGGCAGCGGGGGTGATGCTCGCCCAGCCCGACGGACCGCGCGTGGCGGCGCTGGAGATCGGCGGCTGGGACACCCATGCCGGGCAGATCGCCGCGCTTCGCTCGCCGCTGTCGCGCCTCGATGCCGGTATCGAGGCGCTCCGTGACGGGCTGGGCAACGCGTGGTCGCATAGCGTGGTTCTGGCCATGACCGAATTCGGGCGCACGGCGCGCATGAACGGCACCGGCGGCACCGATCATGGCACAGGCGCCGTGGCCTTTCTCGCAGGGGGCGCAGTGAAAGGGGGACGCGTGGCCGGGACCTGGCCAGGGCTGCGCCAAAGCCAGCTATTCGACAATCGCGACCTTGCCCCCACCACCGATCTGCGCAGTGTGATCGCCTCGGTGCTCTGCGATCACCTGCATATGCCGCGCTCTGCCCTCGGCCGGGTCTTCCCCGACGGCGCCCCGTCGCTTCAGGCGGGTCTTGTCGCCGCCTGAGCAACGCCCGCGACGATCAGGGGATGATCTTGCGTGCACGCAGCAGGGAGAAGAGATCGCCAAACGAGTCCCGCGTGTCACGATATCCCGTAAAGCCGAATGCCCGGCTCTTGCCCATATCCGTCACACATTCCACGGGTCGGCCCAGATCGGCATCGGTATGCCAGGGCGACGCCACGCGGCCGAGATTGCTCTCTGCAAGACCATGACGCTGCGCCAACTCGGCCCAGACTCCCTCTTTCCCGGCCAGCATAGCCTCGAGTGAGCTCGCCTGGCCCGGATAGGGCGCGGCCTCGATGCCGAACCAGGCGGCGATCTCAGACCAGAGCGTACTCCAGCGGAACACATCGCCATTGACGATATTGAACGCCTCATTTCGACCCGCCGGGCTGGTTGCCGCCCAGTGGATCTGATGCGCGAGTTGGCGCGCATCGGTCACATCGGTCAGGGCGGACCATTGGACGGGCGAGCCCGGAAACACGAAGGGCATGCCGGTTTCGCGGCAGAGCGACGCATAGACGGCCAGTGTCGTGCCCATATTCATCAGATTGCCCAGAGCAAAGCCGATGACCGTATGAGGCCGATGGACTGACCAGGCAAAACCATGACGCGCCGCCGCGTCGAACAGCACATCCTCCTGGGCGTAGTAGAAATTCTCACCGTCCAGACGCCCCATGCTTTCCCGGAACGGCGTGACCGGCGGCGCCCCTTTGGCATAGGCGTCGAACGGGCCGAGATAATGCTTGAGACCGGTGACGAGGCTGGCATGGACCAGCTTTTCTGGATGGGGCAAGGCCTCGAACACGTTGCGGAGCATGGCCGCATTGGCAATGCAGTTCTCGCGTTCGGTGTCGCGCCGTGTCCAGGTGGTGAAGAACACATGGCTCGGTGTCAGCCCGGCAAGGGCCTCACGCAGCGAGGCAGGATCGAGCGTGTCGGCCTGCACCGGCAGGATCGTATCAGGCAGCGATTCCACACGGCGCGCGAGCCCGTGAACGGTCCAGCCTTCCGCCAGCAACCGGTTGGCGAGATTTTGTCCGACAAGACCCGTCGCACCGATGATCAGGGCAGTCTGGGGCATGATGGCCTCCTTTTCTCAATTGTGCTGGTGAAACTGGCCATAACCGCTCAGAAAGGACAATCCGGCACTATTTTGTGCCCTGGGTACCAAAAGGGAACCATGATGGCCGATTGCATCCTGCCTGCCGAAAACGACGCCGATCATCCCGTAATCGCGTCGTCGGACCTGCCCGCTCTGCCTGAAGCTCTGAAACAGGCCCCTTTCACCGAAGATTGCGCGCCACGCCGCCTTCTGCGCCTCTTCTCCGGCAAATGGATCACCATGATCCTGCACGCCATCCATCTGATGGGGGGCAGCGCCCGGCCCGGCGCGCTCCAGCGCAACATCCCCGGCCTGTCGAAAAAGATGATGACCCAGACCCTGCGTGAATTGCAGGAGCGTGGGCTGATTGCACGGGTAGTACTCGAAATCATGCCCCCCCGCGTCGAATACCGCCTGACCCCGCTCGGCCAACGCTTCATCGAGCCGATCGAGTTGCTCTATCGTTGGGGCGCCCATCACGCGGATCTGCTGGACAAGCTCGGCTGAGGTTTCTCGGAAGTTTCACATTGTTTCTGCCCGCGTAACGATAAAGACCCGTTCGACCTTCACAACGATCCGGGCCTTGTCGTTTCATGCTTCGTCCATCCAGACTTGCCCTGCCCTGCTGCATCGCGCTCGCCGTCCTTTCCGCGCGCGGCGAGAGGGCGCTTGCACAAAGCGTGCCCTCTGCCCCCTCCGGCAAGGCGACGAAAAAGCCAGCATCTCACACCCCCCGCGCGCCATCGGCTTTCCGTGAGACCGACGCCGTCTCGAAGACGAACAGTGAGTCCATCGTCGTCGCGGAGAAACGCTCACGCTCCCAGCTAAGCGTGGGTCAGACCGCCATCAGCCGCCAACTGCCGGGCACCTCACCGCTTCAGGCCCTGCAAATCCTGCCGGGCGTGGTCTATACGACGGCCGATCCGTGGGGCGCGACGGAACAGAACGCCGCACTCTATATCCACGGTTTCGCGCAGAGCCAGCTCGGCTTCACCATGGACGGCATTCCTCTCGGCGATCAGACCTATAACAACTATAATGGCCTCTCGCCCCAGCGTGCCATCGCCAGCGAAAATGTCTCGCGCGTTTCTCTCTCCTCGGGTGCGGGCGATCTGAGCACGGCCTCGACCAGCAATCTGGGAGGGACGATCCAGACCCTGTCGAGCGATCCGCAGAAACAGCGCGGCGGCCAGATCGCGCAGAGCTTCGGCAGCTATGCAGCGTTTCGCACCTTCGTGCGCCTCGATACCGGGACGTTCGGCCATGAGAACCGGGCCTATATCAGCTATCTGCGTCAGGATGCCCGTGCCTGGGATTATCACGAGCATCAGGGCGGCCAGCAGGTCAATCTGAAGTTCCTGCATGATGGCAGGCGCGATCGGATCACGGTCTATCTGGATTGGATGGACAAGGCAGAGGGCAATGAAGACGCCGTGGTGCTTCCCTCCACGCTCTATACACGCCCCTCTTTCTATCCCGATCTCGACCAGGCCATGGCGTATCTCGATGCCAGTGGCGCGCCTCCCAAGGCAGCGGGGCTTAATTTCCGCGATTACGCCAGCACCGCGCTGCGTCAGGATTTCCTCGGCTATATTCGCGACGAGCACCATTTTTCCGACCGCCTGACGCTCACCACGACAGTTTATGGCCACCGGGACGCCTCGGCGGGTGTGGTCACGACGCCGATCGGCGCTTCCGGCATTTCGAAAATCCTGACCGCCTATTATCCGGGTCAGGACATACGCAGCCTGTTCGGCGGGTCCGGCTATACCAATCGCACCACCGAATACGGCATCACACGTGAAGGCGCGATGACGGCCCTCGCCTATCATCTGGGCCATCATGAAATCGAGCTTGGCGGCTGGTATGAGCGCAATGTGAACACGTTCGAACGGCGCTGGTATCCCTTCTCGGTGACAAACCCGCTCTCGCCGTACAAAAGACCCACTGACCCGCTGATCAACCAGTTTGCCAATGATTTCCAGACCAACACATTCCAGACCCATATCCAGGATCGCTGGGCCGTCACGCGGGCGCTGAGTCTTCAGGCCGGATTCAAATCGAGCCTGCAATATACCAATGGACGTCTCACCGTGCCGGGGCTCCCCGCCTCGCTGTCTCCTGCTGGCTCGACAACGGCGTCGGGCGGCCAGATCGACGCGACAGAGGCATTCCTGCCAAGCTTCGGAGCCGTCTGGCGACTCGGGCCGCATGACCAGCTCTTCGCCAATATCCAGAAGAACATGCGGGGCTATCAGGCGCTGGGCTATGGCTATGCCACACCCTGGGGCATCCCGAGCCAGGCCGGTTTCGAGAATTTCCGGCGTACGGGACACCCCGAGACGTCATGGACCTATGAAACGGGCTGGCGTTTCAATCATCCGCTCACCCGCTCGCCCGCCCTCAGCATCGATGGCCAGCTTTCCTATTATCATGTTGATTTTTCGAACCGTCTGCTCACGGTCAGTTCCTCGCCACAGATCACGAGCCTGACCGGTGCGGCATCGCTTCTGGAAAATGTGGGCGGCGTGACGACCAATGGCGCCGACGCCGAATTCACCCTGCATCTGCCCTGGCATCTCTCGCTCTACGACGCCGCCTCCTATAACCGCTCGACCTATGACAATAACTACCAGTCCGGCAGTGCCGTCGTGGCAACAGCGGGCAAATATGTGGTGGCGGTGCCGGAATGGATGAACAAGTTCATCTTCGCCTATAGTCATGACGGGTTTTATGCCCAGCTGACGGGCGATTATATCGGCAGGCGCTATGCCACCTATCTCAACGATCTCTCGGTCACGCCCATGACCCTGTTCGGCTTCAGCAGCGGCTACACGCTGCATCATCTGCCGGTTCTGCGCGATGCCAGCGTTCAGTTCACGATCACCAATCTGACGAATACGCGCAACTGGTCGACCATTCTGGCCACCAACGCCTCCAAGCAGTTCACCGCCTACCCGCAGGCGCCAAGACAGTTTTTCCTGACGTTCACAGGGCATTTCTAAGCGCCGGTCCTGCGCTGACGGGACCGGCATGCCCGGTCCCGAGAACAGAAAATCAGCGCCCGACCAGCGCCATGAGACTGGCGGGGTAGCGGTCACCCACCACATCGATCCAGGCGAGAGCCTCATCGATCGCAATGCGCTCATCAGAGGTGAGCGGATGGGCCGCACCGCCCAGATTCTCCTCCAGCCTTGTCAGACTGCGTGTACCGGGGATCGGCACGATCCAGGGTTTCTGCGCCAGCAACCATGCCAGGGCGATCTGTGCCGGCGTAGCCTGACGCTCAGCCGCAATGGTTTCGAGCCGAGCGATCAGAGCGCGATTGGCCTCCAGCGCCTCAGGCGCAAAGCGTGGCACACGCTTGCGAAAATCCTGGTCGCTGAATTGCGTGGCAGTATCGATCTTGCCGGTGAGGAACCCCTTGCCCAGCGGGCTGAACGGCACGAACCCAATCCCGAGTTCCTCGAGCAGCGGCAGGATTTCCTGCTCCGGCTCGCGCCACCAGAGCGAATACTCGCTTTGCAGCGCCGCCACGGGCTGCACCGCATGCGCCTTGCGAATGGACCCCGCCCCGGCTTCGGACAGGCCGAAATGACGGACCTTGCCCTCCCAGATGAGTTCCTTGACGGCACCGGCCACGTCTTCCATCGGCACGTCGGGATCGACGCGATGCTGATAGAACAGATCGATCACATCGGTACGCAGGCGCTTGAGAGATTCCTCGGCCACTTGTCGGATGCGCGATGGGTGGCTGTCCAGTCCATCAGCGGGACGCCCGTTGCGAAACCCGAATTTGGTGGCAATCACCACCTCCTTGCGAAAAGGCGCCAGCGCCTCACCCAGCAGGGTTTCATTGTCTCCCGGCCCATAGGCCTCGGCCGTGTCGAAGAACGTCACGCCACGTTCATAGGCCCCCCGCAGGAAAGCCACGGCGCGGTCATGCTCCTCGGCCGGCCCGTAGCCGAAGCTGAGCCCCATGCAGCCCAGACCGAGCGCCGAAACCTCGAGTCCGCCTTGTCCCAGAATACGCTGTTCCATGTCCTGTCTCCGTCTCACGGGTTCTTTGGGAGAGGCACGGGGCACCCGGCCTCTCTAATCGCTGGCTACGGCGTCGCGCTCAGCGGCTGTATTCCGTGTCGCTCACCTTCTCCAGCCAGGTGGTCGAAACACCCTCCACGCTCTCGGTGATGGCGATATGGCTCATCGCGCACTGGCTCGAAGCGCCATGCCAGTGCTTTTCTCCCGGTTCGAAAAAAACGATATCACCGGGACGCACTTCGTTGACTGCCTCACCGTCGCGCTGCACCCATCCCAGTCCGGAGACGATGAGAATGGTCTGCCCGGCCGGATGACTGTGCCATGCCGTGCGTGCGCCAGGCTCGAATGTGACCGTGGCGCAGGCCAACGCCCCACTGCCGGTAAAGGGCGCATCGACGCGGACCCTGCCAGTGAACCATTCTTCCTTGCCCTGAACCGAGGCCGTGCTTCCTGCGCGTGTGATTTTCATCGTCGTCACTCCTGTTGCTCTGGCCCCAAGGGCCGTTTTTCCTACAAAACCATTCTCGCCATTCTGCGATAAGCGCCTATATTCGGCACGCAGCCATATCGGGAATTCATCAATGCGCCGCGACGAGCTGGTCGATCTGAACGCCTTTCTTGCCGTTGCGGAGGAGCAGAGTTTCACCCGCGCCGCGGCCCGGCTCGGCACCTCGCAATCAGCCCTGAGTCATACCGTCAGACGCCTTGAAACCCGTCTTGGCGTGCGCCTGCTGACCCGCACCACGCGACGCGTCTCTGCAACCGAGGCCGGTGAGCGCCTGCTTCAGACCCTGGTTCCCGCGCTCGACAGCATTGCGGGTGAAATCGCCTCACTGAGCGAACTTTCCGAGCGTCCGTCAGGGACAATCAGACTGACCGCCTCCGAACATGCTGCCCAGACCCTGATCTGGCCCGCGTTGAAACGCCTCTTGCCGGATTACCCCGATATCGAGGTCGAACTCGCCATCGATTCCGGCCTGACCGATATCGTGGCAGAACGCTTCGATGCGGGCGTAAGGCTGGAGGAGACGATCGCGCGGGATATGATCGCCGTGCCGATTGGACCGCCGCTACGCATGGCGGTCGTGGGCGCGCCCGACTATTTTGCACGCTACCCGTGCCCACGGTCGCCGCAGGATCTTTCCGCCCACCAGTGCCTCAAGCTGCGCATGTCCAGTTCTGGCGCCATCTATGCCTGGGAACTGGAAAAAGGACGACGCAGTCTGCGCGTACGCCCTGAAGGCCCCCTGACAATCAATAACGCCGCCATGCTTCGCCAGGCCGCGCTCGATGGATTTGGTCTTGCCTGCGTGATGGAAGACCAGATCATGGACCATGTGGCGGCTGGAAGGCTCGTGCGCGTGCTGGAGGATTGGTGCCCCCCCTTCCCCGGTTACCATCTCTATTACCCGAGCCGACGCAATGCCTCGGCCGCGTTTCGCATTCTCGTCGAGGCCCTGCGCTATCGCGGCTGATCCCCACCCCATCGCCCCAAACGTGGAATGAGGATCGGGGGACCGAGATCAGTATTGCTGTGCCGTGGGGCGGAAGAGGATTTCGTTGATATCAACCTCGTCCGGCTGGCTCATGGCGAACACCACGCAGGACGCAAAGGATTCAGGCGGGATCGCATAATTCTCGTAGAATTCCTTCATCGAGCGGGCCGTGTCCTCATCGGTCACGCTGTTGGGGAGTTCCGTTGCGACCGCCCCCGGGGAGATGATGGTTGTGCGGATATTATAGGGTTTGACTTCCTGTCTCAGCCCTTCGGACACCACGCGCACCGCACTCTTCGTTGCTGAATAGACAGCGCCGCCCGGCCCGACCTTGTGCCCCGCCACGGAAGAGACATTGATGATATGACCGCTCTTCTGCTTCTGCATCTGGGGCAGGACGGCGGCAATGCCATAGAGCGTACCCTTGAGATTGACGTCGATCATGCGATCCCAATCCTCGATACGGCGCTTTTCGAGCGGAGAGTGCGGCATGAGTCCGGCATTGTTGATCAGCACGTCCACCCTCCCATGCAGGGCGATGGCGTGATCGACGAGCGCCTGCACCTGCGCGCTGTCGCTGACATCGGTCTTCCTGACGGCATCACGCCCGATCGACAGATCATCGGCGAGCGTCTCGAGACGGTCGAGACGACGCGCACCCAGAACGAGCTTTGCCCCTTCAGCCGCGAGACGACGCGCAACCGCCTCGCCCAGCCCGCTGCTTGCGCCGGTTACAACCACCACTTTCCCTGCAATCTGTGCGCTCATGATGCTGCGTCCTTCCTGTCCTCGAAAATCTGTCTGGCGAGCGCGAGCGCCGAAGACGCTGTGGGCCAGCCGGAATAAAATGCGAGATGGGTGATGATCTCGATGATTTCCTCCCGGGTCACACCGGTATCGAGAGCCTTGCGCAGATGAAAACCGAGCTCATTGCCGCGATAAAGCGCAATCAGACAGGTTATGGTGACCATGCAACGATCGCGCTGAGACAGGCCGGGCCGGGCCCATACCTCATCGAAAAGCACCGTATCGGTATAGCGAGCCAGATCCGGGGCGATATCGCCAAACGCCTGACGTGCAGTGGTGGATGGTTCAGCCATGATCAGGCCCTCCCCCTCTTTCTGTGGAACGTGAAGGACCATAGCCTCGACCGGACGCACCCGATTAGATCATGAATTCAGCATGAGCCTATGCCTGAAATTCATGAAACCCCATACCAGGAAGGGCCGATTGACCGGGGGCGCACCCGCGCCCGGCAGGGGGCCAACCAAGCTGCCTCTGCGGACGCATTTCCTGTTCACCCCAGTTCCCTCACAGATACAGGCCTGTTCTCCTGCATTGATAACAGCGCTGCTTCGGCGAGCCTCTGCGCCTCGACACCGTCCTGCATCGTGGCCAGAGGCTTGACCCCTGAAACGATCATGGCGTGGAACGCCTTCATCTCAGCGCGATAGGCACTGGCAAAGCGTGTGATGAAATTGCTCACCGGTGGCGCCGTAAGAAAGCCTTGCGCGTCGGCTCTGACAATCTGGGTTGCTGGATGATTCCTGATTGTAAATACGGCTCTTTCGCAGACGACTTCGAGCCGCTGATCATAGCCGAAGGCGGCATGACGGGCATTGATCATCTGCACCAGGCGGCCAGAGCTGGCGCGCAGGGTGATCATCGCCGTGTCGATATCTCCTGCCGCGCCGATTGCCGGGTCAATCAGGCAGGCCCCCGTGGCAGAAACCGAGACGATTTCCTCATCCAGCAGATAACGGGTCATGTCAAAATCATGGATTGCCTGATCGCGGAACAATCCGCCCGAGGACTGGATATAGGCAAGCGGCGGTGGCGCGGGATCCCTGGTATGCATGACGATATGCTGCGCACGACCGGCCTCCCCGGAAGCGATGCTCTGGCGCAGTTGCATGAATTCTGGATCATAACGACGCTGAAAGCCCAGCATGACCGGGCTACCCGCGTGCTGAATGATGCGGGCCGTCTCAACGACTTGCGCAAATTCCAGGCTTACAGGCTTCTCGCAGAAGACCGGCTTTCCTGTTCTGGCCGCAAGATGCAGGAAACGTGCATGCGTATCCGTCGGACTGGCGATGACATAGGCGTCGATATCAGGGTCGGAAAAAATAGCCTCGGGCTCGCGCAGGGACGCTCCGCTGCGCGCCAGCAAGGACTCGCGCGCCTCAGAGGCCACAGGATCGGCCAGAGCCGACAAGGTGATGTCAGGTATCGAGAGTAGATTATCGGCATGGACCTGGCCGATACGACCAGCGCCGAACAGGGCGATCGAAACCATGAGAAGCGCCTCCCTCTATCAGGCGAATGGCGCATCTGCGCGTGTTGCGTGACCGGCCGCCCGTGCGCGATCCATGGTCTCCAGTGCCAGGAGCGAAGCCGAGAGCGGTCGAATGGGCGATTGCGTCATGCCCTGGCCGAGACACCAGGCCATGTGCTCGACCTGAAAATGCAGACCGTCATAGGCGGAACGCGGCTCGTCGAATGTGAGGGTCCTGCCAGGATCATTCGCGCTCAAGACAAAGGGACCCGGAGTATAGAATTTCCCGGCCAGGGTGATCATGCCCTCACGCCCTGCGATGACGGCTCCGCAAGGTGTGTGGGACAACAGGCTGGTATGCAGCACCGCCTGGGCTCCCCCACGATACTGAAACAGCATGCCGGTCTGACCATCCACGCCACTCTCGGCTCGTGTGCTATGAGCCATGACCTGATCGGGACGCCCCAGAATGCCGGTCGCCAGTCCGATCACATAAGTGCCCAGATCGAGCATCGGTCCCCCACCGAGATCAGCGCGCATGATACGATGCTCAGGCGGAAAGAACTCACCGTGATCGGCCATGACGGTAACGATCTCGCCGATGAGCCCCTCGGCGAGAACTTTCCGTAAGACGGAAAATTTAGGCAGGAAATCTGTCCAGTATGCTTCCATCAGGAAGACATGCCGCGCACGCGCCAGCTCGACCAATTCGCGCGCTTCCGCCGCCGACACGCAAAGCGGCTTCTCCACCAGAACGGGCTTTCCCGCCTCAATCGCTCGGCGTGCCATCTCGAAATGAAATGGATGGGGCGTGGCAATGTAGAGCGCATCGATCCGCGGATCAGCGCTCATGGCGCCGTCGAAGCTGTGGGGGATATCGAAGCGTCGTGCGAACGCCGCCGCGCGTGCGCCATCGCGGGATTCGATCCCCATGATCTTCTGGTTGGTGAAACGCTGAACCGACTGAACAAAACGCTCCGCGATCCAGCCTGGCCCGATGACGCCCCATCTGAGCGCAGGGATCGCGGAGGGGTCGAGGCAATCGGGTTCAGGCAGGCTGACAGGAAATCTCATGGCTTCTGATCCTTCCAAGGGACGTGTCATCGCATGGTGGCAAGCTCATTCACCAGGCGGTACGGTCTCCCAGCGTCGGCTGTGCAGGGAATTTTCCATGGCATCCATGATCTGCTGGTTACGCAGGCCAAAATCGAAAGCCGGAAAGCATGTCTCGTCCTGCATGATCCCCATGATCAGGTCATGAATCTCGATGACCTTCACATCGAAATATCCGAGCCCGCCCCCGCCAAAATCGAACCCGAAAAAGGCCGAAAACTGGGGAACCTGACTCCCGACCAGAAGGGTGCGGAACCCTCTGTCGGTCTTGTCGTCCGCAACGCGAAAGAGCTTGAGTTCATTGAAGCGTTCGCCATCCATGATGAGCGTGCCCTCGGTTCCCGACACCTCCCAGTACACACCAAAGATCTTGCCCGCCGCGATACGCGACGCCTCGATCGTTCCGCCCGCTCCACTCGCAAACTGTACCAGAGCCTGGATCTGGTCCTCGTTTTCCACATCGGCCCACACCGCGTCTTTTCCTGCAGTGGCGCCATAGCCTGAGCCTCCATCAGGTACAGGCCTTTGCCGAAACATGGTCTGGCTCTGGGCGATGGTCGCGCTGATATCTCCCATCAGATACTGGCCCACCGCCACCACATGGGAGCCAAGATCCCCCAGAGCGCCCGAGCCCGCCTCGCTTCTTTTGAGTCGCCAGGAGAAGGGTAGAGTCGGATCGTTGTAAAACCCTTGATCGAACCAGGCCCTGAACCGCGCGGGTCGGCCGATATCGCCCCGATCGATGATCTGTTTTGCGTAGAGTGCGGCGGGCGTCTTCATATTGTTGAAGGCCACCATGGTCTTCACCCCGGCCTTGCGCGCAGCCTCGGTCATCTCCCTCGCGTCGGCTGCACTGAGTGCCAGCGGCTTCTCGCAATAGACGTGCTTGCCAGCGGCGATTGCCGCCAGTGCCATTTCCTTGTGGAACAGGTTGGGGGAGGTAATATCCACCACGTCGATCGCCGGATCATCGACCAGAGCGCGCCAATCTCCGGTCGAGCGCTCAAATCCGAAACGTCTGGCTGCGCGCTCCGCCAGTTCCGGCGTGGCGTCGGCCAACATGGCCAGATGAGGGATCGCAGGCAGATCGCGATACAGCATGGCCGCGCGACGATACGCATCGGCATGGGCCTGCCCCATGAAACCCGACCCGATCAGACCGATGTTCAGATGCTTTTTCATCGTGGCTCAGCCCTCAGACGGAAGCGAGCGCTTGGGCGAAACACGACTCGATTGCCGCCCGCCCTCGCGTGACAGCAGCCAGAGGCGGTGCCAGTGCCGGGTCCTGTTCAGCCTCGACAACCATCCAGCCCCGATAGCCACTCTGAACGACGAATTGCGCGAGGGGCGAAAAGTCGATGCATCCATCACCCGGCACCGTGAACATGCCGGCGCGCACGGCAGCGTTGAAGCTCATGTCCTGGCCCCGTACCCGCTCCAGAATGGCCGGGCGCACATCCTTCAGATGGATATGGCAGATACGTGCCCCGTAGCGGTCGATCAGCCGTCGGTAATCGAACCCAGCGGCCATGGCATGACCTGTGTCCAGAAGCAGCCCCGTCTCGACCGACAGCGCATCGAAAAGCGCACAGATCTCCTGCAAATTCTCGGCCACCATCATCAGATGGTGATGATACGCCAGTCTCACCCCATATCGGGCCCGCAGCAGGGCATCGAACGCGCTCAGCCGATGCGCATAGGCTTTCATTGCCTCGCGATCCAGAACCACCCGTCGCGACATCGGCTCGTCCAGGGGGGCCGCAGACGGCGTCATGGCCCCGCACTCGCCATACACCATGGTCTGGCATCCCAATGCGCGCAGAAGCTGGGCGTGGCTTGCCACATCTTCCCACTCTTCCTCGACGCTCCGCTCCGCAAGGCGGCCTGAATACCAGCCCGAGGCCAGAGAGAGGTGATGCGCCTCAAGAATGGGCCCCAGTTCCGAAACCGTGCGCGGATATTTCCGGCCAAGCTCCGTTCCCTCATATCCGGCTTCCGCCATCTCGCTCAGGCAGCGCGCCAGAGGTGTATCGTCCCCCAAATCCTCCAGAACGTCATTCGTCCAGGAGAGCGGACTGCACCCCAGCCTCACCCCCTTGGGCATCCCACCCTTTCCGGTTCTCGATCCCATCATTTCACTCCTGCCCCGCATCCGGGTCTCGCGCGACATCCTCGTCTGGCACCTGTCGCTGCCACGCCGACCGGACGGCCGCGCTGTCTGTCCTGAAGCGACGCTATGAGGGGAAGAGGCGGGGAGCACGCACAGAATTGATGTGTTCGCATCAATGAAATGAGATAGATCACATGAAGAAGATCACATTCCCGTTGGGAGCGTCATGTCGCAGCGTGCTACGATACAGGATATCGCCCGTTACTCCGGTGTCTCGACCGCCACGGTCGACCGCGTCATCAACGGACGCGGTGGCGTACGACTCGACAAGGAGCGTGTCGTCCTCGAAGCGGCAAGGGAGCTTGGAGATGGGCGCCGTCTGGTAGCGCTCCACGCCCGGCTGGCCCGCATTGCCGTTGTGACCCAACCCCCCGGCAACCCGTTTCATGCGGCCTTGCAGGAGGCCTTTCGCACCATCATGCCCGCCTATCGCGAGCAGAACATCGCCTGTTTCGAGCACCATGCCGCCATCAACCAGCCGGAACGCGCCGCTTCTCTCATTCGCGCGCTTGCACGCGATTATGACGGGCTGATCCTCTGTCTGCCCGACCATCCCTCGATCCGTCAGGCCGTGACCGATACCGGTCGCAAGCTCCCGATCATCACCATTGCCTCCGACATCACCGCCTCCGAGCGCCTCGCCTATATCGGCTCGGATAATCATCGTGCGGGCCGGATTGCTGCCGACATGATGGGGCGGTTGCTCGGCCCCCGATCAGGGCGGGTCGCGCTGATTGCCGGCACGATGCATTATATCGGCCATCAACAGCGCTATACGGGCTTCATGGAGGCCCTCGACGAGCGTTATGCCGCGCTCTGCGCCACACCCGCGCTGGAATGCCTGGAAAACGACGACCGTGCCGCTGACGCGGTTCATGCCTTGCTTCAGGAGCATCATGATATCGTTGGAATCTATCATTTTTCCACCGGGGCCGATGCGATCGCGCGGCTGCTCGAGCGGTCGGGCATGGCTGACAAGCTGATTTTCATCACCCATGAGCTGACACCCCATCGCGCCACATTGCTCAGATCTGGCACCATCGACCTCGTTCTGGATCAGAACCCGATGCTCGAGGCGCGTACCGCGCTCTCGACACTCAGCCACCATCTTGGCCGCAGCCCTGCCCCGCTCGATGGCCCGCTCATTCCGCTCTCGGTCCATACAAGGGAAACCGTCTGAGGAGAGAGGCACCGGGATTTTGCCCCTCCTTCAAATCACGAGACAGGGTCGAGGAGGGCGCACGGGCTTCCTGGGAAGCGTGACAAAGCCCGGCAAGCATCGAGGACAGAAAAAGCCCCTTTCATCGTGCTCCCTTCCCACCCCGACGAAGCGCCATCGCCGTTTCGAAACCCTTATCGCCGAGGGCGCTAGGGACGGGCCTGGGCGGGGAAGTCAGCGGTATCGAAGCGGCGCAAGGCGGCGATATCGGCGGGGCTGGGCGTGAGGGGGCTGGATGCGAACTCCGTGGTGACGAAGCGCACCAGATTGGCGATCTGCTGATCGGTCAGGTCATGCCGGTAAGCGGACATACGGGCCGGGCCATCGGCTCCATCACGATGCACACCAGCCAGAATGGTCATGACCAGATTATTGGGGCGGGAAGACCGAACGGCACTGCTTTGTCGCAGCGACGGATAGAAATCGTCATGCGTGCCGCGCCCGTCGATCTGGTGGCAGCTGGCGCAGGCCGCCATATAGAGTGCAGCCCCGTCCTCGATATCGCGATAATTGCGCCTGTCTGCATAAGGTCCGGGCCTGGCGTCACGCTCCTGGCGAGCCTGATTGCGGACTGCCCGATCAGTCGGAGAATCATTCTGATAGGCGCGTGCAGTATCCATATCGGAGTGCAGTACCTTCCCGATCGTCGCAGTACGATCCTGCTGGCGCAGATAGACAGTGATGGCTTGGAGATCGGCTTCTGTCAGGAAACGCAGGGAGTGCTCGACTGCCTCGCCCATGGGGCCAGCTGCCACGCCTTTGTCACGTGCGTGGCCGGTACGCAGGTAGCTCTCGATATCCGTGTTGCGCCACCCCGCAAGAGGGCCGTGCGGTCCGGCAGCGATATCCGGGGCGTACCATCCGCCAACCCGAGCGCCCTCGAGCTTATGGCCTGATTTCGCTGCCATCATGAAATTGCGCGGCGTGTGGCAGGTGCCGCAATGGGCAACGGCCTCGACCAGATAGCGCCCTCTCGCCTGTTCGGTCGTTTCCCCAGGGTGAGGCTCGAAGCGCCTGGAATCGAGATAGAGCCAGTTCCAGACACGCATGAGGCTCCGCATGTTATAGGGAAAGCGAAGCGCGGTGACCGGCCCCCCGGATGTCTCGACCGGTGCAATCGCACTGCCCAGATAGACATAAAGAGCGTGGATATCCGCATCGGTCATGCCGACATAGGAATCATAAGGCATCGCCGGATAAAGACGCCTGCCACTGACCGAAACGACCTCGCGCAAGGCGCGGGAGAAGGCCGCCTCGGACCAGCCGCCGATACCATGCGTCAGGGAGGGCGTGATATTGCTCGAATAGATCACCCCCATGGGAGACTGGATGCCATAGCCACCCGCAAAGGGGGCGCCGCCGGGCTTTGTGTGGCAGGCCACGCAATCGGCAGCGCGGGCGAGATAGGCCCCCCGGTCGAGCACAGCGCGATCAGCGGCCTGTGCCGGAGTAGGGAACGCGACGAGGCCGACCAGACCCAGACCCAGACCCAGACCCAGACCCAGACCCAGACCCAGACCCAGACCCAGACGAAAAATATTGGTGAGAGGAGAAATAAGGCGGGATGGTGCAAAGCGGAGAGGCGCCATGACTCAGATCTCCTTCAGCATGATAGCGGCCGAACGGAGGGACAGTGCACAGCCCGTCAGGGTCGGATTAACGACCGAAGCGGCGGGCATGAGTCCTGTCGTCGCAATGAAGAGATTATCGTGGTCATGACTGCGCCCCTCATGGGTCACCACGGAGTCGCGCGGATCGCTACCCATGATGACGGTCCCCATGGGGTGATCGCGATTTTCCCAGATTGTTAGATTCTGATCGAAAATCTCCCCGCCCAGCAGGCGCAGGAAGTTTGCGTAATCCTTCTTGATCACTGCCCCGGCAGCGCGGGCATAATCATTCACATCGTAATGGATATCCATGAGCGGCAGACCATAGAAGTCCCGTTTGGTCGCGCTCAGGCTCATCCGGTTCGTAGGCTCGGGCAGCATTTCGATATTCGAATCCATGAAGACCCAGCGCGCAGCCATATGCCGGATTTTCGCATCCAGTTCCGGACCGATGATCCCCTGTGAGATGAGCCTTTCCGTGATCTGGACATTCCCGACGAAATTGCCGACCTCATGGCGGATGCATCCGTGCCTGCTGCGAAAATCGCCATCGCGCCATTTGAGCACATCGCCCTGTTGCACAGGGCCGCGCCCCGACCACATAGGCTCATCTGCAATCATGGCGAGGGAAAAGGCGTTATGGTCCATGAGATTGCGGCCGACCATGCCGGACGAATTCCCCACATCGGATAGCAGCATGAGGCGTGGCGTCTCGAGCGCATGGGCCGCAACCAGAACCATGCGCGCGGTCAGGCGAATGGAACGTTTCTGGGGCGTGTAATAATGCACCGCGGCGATACGCCGGCCATCCGGGGTCTTTTCGAGGCGATAGACCGTCGCATCGCTGATCAGCTTCGCCCCGGCACGTTCGGCCTTTGTCGCATGCCGGTCGCCGCTGTATTGCGCACCGATGGGGCAGATGGGCGAGCAATTATTGTTCCCTACGCAGGCAGGCCGATCCTCATAGGGATCGGTGGCGCGCCCATTGGGCTGATAGGTGAACGGATATCCCCCGATCGCCACCCGGTCACGAAAGCGCTGGCTGAAATATCCAAGAGCCTGCGGCCTGACAGGATAAGGCGCCTGACGAGGAGGATAAGGGGCACCGCCCTTGCCGCTGTAATCGGCGGCATCATCACCCGATACCCCCATCTCGATCTCGGCCTGGTGATAATACGGCTCCAGATCCTCATAGGCGATGGGCCAGTCACGCCCCACACCGTAAAGCGTTTTCAGACGAAAATCATTGGGAAGCAGACGCCAGCACGCGCCGCCCCAATGCCAGGTGGTGCCTCCCACCATGCGCAGCATGCCGGGCACATATTCGATAGGCCCATGATTGGTGATGTAGTCCGGCACGAAGGAACTCGGTGCCCAGGGTTCGTTGGGATATGGCTGGTTACGATTGCCCGCATCGGTGCTGACATTGCCGCACTCACGGAAACTGTCGAGAATCTTCCATCGCGGCACATGTGTGCCCGCCTCGAGGATGATGACCGACTTGCCATTGCGAGCGAGGTGATGCGCGGCGAGGCTCCCGATGACGCCCGATCCCACGACGATGACATCCGCATCGTATTCTTGCTGTGCCATCAGAATATCAATCCGTTTCGAGTGACAGGGGCGGCTGCGCCCAGAAACCGGGACCGCCCCGTGCGTAGGTCGGGAGCACAGTCACGTCAGAGGTGGGCCGCCACATCATCGCCCCCTCATAGGTAATGAAGGCTGGCGTCCCGGCCTCGGCACGGGGGAGCATCGGCCCCACCCGCCCCAGATACCAGGCTGCGACAATCTCGACCGAGACCTCGTGGAGGGCTTTTTCGGCCCGGAGCCCGGAGGCCGCGTAATCTTGCGAGCGATGGATGCCGCGCTGCCTCATGGCCTCTGCCAGAAGGCGATAGCGCGCGGGGAATTCGGGATGTCTGGCCAGAAGCGCCACCCAGACGCGGGGAACGAGGGCCTCATCAAGATCCTCATGGCCAGTCAGCGCCATCGATACCGAATGAAAGTCAGGCGGACAGGCGCCCGCTCCAGGCAGCACCCCGAAGCGTGCATCAGAGCGCGCATCAGAGCGCGCATCAGACGCGGCTCTTGTCAGGGCGGGAAAGGCAAGAAACGGCAGCGCCGCCACACCACAGCCCAGAAACCCCCGTCTCGTTGTGTTTACCATGAGATATCCTGCCATGACGCTCCGATTGGAGCCCGTTCTCCTGCGGGGCGGCTTTAGTCGGGAAACCGCCTGAAACGATTTCTCATGCCCTCTACCGACGTTCAGGTCGGACTGAGGGAAAGACCTCACCTGTCGTCACGCCTGTTTGATCAGGCACCCGCGCTAATCGGCGTTACTCTATCCGTACGGGTGGGACGCGAACGATCATCGTAATGATCTGATCTCATCATCACGGTGGGACGGGGACATATGCTGGACAAGATCACACCGGAAAATGGCCGACGAAAACGTGCGACATTGCGGGATATCGCTGCCCTGGCCGGCGTAGGCACGGCAACGGTCGAGCGGGCTCTGAATAATCGAGGCAATGTGCGCCCGGACACCTGTCGCCGTATTCTTGGTATCGCGCGTGATCTCGATTATTTTCCCACCCTGCCAAGCCTGCATCAGGGTGTCCTGAGGGTCGATGTTCTGCTGGTGCGTCCCGACACGCTTTTCTACTCGCGGCTGAGCCAGTCTTTCGAGAAACTCGCCGCCTCACTCGGCAAGGATATCCAGATCCATCGCAGCTTCGTACCGGAGAGCGATGTCGAGGCTTTTGCCGCGCGGATCCAGCAGGCACCCTATCCGCGTTCCGCCCTCATTCTTGCCTGCCCCTCCCATCCGGTCATTCTCGATGCCCTCAAGCGCGTGGCGGATCAGGACATGCCTGTGATCCAGCTCATGTCACGCAATCTGGCGAGCCTGCCCTATGTCGGGATCGATAATCGCGCGGCAGGACGTACGGCGGCTCTGTGCATGACACGCGGTCTGAGGCAGCGTCCCGGGTCGGTGATCGCGCTGTGTCATTCCATGGCCTATGCCAATCATCGCGAGCGTATCGAGGGATTTTCCGAATATCTCGCGAACGCGCCCTCACCCCACCCCGAACTGAGCGAAGTCCTCTTTGATCGCGACGACCCGGAAGAGGCAGCCCGCCTTTTGCATCAGGCCATACGCGACCGTCCCGATCTGGTGGGGGTCTATACGGCCGGTGGCGATAACCTGCGTATCGGCGACGTTCTGCGTCGCCATGCCGCACGCCGTCTTTGCTGGATCGGGCATGAGGTCAATCCGATCACGCGCGGCTGCCTGATTGACGGCACAATGGATTTTGCCATCGACCAGACCCCGGAAACGCAGGCGGGGCTCGCCTTGCACCTTTGTTTGCAGAAGCTCGGGATCATCCCTTCCCTGATCGGGTTCGACCCGCCGAAATTCCGCCTAGTGACCTCGGAAAATCTAGACTGAGACAACACCCTCTGCCGAAACTATGACCCCGCTCAGAGAGGATGAACCGCGCGGGGCGGACAGCGTCCTCCGCATAAGTCCGGTCGCAGGACAGTATTGGAAAATGCAAGGCCGCAGCCCTGCGTAGGAAATGACTGCCGGAGAGCAGGCTGAAGACATGAGGCGGATCAAGTAATTTTGAGGCATCTTTCAGGTCGGCTTCGCCCTCCCGATGATGACAAACAATGTCATCCTCTTTATCTCCCAATGCTCATGGAGCGATGCAAGAAAAATTTCACTATTCAGGATCCGCCCCTCGAGCAATTGTTGAATGACAGGCGAAACGGCGCTTTCAAACCGCTCCCGCGTCTTGTCCGATAGTCATGGGAGTGGCCTGACGCCCCAAATCAGCTTTGTGCCGCCTTACTGGCCGAGTGAATAGAAGCCGCGGAGCAACGCCTCATTTTTCGGCTTTGTCTCCGGCCGCGCTCATAGCAAGCCCGTTCACCTGGCCTGATTTTTACGGCCTATGAGAGAATCAAGAGAGCATGTTTCTGAAGAAAACGACCCTCGCCCTGCTGTCGATGACCACGTTGAGCTGCATTGCCATGGCCCGCGCCGAAACGCCGGGCACGACCTCCGTACAGTTGGAGATGGTCCCGCGCTATACGCTCACCTGGCCCGCATCGCTCGGTGCTGTCGATATTTTTGCCTCGCTGACACCCGATGCTTCCGCAATGAGGCCGGTGCAGCACCATGTGACAGCCCAGACTGCTCAGGTCACCGCCCCTTTCGCAGGAACGCATCGCGTCTACTTCTTCATCAAACCGGTTTCTGGCAAAGGCGGAGAATGGATAGCGAACCGCGTTCTTCCGCTCGAGGGCGTGGCGAATTTCCGCGATATGGGCGGCTATGAGACAGCCGATCATCATCATGTCCGCTGGGGAGAATTCTACCGTTCTGCAGCGCCGAGCGGCCTTACACCGGCGGATTACGCTTTCGTCGATACGCTCGGCATCAAGAGCGTGACCGATCTGCGCACTCAGGCCGAACAACAGAAACAGCCGACCCATTGGCTGGGGGCGTCTCCTGCTTTCTTTCCCTCGGACAAACCGACCCTGCCCGCTGACATGACCGACCGCTCAAAGCTCGCGACGCTTGATGAGCCTCAGGCAAAGGCGCTGATGGAGAGCTTCTATACAAAGATGCCCGCGCTTTACGCACCCGAGCTCAAAGGAATCTTTGCCCGTCTTCTGGCGCATCAGACGCCCACACTGACCCATTGCACCGCCGGCAAGGATCGCACCGGTTTCGCCTCGGCGCTAATCCTCTACGCGCTGGGTGTGCCGGAGGAGACGATCCTCCATGATTACGCCATGAGCGGTGATCTGCTGCGGGCCCATCTGACGCCAAGCTTCAGGGCGGCCATGGCCGATCATCAAAATGGAGGCGCTATGGCCGCCTCGCCCTCCATGCGCGCGATGCTGAATTCCGACCCCGATTATCTCAAGGCGGCGTTCGCTTCGATCAGGCAGCATTACGGATCGATCGACGCCTATATGGCTCAGGAAATTGGCGTAGGCCCGCAGGAAGTGGCCACGTTGCGCCGTCTCTATCTCGATTGAGCATTCTGCGCCGCGTCATGCCATGACCATGGAGCAGCGCCGGTTTGCATCATGTTCCTGACCCGCTTGTCAGGCAGGCGCCACTGCATGACAGGGCGCAAGGCATGAAAAAGGGGAGAGCCAGAGACGGCTCTCCCCTCCTGCGCACCTCATTTCGGTGGCGTGGCTCAGCCCTTCTGGGCAAGCACCGCATCGCGGATGCGCTGACCGATTTTTTCGTCCACCTTGCTCCAATAGTCGAAGACGCGCGACAAAACCGGCTCTTCCACACCGCCAGAGATATGACCTGCAGCATTCTGGACCAGACGCTCACGGGCCGCGTCGTCCATGACCTTGTTCACCAGGGCATTGGCCTGGCTGAAATCGTCATCATCGGGGCGCAGCGTATAAGCTGCACGTACGAACTCACCATCGGCCGCCCAGACCGCATTTTCGGGGAAGCGTTCAGCGTCCGCCACCGGACCACCCTTGGAGTTGGGCACATAGACCGGATCGGAAGCGTTATGTGAGCGCATGGTCCCGCCCTTGGAGTAGGAATGAACCGGGCATTTCGGCGCATTCACCGGGATCTGCTTGTAGTTCACCCCGAGGCGCGCACGATGTGCATCGGCATAGGCGAAGGAACGCGCCAGGAGCATCTTGTCCGGCGACAGACCCGTGCCGGGCACGTAGTTGTTCGGCTCAAAGGCCACCTGCTCGATCTGCGCGAAGAAATCCGTCGGGTTGCGGTCCAGAGTGAGCTTGCCGACCTCGATCAGCGGATATTCACCCTGCGGCCAGACCTTGGTCAGATCAAACGGATTGATGTGATAGGTCTTGGCATCCTCATAGGGCATGATCTGCATCTTGAGCGTCCAGCTCGGGTTTTCACCGCGCTTGATTGCCTCGTACAGATCGCGACGGTGATAATCCGCATCGCTACCAGCCAGCTTGTCAGCCTGATCCTGCGTCAGGCACTTGATGCCCTGATCGGTCTTGAAGTGATACTTGACCCAGAAGCGCTCACCCGCCTCATTGACCCAGAGATAGGTATGGCTCGAGAATCCGTCCATGTGACGCCAGCTCGCGGGAATACCGCGATCGCCCATGAGCCAGGTGACCTGATGGGCGGATTCCGGGCTGAGCGTCCAGAAATCCCACTGCATGTCGTTGTCGCGCAGACCGTTATCGGCACGGCGCTTCTGGGAATGGATAAAGTGCTGGAACTTCATCGGGTCGCGCACGAAGAAGACGGGCGTGTTATTGCCCACCATGTCGAAATTGCCTTCCTCGGTATAGAACTTCACCGAGAAGCCACGCGGGTCGCGCCATGTGTCCGGACTGCCCGACTCACCGGCCACCGTGGAGAAACGAACGACTGTCTCCGTCTTCTGGCCTTTTTGCAGAAATTTTGCCTTGGTATAGGCGCTGACGTCATGAGTGACCTCGAAATGACCGAACGCGCCACCACCCTTGGCATGGGGCTGACGATCGGGGATCATCTCACGATTGAAGGTTGCCATCTGCTCGATGAGGTAGTGGTCGTGCAGAACAATCGGGCCATCGGCCCCGACACTGAGTGAATAATCGGTGCTGGCGACGGGTGCGCCTGAATCGGTTGTCGCGGGTTTGATGTGCGCATCAGACATCAGAATTCTCCAACAAGGATGACTGACATCATAAACGCCAGCACCGGAGTCGGTTCCGTTCTTGACTTATCGGGATATTCTGAAAATCCCTTTGATACACTGAGGAAACCTATCAACAGTTGAGAATGAAAATCATCTCTCAGTCATTATTGCTTGCAGAAGACAGCGCAATTGTTAACGTTTCTTAACAGGATCAAGTATTCAACGCAGAACATCCGGGCCTGTTCCCCGACCTGAGAGCGGTTTTCGGGTTTCTTCCCGATCTGGCGGCAGAAAAACAGCCTCGTCCAAACGGGATTGCGCTGGCGCGGACGCGGCGCGTCCTTGCAATCGGCATCCCCTCGCGCGGTCTCAGTTGCAGTGAGGATGGTTGGGGAAGGCCTGTATGAGGGCCTGACGCCCCTGAGGAGAAATGCGGGCGGTAGCGTCAATCAGGGTCATGCCGAAAACCGTCATGAAATCGTTCCATGAGACCTGCCAGTCCCGAAAATCAGCCTGAACCCTGTCCAGAGCGAACTCGGGGGCCAGCACCGCCTTGTCGAGTGCGGCACGTTTGACACCGATAGCGAGCAACTGGTCCCAATAACGGGGTTTGTCCTGCTGAAGCACCTGGGCGAATTTCTTCTGATCCTCGCGCGGAAGGCTGGCGATCAGGCCATTGATCGTGATGCGCCGGTCGATACAGACAGGGGAGCGGTTCTGGGCATAACGGATTCCCAGAAACGAGAGAAAAAACAGATTGAGCATGATCGAGGCGAGAAGCACGCCACGCGTGATCCCGGAGCTTCGCCTTGCTGCCCTCACAGACCGACCCCACCAAGCGCCGTATTCAGAACCGCCATGGTGGCGCTATCCAGAGCGTGGTCCGGCGCGGCCAGACCGAGCCATATGCCCCCAAGGCAGGACAACATACACAACCCGACAGCCGCCGGGCGCCATTCAAGACGCTCCGCCATGGCCTCAATTGCTGCGACAAACCGCACCCATAATCGGGTCTCACCAGATGAGGCCTGCCCCCTGGGCATGAATGAAGCCTGCACAGATGAAGCCTGCACAGATGAAGCCTGTATCTGCGCCATGACCGAGTGCCTCACTCTCTGCGCCGCATCCGTTAGGGCCGCCTCATTCTGACGCAGTGCCAGAGCCTGTGCGATGTCGCTATCGAGCATCCGCTCCTGCGCAAGGATATCGCGCGCCTGCGGACTGATCTCACTCAGGGCTCGCGCGGAGGCGCGCTCCTCTTCCGGCCAGCGCTCGAGAGCGCCTCCATAGGACTGGGCCAGAGATGTGAAGCGCTTAATATCCATCATGAAGACCTGGGGTTCCATTTAGATCTCATTCCTAACATCTCTTTTCGAAGCCGTGAACGCCCAGAACTCAGCAGACGCTCGACCCTTTTCCTTGAGATGCCCATCAGGCGTGCGGCTTCGGTACCCGTATGGTCCTCGCCATAGACGAGGGTTATCGCCTCTCTTTGTTGCACGGGAATCCGATCCACGGCTACCGCCAGCATGTTTTCCCATTCCTTGCGCGCTGCCTCTTCCTCAGGATTCTCTGACTCGTCGATCACATCGAAGGAGTCGGGGAGCGGATCGAACTTGCGCTTGCGGGTAAAATCGATGCAGCTGTTCATCACCACCCGGTAGAGCCACGTGGAGAACCGGGAACGCGCGCTCTCATACTGCGCCGCACTCTTCCAGATCTTGATAAAGATCTCCTGCGAGATTTCCTCTGCGGCCTCCACACTGCCGACGATGCGCGCGGCAATGCGCACCACGTGCTGACTATGCCGGGAGACGATGTGACTGAAGGCCTCCTGATCGCCCTCGCCCGACCAGCGCATCAGCACCTCATCGGTCGCATGGGCATAGCTCTGCGCCTGACTGCTCATTCAGGCAAACCTGCATCATGCATCATCACATTCGTCAAAGCCGAGATCGTCATTTCCACCTGCATATGACGGACAGGACATCTCGGCGCAGCGCGGAGGAGACATCCTATCCCGCAGCTGATACGTGGCCGCCGCATGAACCGGCCGCCATCTTGGCTCGAAATAACATGAAGTTGAAGAGGGAATCACGCTCCGCTACAGGAAGCTGCGTCAAGGGGCGAGACCGTCCATCGCGTCTTAAGGCACAGGAAGGACTGCGCCTTATCCGTCTTCAATGATGATTTGCCGATACCCCCGCACGATTTCGCCCGCGGCTTTCCTCGTGGGTGAGGACTCAGGCAGCGAGACTGAAAGCCGTCGCGAAGCGCGTCAGGGCCCGTTCGCTCTCGCCGCCTTCTGCCCAGGACTCCAGACCGATCACACCGCGATAATCGAGACGTAATAATGCACGCGCAATCGCCGGATAGTGGATCTCACCTGTTCCAGGCTCGCATCGGCCGGGCACATCCGCAACCTGAATCTCACCGATATAGGGCAGAGCCCTCTCGATGAAAGCGATCAGATTCCCTTCTCCTATCTGCGCATGATACAAATCGAGCATCAGTCTCAGCGAGGGATGATCGACGCTTCTGACCAGCGCAAGACAGTCTTCTGCCCGCCCGAAGGGGACGCCGGGGTGGTCAATCTGGGCGTTGAGATTTTCCAGAACGAACATCACCCCGTGCCGCGCGCCCAGTTCCGCCAGACGACAGAGCGTATCCCTCGCGGTCATCCACATGGCGCCATCGGGACCTGCCGCGCAGGGCAGAACCGGCAATCCGTCTGGATCGAGCCCTGTGCCATGCAGGTTGAGCCTAGGTACGCCCAGTTCCTTTGCAGCATGAATGGATTGCGTGGCCGTACGCAGCAACTCGGCCGCACCATCGCGATCGGCGAGCGTACCTCGTACATAGCCCGTCATCGAAGAAAACACGGCACCCGTTGCGGCAAGTCGTTTGAGATCCTGCCGCGTCCAGTCCCATATCTCGACCATGAAGCCTTCCCGGGAGATATGCTTCACCCGCTCGATGAAAGGCAGATCAAGAAACTGCATCTCGGCACAGACGGCCAGGGGAAAGGGGCACGCTCCTGTTTCTACGCTTTCTGGCTCGGTCCTGGAGTAGGCATCGGGCAACATGGACGTTCTTCTCCCGTGAGAATGACGGTCTAGAGCTCGCCCGTCAGAAACTGCGCCCGTCCATGACCGAACGACCAGTGCGCGTCGTTATTCTCTACAACCGAGACCATGACGTCAGAAGGCTGCATAGCACAGCTCGCCTGCAAACGATCGGTCAAATTCTTGTAGAATTCGGCGTTCTTCTGATCGCCACGCGGACGTGTGAACATCTGCAGAAGTAATACCTTCTCGGTTCTCGGTATATCCAGCCCGGTATCCTCGACGATCAGATGGGTCTTCTTGTGCTCCGAGACGATCTGATAGCGATCCCCTCGGGGGACCTCAAAGGTTTCGAGCATGGCTTCATGCGCTGCATCGAGCATGGCCTTGATATCGCTCTCGCTGCGCCCTTCGACGACATGGAAATGCAGAAGCGGCATTGTGTTTCCCTGTTTTCAGAATTCATGCCCCCGTGCCATGCACGGGGGTGAGACGTCGCTCAGAGCGTGAGCCAGCTGCGGTCCTTATGGGACATCACGGCCGCATCGATCAGGCGCTGCACTTCCCAGGCTTCACGGAAATCCGGGCTTGCCGCGCGGTTCTGATCGATGGCGCGGATGAACTCTGCCATTTCGATCGTCTTGAGATCGTTGAAGCCCAGATGATGGCCACCCGCAACGCAGAAGGCGCCGTAAGGTGCATGTTGCGGACCGGACTCGATGACCCGGAACCCGTTGCTACGGGAGTTCTCGCCAACCTTGTAGTAATGCAGTTCATTCATGCGCTCCTGACTGAAGGCGAGCGTTCCCTTGCTGCCGGAGATCTGAAAGGCGAGTTGCATGTTGCGACCCGTCGCAAGCCAGTTGGCCTGCAACGTTCCCGAGCATCCGCGCTCGAACGACACGATCATGCGGGCAATGTCATCCACCCCCACCTCCTTGCGCTCGGCGGCCCCCTGCCTGACCGGTCGCGTCTTGATGGGCGTGTCGAGCTGGGCGAAAACCTGCGAAACCGGCCCGAGCAGAAAGCGTGCGATGGCGATGATATGGCTGCCCACATCTGCTATCGCCCCCTGCCCGCCCGCCGGGTCACAGCGCCACGACCAGGGTGTTTCGGGATCGGCCATGAAACCCTCGGCGTGGATCCCGTTGAAATCGGTGATTTCGCCCAATTCCCCCGAAGCAATCATCTCGCGCGCATATTTGAGCAGAGGGTTCTTGAGGTAATTGAACCCACTGGCGGTTCGCACCCCCGCCTTCTCGGCAGCAAGCATCATTTCCTGTGCATCGGCGGCGCTGACGGCCAGCGGCTTTTCACAATGCACATGCTTGCCTGCGGCGATGGCGGCAAGCGCCATTTCCTTATGGAACAGGGTCGGTGTGGTGATCGAGACGATATCGATCTCAGGGTCCGCAACCAGGTCCCGCCATTCCGTCATGGCTTTCTGAAAGCCGAACTGATTCCTGAACTGTTCAGCCCGGGCGCCGTCGATATCGGCCACCGCATGCAGAACGGGTCTGGAGATATCATCGAAGACACTGCCGGCGGCCTGATAGGACAAGGCATGTGCCTTGCCCATGAAACCGGTGCCGATCAGACCGACGCGAAGAGATTTGCGCATGATCCTGTTCTCCTGCTCAGACGTGACGGGTCGAATTGCTGGCGACCGAAGAGGATGCCGCAAAGAGCGTGCGATGATTGATCATCGTGTCCTCGATCTTTTCCAGCGCAACGCCCTTGGTTTCGGGCACAAACTTCATCACGAACCACAGGGCGAACAGGCCCAGGATCGCGAACAGCCACATCGAGAAGGCGCCATGGAACTGCTCGGAGAGATATTTATTCTCGCTCAGCATCGGGAAGAACTGGCTAACCACGAAATTCATGCCCCATTGCGATGTCACGGCCAGACTGATGCCGACGGCACGGAAGCGATTGGGGAAGATCTCGGAAATCAGGATCCAGCATACAGGCCCCCAGGAAAGGCCGAACATGAGCATGAAGACGAGCATGCCCGAGAGCGCCATGAGCCCGGTGGACTGGGTGTAAAGCCCCCAGGACACCACAAGCAGACCGAGCACCATGCCAATCGAGCCCCAGAGCATGAGCGGCTTGCGACCATGACGATCAACGATCCACGCGCCGATGACGCAGCCGGCCAGCAGGGCGAAACCGATCCAGATTGTCTGGAACAGAGCGGCCTGGAGACTGCCGCTGGTCGATTTCAGCACCATCGGGGCGTAGTACATCATGACGTTGATGCCCGTGACCTGCTGCAGAGCGGCGATGCTGGCGCCCACGAAAATGATCCAGCGTGCACGCGCGTCGCCCAGAACCTTGGTGAAGCCAAGCGAGGATTGCGCGACTGCGCCCAGGGACTGCTTGATTTCGGCGTGAAGGTTACGGGCGTGATGCTCGTTGGAAATACGGGTAAGCGTCTTGAGCGCCTCGTCATGCCGACCCTTGAGCACATGCCAGCGCGGTGATTCCGGAATGAAGAAGATCGTGGCGCAGAACAGGATACAGGGCACGATTTCCGAGCCGAACATCCAGCGCCACCCCATGTCGAGCAGCCATTCCGGCGTGGCAGAGCGCGCGATCAGGTAATTGACGATGAATACCACGACCTGACCAAACACGATCGCGAACTGTTCCATGCTGAGCGCACGGCCACGCATGTCCTTGGGCGAAACCTCAGACATGTACATGGGGGAGACTGCCGAGGCGACGCCCACAGCGATACCGCCCAGCATGCGATAGACCACGAACCATGTGAAATCAGTCGCGAGCGCCGTTCCCACGGATTGCAGGCTGAACAGAAGGGCGCAGATGAAAAGGGTCATGCGCCGACCCAGACGATCGGCCATTGTACCCGAGATCATCGCACCGACCATGCAGCCGATGACAACGTTGGACACCGCCCAGCCAGTCTGTGCGGGAGAAAGGTGAAAATATTCCTGCAGGGGGGAAATCGCCCCCGAGATCACCGAGGTATCGTAACCGAAAAGGATACCGCCCAGGGCAGCGATGGCGCAGATACGCAGCACATAGCCCACATCATGGCGCTCCGAAGACACCATGACCACGTCTTTTACTCTTCTCATCGAAGATTCTCCTTCTCCGGCGCTTCATCGCCGGGCGGGATATTCATTGAACGGGTTGAGATGAGCTCTTGTCGGATCCTGTGCGCCCTGTGCTGCAAGCGGGCCGCTCCCTGTTTGACGCGGCAGATCCGTCCGGCTCGTTTTCGGGTCTGACTCTCCTTTTTCCGGAAAGGTCAGACCGTGTAGAGGGCCGGACGGGCCGACATTTCAATCGGCTCGATCCGACCGCTTTCCTGCGCCTTCACGCAGGCATCGGCGGCCACCGAAGCGCAATAACCGTCCCAGGATGTTGCGCCGTTGAGCTTGCCTGCCTTCACGCCATTGATGAAATCCTGCAGTTCGACGTCATAGGCTGCGATGAAACGCTCCTTCCAGTCCGTCATGATTTCAGTAGAAAGCGCGGCAGATTTGCGCAATTCAACGGCGGGCGGCATGGGCAGGCTTGCCTCGCCCAGTTCACCGACCACCGCGCATTTGATGTCATAGCCGTACTGACAGTTCACGAATATTTCGACATCGATACGTATGCCTTTTTTCGTCTCGAGCAGCACGATCTGCGGATCGCGCATATGCTCCATGGCCATACCGCTGCGCCGTGGGAAAATGACCTGCGCGCTGACATAGTCATCGCCCAGCATCCAGCGGAATACATCGAGCTCGTGCACCAGCGTATCGGTGATACCCATATCGGTCTTGTAATTGGCCCCCACGCGCTGGTTGCGATGGGCGGCATGAATCATCAGCACTTCGCCGATCTCACCCCTGTCGATCAGGGCCTTGAGGGCACGATACCCTGCATCATAGGGGCGCATGAACCCGACCTGAACGAGACGCTTGCCGTGGGCGGCCTCGGCCTCGACGATCTTCAGACAATCTGCGGCTGTTGTCGCCAGCGGCTTTTCACAAAAAACATATTTGCCGTGTCTGATCGCCTCGAGCACATAGCGTGCATGCGTACCCCCCCAGGAGGTGACGATCACCGCCTCAACCTCGGGGAGAGCGATCAGAGCCTCCCCATCTTCGGGTACCTTGGCACCGGGTGCGTATTGATCGGCCACTTGCCGGGCGCGATCCAGATTCACATCGGTCACGGCCACGATCTGCGCGCCCGAGAGGGCCTGCATACAGCGGCGAATATGGTCTTCACCAATGGCACCCGTGCCGATAACACCAATCTTGAGGGTCATGTCAGCGCACTCCGCTTTTCCGGATCAGTAGGGAAGATGGGCCTGGTCGGGATCCATGGAGAATTTCCATGCCCGGCGCGGACCCGCCATGACGTTGAGATAATAAAGATCGAACCCGTGTGGCGCGCCGACCGGATGATAGCCCTTGGGCACCAGAACCACGTCGCGATCGGCCACGGCCATGGCCTCGTCGAGCGACCCATCCTTGGTGTAGACGCGTTGAAGCGCGAACCCGCTGCCGCGTTTCAGGCGATGGTAATAAGTCTCTTCCAGATAAGTCTCGTTCGGAAAATCATCTGTATCGTGCTTGTGCGGCGGATAGCTGGACCAGTGGCCGCCGGGGGTAATCACTTCGACCACCAGAAGCGTTTCGGCCTCTGCCGTATCAGGCAGGATATTGCGCACAAAGCGCTGGTTCGTACCCGTGCCGCGCGTCAGCTCCCCTACGTCCTCGGGACGGATCACGCGGGCGGGGTATTTTCCTTTGGCAGGTGAAGCGCAAACGGCAAGTTCCACCGCGGTCTCGGCCTCGACACGCCACTCTGCACCGGAGGGCAGATAGACCGACCAAGGCGCGCCGCTGAAGGGGTCCATGCGCTCGCCCAGAACGCCGAAATCCTCTCCGGCGCCGATGATGCGTGCCTTGCCACTGACAAGCACAAGGCAGACCTCATTCGGCCCGGTACGATCAGATACGTGTTCTCCTGCCTCGAGTGCGCGCACATTGAAACCGATATAGCCCCAACCGGCGCTCTCCGGCGTGACGGAGACGGTGCGTTTTGAGTCATCGCGCTGATGCGAATGAACCAGAAGCTTTGAACTCATGACGCAGCCCCTTTGATATGGCCGGTCGCAATCAGCGTATCCATCAGATAATTGCGACCCATACGGGCATAGACGAGCGGATTGGCGAGTTCGGGGTCCTGCTCGGCTTCCAGCACGATCCAGCCTGCGTAATCCGGCAATTCGCGCATTACCCGGGCATAATCGATGCAGCCATCGCCAGGCACGGTGAAAACGCCCGACAGCACGCTGCGCAGGAAGCTCCAGTCGTACACATCGGCCTGGGCGCGCTTGAACGGACGGATATCCTTGCCATGAACATGCCCGATACGCTCACGATAGGAGCGTGCCAGTTCGGCAGGGTCCGAGCCGCCCCAGAGGGCATGGCCGGTATCGAGCAGCAGCTTCACCGAGGGACCTGTCAGATCCATGAAACGCGCAATGTCCTCACGCGACTGCACGACCGTGCCCATGTGATGGTGGTAAACGAGGTCGATGCCATGATCGGCCAGGAAACTGGCCACCACCGTCATGCGCCTTGCGAATTCGGCCCATTCCCCGGGCTGAAGGTAGGGACGTGCCGAGAGGGGCGTGTCGATCTGGCCATGAATGGCATTGGAGGTTTCGGCGGCGATGCAGACCTTGCAGCCCATGCCCTTGAGCAATTCGAGGCGCGGCTTGAGCGCGGCGATTTCGTCATCTGCGCTGCGGGTGAGCAGTTCGGTGGACCACCAGCCAGAGATGAATTCCATACCGAACGGTTCGAGCGCGGCCTTCATCCCGGACACGGTCTGGGGGAATTTATGCCCCAGTTCCATGCCCTGGATGCCGGCCTTCCGGGCCTGGTCGAGACACATTTCGAGCGTGGTGGTCGCCCCCACCGACTGCATGTCGTCATTCGACCAGATGATGGGGTTGGCGCCGATCTTGATGGTCATTTCTGCCTCCTGAAACAGGGGAATTCGCCAGATTGTTCTAGTTGCCGATGCGCTGCGTGCCACGCTGGCGCTCATAGCCCTCGCGTGCCTTCGTGACCTGCGCGCGCTCCGATATTTCCGGCACGGCCACATCCCACCAAGCGCCCCCATCGGTGGTCGTGGGGGCCGGGTCGGTGTCGATCACGATCACCGTGGTACGATCGGAAGAGCGCGCACGCTCCACCGCAGCCGTCAGCGAAGGCAGATCAGGGACTTTTTCGGCATGCGCGCCCAGGCCATGGGCCAGTTGGACGAAATCGATCTTGAAGGGACGAACCTGACGGCAATCTTCCCAGAGATTATTAAACGGCGCGCCACCGCATTCCTGCTGCAGGCGGTTGATGCAGCCATAGCCGTGGTTATCGAGGAGCACGACGATCAGCTTCTGGTCGAGCAATACCGAAGTGGCGATCTCGGTATTGAGCATGAGCCAGGACCCGTCGCCCAGCATCACGATCACCTCGCGATCGGGGCAGGCCATCTTCACGCCCAACGCGCCTGCGAGCTCATACCCCATGCAGGAAAAGCCGTATTCCATATGGTAGCCGCCGGGCTGCTCAGCCTGCCAGTGCTTCTGGAGTTCGGCAGGCAGACCGCCCGCCGCACAGACCACCGTATCGGTGGGACGCCCTGTGCGCTGCACGGCCCCGATAACCTGTGCATCGGTCGGCAAACCCGTCTGGCTGGCATCAGGCAATGCCTGATAACGGGCTGAAATCTCCATCCACTGGCGATAGGCGCGTTCGGCCTTGCCGGTCCAGCTGCTCTCTGCTTTCCAGCCTGTCAGACCGGCTTCGAGCGCTGAAAGGGACTTGCCTGCGTCGCCCACCACGGCGAGGGCCTGATGCTTGGTTGCATCGAAAGGCTGCACGTTAAGCGAGACAATTTTCATGTCAGGATTGGAGAACAGCCCCCAGGACCCGGTCGTGAAATCGGCCAGGCGCGTGCCCACCGCAATCACGAGATCCGCGTCCGCAGCCATCTCATTGGCCGCCGCGCTGCCACTGACGCCTATCCCGCCCATATTCAGGCTGTTGGAGGTCGGCAGGGAAGAGCGCCCCGCCTGCGTCTCGCCAACAGGGATACCCTTGGCCGCGCAGAAAGCCGCAAGCTGCTTTTCGATCCCGGCATAGAGCACCCCGCCTCCGGCAATGACCAGCGGCTTGCGCGACTGGCTGATGAGGGCAATCGCCTCTTCCAGCTCACGTTCATCGGCACCGGGGCGACGAACACGGTGGATACGCTCGGCGAAGAAGCTCTCGGGATAATCAAAGGCCTCGGCCTGCACGTCCTGGCACAGCGACAACGTAACCGGACCGCATTCGGCCGGGTCGGTCAGAACTGCCATAGCGCGCTGGAAGGCTGGAATGATCTGTTCCGGACGGGTGATGCGGTCGAAATAACGAGAGACCGAGCGGAACGCATCGCTTGCACTCACGGTGCCGTCACCAAAATCCTCGACCTGTTGCAGCACCGGGTCAGGGATACGATTGGCGAACACATCACCCGGCAGAAGCAGAACCGGCAGGCGGTTGACATGCGCGACGGCAGCGCCCGTCACCATGTTCAGCGCGCCCGGGCCGATCGAACTCGTGCAGGCCATCGCCTGGCGGCGGCGCGATGCCTTGGCAAAGGCCGTCGCCGCATGAACCATGCCCTGCTCATTATGCCCGCGCAGGGTTGGCAGAGCATCGCGTGCACCGTGCAGGGCCTCGCCGATCCCGGCCACATTGCCATGGCCAAAAATGGCCCAGACCCCCGCAAAGTAGGGCTCGATACGCCCATTGATCTCGGTCTTCTGCGCGATCATGGCCCGTATGAGAGCCTGGCTCATGGTCAGACGAATGGTTTTCATATCCGTGTACTCTTTCCCTGACGTCACGCGCTGGCCCCGGAAAGCACCGCCTGATCGCGGGACTCCCAGGCATTCACGAAAGCTTGGAACCGACGGGCCATCTCGGCCACGGCCTGTTCATCACTGGTCTTGCCGGCCAGCCAGTCCCGTGCGGGCTGAGCGAAGATCGTGCGGCCAATGGCGAAGCCCTTGACCCAGGGCGTGGCTGCCGAGGCCTTGAAGGCGTCCATCAGTTCCTCGGCCGGGGCATCGAGCCCCAGGATCACGACCCCACGGCAATGCGGATCACGCGCCTCGATGACGGCGCCGATCTTTTCCCAGGCCTTGGGGTCGCGCTGGCCCTCAAGCTTCCACCAATCGGGACGCAGCCCAACATCGTAGAGACGCGAGAGAATGGACGAGACGGTCTCCGAGGTCAGGGTGCCGTTCTTGCCCGCGATGATCTCGATCAGGATTTCCTTGCCGAGCTTGCGGCAGGCATCCTGCGCGCGGATCAGTTCACGTTCCTGACGCTGCTTGAGTTCTTCGGAGTCATCGGGATGGTAGAAGCACAGGCATTTGATGACCTGCTCGCTGGGCCATTCCACCAGATGCGCCCCAAGCGAGCCGCCACATTCGAAATCGAGCGGGCGCGACCCCGTTTTCTCGATTGGGCGGGCGGTCCAGAGCCCGGCATGAGACGCTTCGAACAAAGCGTCCTGACCGTAGCGCCCGTCCATGAACACCCCAAAGCCGGGCCGACCCTGCGCCACGGATTTTGCGGCCGCAACTGCCAGCGTCTTGAATTTCGGGATACGGTCGAAAGAAGCGCCGGCGGCTGTCGCGATTTCCTCGAGCTGGAGACGATGATCGCAAGCGAGCGCCATAATGGGCGTGGTCTGCGCGCGACGCGTCGTGACCCAGTGAAGATGGTTGATGGCCTCGTCACGGCGCAGGGCACGATGGGTGCTGCCCTTTTCCAGGAAATAGCTCAGTTCTTCCCAGGTCGGGATTTCCGACGAGCAGAGAAGACGCGACACTGCAAACGCCCCGCAGGCATTGGCGAAGCGGCAGCATTCGACAATCTTCTCGCCGCGCACCCAGCCACGCAGGAAGCCGGACATGAAAGCATCCCCTGCGCCCAGCGTGTTATAAACCTCGACCGGAAAACCGGGGCCAGAAATACCGTCTTCCAGGGATTGCGGAATAGGCCCTTCGAACACGACGCAGCCCATAGGGCCGCGTTTGCACACGATGGTCCCATCGGACACGGCCCGTATGGCGCGAATGGCCTCAAGCGTATCCTCGCTACCGCCTGCAATATGCAGCTCTTCTTCCGTACCCACGATCAGGTCGCAGTGAGGCAGGATCGTCATGAGATGACGGGTGACGTTCTCGGATTTCACATAGCGTGATTCCCCGTCCCCGATACCGGCAAGCCCCCAGAGATTGGGTCGATAATCCACATCGAACACGACCTTGCCGCCATGTTCGTGCACGAGATCCATCGCCTTGCGCTGTGCCCTGGCCGAGGCAGGGCGCGAAAAATGCGTGCCGGTTACGACGACCGCTTTGGTGCGCGCAATCAGCGCCGGATCGATATCATCCTCATCGAGGGCCGCATCGGCGCAATCGGTGCGATAGAACAGGAGCGGGAAATTCTCCCGGTCACGTACGCCCAGAATGGCCAGCGCCGTAAAGCGATCGGGATCGACGCGCACGCCATCGGTACAAACCCCTTCACGCTGCAACTGCTCGGTGATGAAGCGGCCGAAATGCTCGTGACCCACCCGGGTGATGATCCCGGATTTCAGACCGAGGCGTGAGGTGCCGATGGCAATATTGGCGGGGCATCCGCCCACGGCCTTGCTGAAACTCGCCATGTCTTCCAGACGGCCGCCAATCTGCTGTCCGTACAGATCGACCGAAGAACGCCCTATTGCGATGATATCGAGATCCTGTCCGCGCATCCCCGACTCCTGCAGCATGTTACGTTGCCCATGATAAGAACATACATTCTGTTCTTGGTCACGCCATAGAACGTACATTCCCTAATATTCTTTAATTTCCCACGGGGATGTGATTAAGCTCCGGGTGACCCGCCCTTGCGGTTCGGGGCCCTTCGCGGAGGCGCCTCGCTTTGATATGGAATATTCATTCCCTTTCTGGATTGCGCCACCTTGACCGAGTTCCCTGAAGACGCTTCGCCTCCCCAATCCGATTTCGATGCGTTCCATCAGCGTCTGCGCGGCTGCTACGCCGATTTGCCCAAGCGTCTGGTCCAGCTTGCCGATTTCGTGACGGCTTCGCCCGATGAGGTGGCGCTTGGCACCGTGAGCTCTTTGGCCGGACAGGCCGGGGTGCAGCCTTCGACGGTGGTGCGTTTCGCCCGCACGCTTGGGTTTGCGGGTTTTTCGGACATGCAGGCGGTGTTTAGGGACAGGCTGCGTGTACGCAATGTCGCCTATCGCGACCGGGTCAACGCGCTGCATCGTGTCGATGGGGAGCCACTCGAAGCATCGGTCATTTTCAACGGCTTCTACGAGGCGGCCCTCGACTCCCTGCGAGCCCTGCAGGCGCATCTTCTACCCGATAGGCTGGAAGCAGCGGTCACGACACTGGCCCAGGCGCAATGCCTCTATCTGCTGGGGCTACGCCGCTCCATGCCGGTCATACGGTATCTGTCCTACCTTCTGGCAAAGCTCGATATACATCATCAGATCATCGGCCTGGAAACCGGAATGGAGGAGGAGAGCTTCGGCCATGCCGGGGCGCAGGATGCCGCACTCGTGCTCAGCTATACCGCCTATGCCCCCAGGACGATCGAACTGTTTCAGGCGCTTGAAGCGCGCCACGTGCCAGTTATCAGCATGACGGACAACGCAGCGAGCCCTGTCATCCCGCAATCGGGGCTGTGGCTCGAAGTGCATGAGGCGGATTTTCAGGGCTTCCGATCCAATGCCGCCTCGATGGTGCTCGTCTCGACCCTGGCCGCCGCCATTGCAGAAAGACGGGGCTAGAGCCCCCCCCTATTTCCCGATACGCCCCATATCTGCGGCGCATGAAAGCGCTCAGGCAGCCAGTTCAAATTCCCGAACAAGACTTGTCAAGCCGCCCGCCATGGAAGCGAGGTTTCGACTTGCAGCCGCGCTTTGCTCTGCAATGGCTGCATTATGCTGCGTGACCTGTTCCATACTGCGCATGGCAATATCCAGTTCACCAATGCTGGTCGCCTGGTCACGGGCAGCATCGGCAATATTCGCCACCAGCGTGCTCGTCTTGCTGAACTGTGCAAGTAGCCTCTGAAGCGCATCGCCGGTTTCCCGCACGGAGGAAACACCGGCCTGGACCTGACCGGTCGAACTCGCAATCAGGAGTGATATCTCTTTCACTGCCTCGGCTGATCGATGCGCAAGATTGCGCACCTCATCTGCAACAACGGCAAAGCCACGACCGGTCTCGCCGGCCCGCGCAGCTTCGACACCCGCATTGAGTGCCAGAATATTGGTCTGGAAGGCGATATCGCTGATGATCGTCACGATATGAGCGATGGATTTGGACGATCCGTCTATTCTGCCCATGGCCTCCATGGCGCGCGAGACCACAGATTCGGCGTGCTCGGCATCCGCCTTCGATGCCGCGATCACCTGATGAGCGTTCCGGGTTTCCTCAGTGGTTTCATGGACGCGCTGCGTAATCTTGACGAGGGCGGCCGCCGTCTCCTCGAGCGAGGCCGCCTGCTGCTCGGTGCGACGCGAAAGATTGTCGGAGGCTGTCGCCAATTCTTCGGTCGAATTGCCAATACTGACTGCCGAGCCGGAAACCGTGGCAAGAACCTGGGACAATTGCTGGACAGAGCGGTTAAAATCGGCGCGCAAGGGTTCGAGTTGCTCAGAAAAACGATGGTCGATCTGAACAGAAAGATCCCCGGTCGCCATGCGCGCCAACCCTGCTGCCAGACTATCTGTCGCCTCTCTCAACTGCCTCGCGGATTTCTCAGCTTCTGCTTGACGCTCCTGTCGTTCGGCCTCCTGAGCACGCCTCGCTCTCTCGGCCTCCGCCTCGAGTTCAGCCTTCTGGATAACGGCACGCCTGAAAACCTCCAGGGCTTTGGCCATCGTTCCGATCTCATCCCCACGTTCAGCACCCGGCACCGAAATCGACTGATCCCCGGTCGCGAGCGCCTTCATGACACCGGTCATTCTGACAACAGGCGATGCCAGCGCACGCATAAGACCAACCCCCATGAGGATTGCAATGAGGGTTGTGAGCGCCCCGCCCAATAACAGTGTTAGCACTCCGGTTTTATAGGCGTGAGCTGCCGCGGCACTCCGCTGTGCCACCGTGTTGCGCTCTGCCTTGATCAGATCCCCTACATAGCGGCGTATCGCGGTAAGTCTCGCGGTGTTGGCAACATTCACACGCACCTGAGGAATTTGAGCGGAGTCGGACATTGCGCGAACCGTCGCTGTCAACTGGCTCGTGAAACTGTCGATCGAGGCGGCAAGCGGGCGGTAATCCCGCTCGATCAGGTCGGGCGGCAGGTCTCTGGCAAGCCGCGCCATCAGCGGACCGATCTCAGCCTGATACCCGCTGATACGCCCGATAAACTGACCATTGGCGCTCGCGACGTACCCGCGCATGGCATTCTGACTTTCAACGAGTATGTCGAGAAGATCATTCAGCCCTGTGATTGTTTGCTGAGCCTGATCATTTTCCCGATCCGCCTTCTGTATTGCGGAGAGAGAGCGGAACGCCATGAAGGAGAAAACGACCACTACCGCGACAATGACGGAGAATGAGAGTGTCAGCTTTCCGAGTATCTTGATATTTTTCATCATCGCATCACCAGTCCGAGCGCAGAATGCCTCTCTGGAACTGACTAGGAATCAGAGTATTTCCTAATAGTTAAGAAACTTGGCCTCAACGATATTTCATGCGCCCCGCTGAGGGGAGCATTCAGATTCCGAAGCTAAACTGTGGCTTCTTACAGACGTTTCTTCGTTGTTGAAGTCCCGCTCTCATTCGGCGAAATGGCGAGTGGCGGAAAAGCACCATAAGCGTCGATCTGGCTGAAATAATAGGATGTTACGACGTCTATGCCGACATTGCGCACCATACGGTCCAGACCGAGTTGCTGATATTCCTGTGCGCGTAATGGCAGGCAGCATTCCAGAAGACGGCGCGCGCCTTTGGGTGAAATGGCGTAGGCGCAAAGCCCGAACCCCTGCAGCAGCCGGAAGAAACTCGCGTGGCGGTCCTGTAGAGGGAAGAAAGCAGCGTTTTTCTGCATGCGCTTTTCATCAAGCGTCACGACGCTTCGGGTGACGCCAGGAAGCGCATCCAGCGTGATGGGCGCGTTGAAATTATAGCCCAGCAGCGCGATGTCCCAGTCCGGGGGCAAGGTCGCGATCAGCCTGGTGCTCTCTGTCTCGAAATTCTGGCAGAGCAAGGCGTCATCTTCGAAAATCATCAAGGGCTCGCCCTGCTGTACCGCCCGGCTCCACAGGCCAAGATGAGACAGGGCCGCCCCGATGGCGCCCGGCGTATAGACCAGCCCCGGATCGGCCATGCCGCGTTCAACGAGACTCGCCAGCGGAACGCTTGCGCCCTCCGTACCCTCCACGCGCTCGATCGACGCAATATGCGCATTGCTGGCCAGGAATGCGCTCAGACGCGCCGTATCGCAGGCCCTGTTGATGACCAGTTTACGCATGATCTCCCCCCCCTCCTGTTCGGCGAGATGGCTTATCACATCCGGGCTTTTCCCCCTGCAAAACAGGCCGTGAGGGCGAGGCGCAGGGTTTCAGTAACCGCGCCGATGGTCGAAAAGAAGCGCAGGCATCTCGCCGCGTTCAAGCTGGGCGATACTCTGGGCCAAATAGCGCACCTGCGCCTCGCGCGACGCTTCGGAGGCGACATGGGGCGTGAGCGTGATGGCAGGATGATCCCAAAGAGGCGAGACCGGTGAGAGCGGCTCCTGCGAAACGACATCGAGCACGGCCCCGGCAAGATGTCCCGCCTCCAGCAGAGCCAGCAGATCGGCCTCGACCAGATGATCGCCGCGCCCGACATTGATGAGCCCCGCTCCTCGCTTGAGCAGCGACAGGCTCCCGTGGTTCAGGATCTGGCGGGTCTGGGACGTGCTTGGCAGCAGATTGACCAGCAGATCGGTGCCAGCCAGGGCAGAAGCAAACCCCTCCTCGCCGCCGAGGAGCCGAACCTCGCCATCGCGGGTCTCACCCGTGGCACGACGCCAGGCCGTAACCCGGAACCCTGCCCGCGCCAGTCTCTGCGCCACGACCGAGCCGATCTGCCCATAGCCCAGCACCGTCACATGCGTGCTGGCAGAGGTGCGCGAGATCAGGTTGCGCGCCCAGACATGACGCTCCTGCTGCAATGCCCAGGTGCGTGCATCGCGCAGAAGGGTCATGCAGGCCCAGAGCACGTAATCGGCCATGAGCGTTCCGGTATCGCCGCCCCCCATACGCACCAGAGGCACATGGTGGGGAAAATCCGGACTGCTCACCAGATGGTTCACGCCAGCGCCCGTACAGAGGATGCCCCGCATGTGATGCATGGCCCGCAGATCATGATCATCGGCTTCCCAGACCAGCGCATACTGCGCCTCCTCTCGCGGGGTCTGGGCATCGAACCAGGAGAGGATGTCGATTTCCGGAGCATGCTGCGCAAAGGAATCGCGCCACCCCGCATAAGCCTCGGGTCCATCCGCACTGATTATCAGCCTTGGGGCCATGATCTGTCTCTCCTGTTCCCGGAATCGCACCGGGTTTCCGGCCCGAAGACCTTGCGGCGGATCAGGCCAGACTGGCACGTCTGAGCGGCATCGTCATGCAATGAATGCTGCCGCCACCCTGGGAAAACTGGTCGAGTTCGGGCTCATAAACCGTCAGCCCATGATCGCGCAGCAGCGCGTTGACCCGGCGCGAATGACGGGGGCTGACCACGCGGCCGTCACCCAGAGCCAGCACGTTGCAGGCCATGTCCCGCATGGCTTCCTTGTAGCTTACCGGCAGGATCCGGATGCCCTGCGCCTCGAACCAGGCCAGGTCCTCATCCTCAAGCACATCGGTCACGCCAATCGCCAGCCCTTCGGACACCATGGTGAAGATGACATCGAGATGCAGGAAATGCTCGGGGAAATGGATCATGCGGCAGGTCCATCCCGCCGCCTCGAACGGCTTCAGGAATTCCTGCGCGCCTGTTACATCGGTGCGTCCCCCGCTCACACCGACCACGACCAGACCCGGGCGGATGATATGGATATCCCCGCCTTCGACATAGCCTTTTGTGCAGCGACCAATGATTTCATCCTCGCCGTAAAATTCCTCGATCCCCTCGCTTTCGGGCTGGCGCTCGGGGCGCATCAGGCGCGTGACCACCGTGCCCCAGGGCGTGGTCTGGGAGGAATCGCGGGTATAGACCTGATAGATCTGCCCTTCCTTCGGCGTCAGGAAGTGGCAATGAACCCCCGCCTCCTGCAGCACGGCCACAAGGCCATCGAATTGCGCGCGCAGCCTTGCCGGGTCGGGGCGCGCGCCACTGGCGAGGCTGCGTATGGCGATATCGTTACTTGGGTTCCAGCTGTAGAAATCGGGTGGGCACAGCAGCACATCCGTCAGCGTTCCGGTTTCACTATCGACAAACCAGCGATTGGCGGTCATGCGCGGCTCCCCTTGATCTATCAGGCAGGAATGAAAGGCCTCGAACGGGCAGGAGGAACGCTAGGGGGCTGCACGCCATTGCTCAATCATAATGAGATGGAGTTTGGTTTGGCGTTTCATAAATTAAAAGACGCGACGAACCCCGCCATACTGCTCGAGGAAACCGTCATCCCACAGGATGGGCAATCGAAAAGGGCAGGTTGATCACGATGACAGGGGGGATATCATATCATGCTGTCTGAATCAGGATTCCTGCCCTTGTCCCGTGCGCGTATGCCCAACCAGCCCCGACGCCTGCCCCGTGCCAGCGGGTTTCAGGGCCGTATCGCGGAAGTCGATCTGCGGCTGCTTAGGGTCTTTGCCTGCGTGGCGCAGCATGGCGGGTTTGCCGCGGCCGAGCTGGCACTGGGCAAGAGCAAATCCTCCATCAGCATCGATATCGCCGCGCTGGAAAACCGCCTGAGCATGGTCCTTTGCCATCGGGGGAGAGCGGGCTTTGCCCTTACCAGAGAAGGCGAAGGCGTGCTGGATGCCACCGCGCGCCTGTTCAACGATCTCGATCTGTTCCAGCAGCGGATCAATGACGTGAGCGGCACCTTGTCGGGCCGCTTCTGCCTGTATCTGCCCGATAACATCCAGTTCCATGGGGAGACGGCGCTTCTGCGCGCCATACAGATCTTCACCAGCCGTTATCCGGCGGTCGAACTGGATGTGCGCTCCGCCTCGACACGCGATGTCGAGTTCGCCGTTCGCAACGGCACGGCAACCGCAGGGATCACGCTCTACCCCCATCAGCAGCCGGAAATGGAAGCGACCGCCCTGTTCAGCGAGCGGTCCAATCTCTATTGCGGCTCGCGCCACCCTCTTTTCGACATGCCCGAAGAAGCCATCGATGTCGACGCGCTCGCTCAGGCGCGCATGATCAGCGTGAGCGATGCCGCCTCTTCCCCGCGCTGGGACGAATTGCGCCCCGCCATGAATTTTGCTGCGAAAGCAGAGAACATCGATTCCCGTGCGCTGCTGATCCTGTCAGGCATGTATGTCGGGTTCCTGCCGGAGCTGTTCGTGACCCAGATGGTCCAGCAGGACCGGTTGCGTCATATCCGTTTCAATGACCTGCATCTGGTCAATCACTTCTATTTCCTGATACGCCCCACGCCGGAAAACGGTCTCATGGCCGAAACATTCCGCTCCATTCTCGAAGAGACATGCTGATGCGGCTTCTGACCTGCCTGTTCCTCTGCCTCGCAGCCCTTCTTTCAGGTGCGTCTGTCAGGGCACAGGAGCGCCCCTCCTTCATCGAAAACAACACGCTGAGCGTGTGCACCAACCCGACCCTGCCGCCCATGACCTTTGTCAACGGCGCGGATCTCTCGGCGATTGACGGGTTCGATATCGCATTGGCCCGGGAACTCGGCGCGCTATGGCATGTGCCGGTCACCTTCAAGACCATGGATTTCACGGGGTTGTTCCCCAGTCTGGCCGCCGGGCGGTGCAGTCTGGTCATCAGCGGGGTGCTGAAGCAGGCGGCACGCGAACGTCTTTTTGATGCCGTTGCCTATCTCGACACCTCGCCCGTGATCGTGGCCCCAAGCCAGATTGCGCCAGTCACGAGCTTCGAGGCTCTGGCCGGCCAGAGCCTCGCCGTCGAATCCGGGACCAGCTACGCGGCCCGTATCGAGGAGATCAACCAGGCCCTGATCTCGCGCGGCAAGCCCCCCATCGCCCTGCAGCAATATCCGAGCGAGGATCAGGTGGTGCAGCAGGTTCTGGTGGGGCGCTCGCAGAATTTCCTCAGTCAGGATGTCGAGCTTTTCTATCGTCAGGCCCAACTTGGCGGGAAACTGCACGTGATCTTCAGCCCCAGCCTGCCGGGCTATTCCGAGTTCGCGCTCTATCTGCGCCGCTCCGGTCAGGACAAGGCGCTTCTGGCCGCTGCCATCGACACGCTGAAGAGACAGGGCAAAATCACGGCCCTCGAGAAGAAATGGAATGTGGGCAGCGCCGCGCGCGCCGCCCTCGGCGTGACGAGCGAAAGGCCGCGCTTTAACACCACCACCTTTTTTTCGGCGCTGTTTTCCATGGCCTTTCTCAAAGGCGCCGTGATGACACTGGTCATTGCGTTGGCCTCCCATGCCGCCGCCATCGTGATTTCCATTCCCATCGCGCTCAAGCTCAACGCACCGCGCTCCCTCTGGCATCCTTTTCTGCGCGCCTATGTCGCCGTATTCCGGGGCGCGCCGACCCTGCTGCAATTGCTGTTCATCTGGAATGCATTGCCGCAGTTCTTTCCCATATTTCGTGAAGGCTGGTTCTCGCCGTTCCTGGCCACTTGGATCTGCCTTTCGATCAATGAATCGGCCTATCAGGTCGAGATCAACCGTGCCGCATTGAGCGCCATCGATCCGGGTCAGCTGGCGGGCGGGCAGGCTCTGGGCATGAGTCCGTCGCAAATCTACCGCCACGTGATATTCCCGCAGGCATTGCGCGTGGCCCTGCCGCCCACCATCAACGAGTTCATCTCCCTGCTCAAGACCACCTCGCTCGCCTCGGTCATCTCCCTGCAGGAACTGCTTTTCATCACGCAGGTCCAGGTGGCGCGCAGCTTCGAATTCACCGAGTATTACGCTGCGGCACTGGCCTATTATCTGGCCATGGTCTTTGCCTTCCTGCATCTGCAAAAACGCATCGAGACCCGCTTCATCTGGGCCAGTCGCGCCGGTTCCGGCAGGAAAGCCGGGCCGCGTATCGAGAGCCTATCGAACGGAACGGAGGCGTCGCGCCATGCTGCATAATCTGCCCCCCGATCCGGAATGCGCGCTCAGCCTGCGCAAGCTCAGCAAATTCTACGGCGAGTATCTCGCCCTGGACAGGATCAGCCTCGATATTGCCCATGGGGAGAAGATCGTCGTGCTCGGCCCTTCGGGCTCGGGAAAATCGACCTTCATCCGAACGCTCAACCGGATTGAGCCGCATGATAGCGGTGTGCTGATGATCGATGGCGAGGTGATTGACGACAAGACCAGCCTGCCTTTGCTGCGCGGGGCGGTGGGCATGGTGTTCCAGAACTACAATCTGTTCCCGCATCTGACCGTGCTGGAAAACTGCATTCTGGCCCCGCGTCTGGTGCGCAAGGCCCATCGCGATGCGACCGAAAGCCTCGCGCGTGCCTATCTGGATCAGGTCGGTATCGGCGAACAGGCCGATAAATACCCGATCCAGCTTTCAGGCGGACAGCAGCAGCGCGTCGCGATTGCGCGCGCCTTGTGCATGGCCCCCGATATCATCCTCTTCGACGAGCCCACCGCTGCTCTGGACCCCGAGGCCATCAAGGGCGTGATCGGGATCATCGACAGTCTGGCCGAGCGCCGGATCACCACCATCTGTGTCACCCATGAAATGGGCTTTGCCCGTCACATCGCTGATCGCATCGTCTTTATGGACAAGGGCGTCGTGCTCGAAGCCTCACCCCCCGAGGAATTCTTTACCGCGCCGCAGAGCGCGCGTGCGCGCCAGTTTCTGGACCAGATGATCCATCACAGCTGAGCGGGACGAGAGGCACGGGGCGTGCCTTGCCGGCCGGGGGCTTGCCTTGCGTCAAATTACAAATACTCAGCCGAAAGGGTAACGATATGACAAAGTGAGGTTTGGTTTTTTTCAATCGACCATGATGTCGTTTCGCCTCTTCAATGACAGGGAAGCCACTGACGGGAGTCCTTTTCATGATGACGCGCCTGCCCAAAGGATTTCGCCGCCTGACCAGCACAGCGCTTTCGCTCTCCGCCGGGATCGTGCTGGTTGGCTCCGGGCTGAACGCGCCCTGTATAGGCGGTGTGGCCCATGCGGCCACCACGCCGAGTATCGCGGCCCAGAACAATGCCGCTCATCGCGCTGCATCGTCCCGAACCGCTCATGCGCCGCAGGGGGGCGCCCGTCCCCGGCACCATGCAGCGCCCCATTCCGACCCCGAGGCCATTCAGGTCACGGGATCGCGGGCGCAGCGCTTCCTGACCACGGCTGCAACGGTCAATGTGCTGAGTGGCCGCGAGTTGCAGGAACTGCACATCACAAGCCCCAAGGATATTGCAGCCTATACGCCGGGCCTTACCGCAGTCAATGCAACCTCGGGCAGCACGCCTGTCTTCTCGATCCGCGGGATCGGGCTCGACGATTATACCGGCAATAACATGGGCGGTATCGGCATCTATCAGGACGGCGTCTTTGCCCCTTATCCTGTATTCTATACGGGGCAGATGTTCGACACCCAGTCCGTCGCCGTCGAGAAGGGGCCGCAGGGATTCGATTACGGGCGCAGTTCCACGGGCGGGAATATCGCAGTCGAGACGGTCAAGCCTGATGGCAAATTCGGCGGCTATGTGGATTGGGGCTATAGCAGCTATGGTACCAACACGGCGAGCGCAGCGGTCAATGTGCCGATTACCGACCGTATCCAGAACCGCACCGCCTTTTCCTATATCAATGGCGATGGCTGGCAGCGCGATATCCACATGAACAAGCGCTATGGCTCGCAGGATCAGCTGGGCTTGCGCAATCTCACGCGCTTTCTGATCGATGACCGTTCCAGCCTGCTGCTGAATATCCACTACACGCGCGACAAGGGTATTTCGATGTCGCCGCAGGATACGGATGGCGATGCGGTCAACGGCTTTCCGACCGGAACGGTGGGTGTGGGGCCGAACGCCGCCTATAACGCGGTCAATGTGGGCACGAACCGTGTGGGCCGCAACGAGAATGGCGGCGGTGTCTCGATCAATTACACGCATGATTTCAACTGGGGGCAGTTCGTCTCGACCACTGCGTTCGACGCCTTCCGTCGCAGCGATTATGATAATTACGATGGTGAATCAATCAATGTCGGTGATTATCACTGGAATGACACGTCCCTCGCCCAGTCCCATGACATGCATCTCAGGATGGATCTGGCAAAGCGCTTCCACCTGACGGTGGGCGTCTACGAATCCTGGGACAAGATCAACGGGGCCTATACGAGTTACCGCTCCTTTCTGCTCGGCGTGCCCAATGGCAATCTGACGGATCGTTTCGTGCAGCAGAATGTCTCGACGGGGCTCTATATCAACACGGTCACCAATGTGCTGCGTAATCTCGATTTCATCGCCTCGGGCCGTTTCTCCTGGGATGATCGTGGCTTCAATGGCGGCACGATTGACGATGCTGGTGCGCTGACGAGCAAGGGTGCCTATCTGTCACGCCTCGACACCACCCACGCCTATGCCCGCCTGACCGGGCGCGTGGGGCTGCGTTACACCATCATGCCCGGCACACAGGTCTATGCCACCATTTCCAACGGCTACAAGGCGGGCGCCTATTTTGCGGCCCCCGTTTCCGCCCCTCAGGCACTCGATTACGTGCGTCCTGAAAACATGATCGCTTATGAAATTGGCGCCAAGACCAGCCTGCTGCACAACCATGTGCAGATCGAGGGCGCGCTGTTCGATTACGAATATCACAACCGCCAGACGCTGTTCGTGGCCGAAATGCCCATGAACATCACCTCGCTCAGCCTCGGGCCCATCCCCCGAGCCCGTACCCGTGGCGGTGAATTGTCGAGCACGCTGCATGATCTGATCCCCAATCTCGATCTGCGCGGCTCCTTTGCCTATCTCGATGCGCAGGCGACCAATGCGGTGAATGATATTGGCGGTCTGCCGCTGCTCTCCTCCGTTACCGCTCATTCGGTGCTGCCTTTTGCCCCGCGCTTCTCCTGGAATGCAGTGGCACGTTATGGCATCGACCTGCCCCGCGCTTATCGTATGACGCTCCAGACCAGCTATACCTGGAAGGACAATATGCTTGTGGCTCTGGGCGACCCCAATGGCGTGACCGACAAGATCAGCTCTTTCGGGATGCGGATGGAAGTGGGGCCGAAAACCGGCAAATGGACAGCTGCCGTCTATGTCGACAACATGCTCAACAAGCACGGCAACACCTATTCCTTCACCGGGTCGGATAATTCACGCGTGCAGTTCCTTCAGACGCCGCGCTGGATCGGCTGCGATCTGCGCTATAATTTCTGATCCGACACGAGCATGACGGGAGACGACACGCCGATGCGCCTCGACAGCTTCCTGACACTCTGGGGCGATCTCCGCCCCTGGGATACCGTCATCGCCGACGCCCATCGTCGAGGCTATGACGGTATCGAGGCGCGTATCCCGGACCCGGAAAACCTCTCAGCCCGTCGCATGGCGCTGCGCAACGCAGAATGCCCCTATATCGCCATTGCCCTGACTGGCGGCGGGGTCATCCCCCGCCAGAGCGCGACGTTGGACGATCATCTGGCCGATCTGGATGAGGCTCTTGGGCGCGCCGCGCTCCTCTCCCCCCGCTTCGTGAACGTGCTGGGCGGCAATGATCGCTGGAATGCTGCGCTTCAGGCCGAATTCATCGGTCGTGCCTTGCACCTGGGGCAAAAGCACGGGCTGACGCTCAGCTTCGAGACCCATCGTGCCCGGCTCTGCGCCACGCCCTGGATGACGCTCGATGTTCTCGCGCAGATACCCGAGGCGCTGTTTACCGCCGATATCAGCCATTGGGTGGTGGGCTGCGAAAGACTGCTCGATGACCCCTGCGATGATTTCAGCGCTTTCATCACGCGCGTGCATCACGTTCAGGCGCGCGTGGGCTATGATCAGGGACCGCAGGTTTCGCATCCCGCGGCACCTGAAAATCGCGCCGCACTCGATTTTCACCGCGATTTCTGGCGCCGGATCTGGGTGTCACAGCGCGCTCGCGGCTACGCTGTAACGACGCTGACACCGGAATGTGGCCCCGATGGCTACACCCATACCTTGCCCTTCACCGATCTGCCCCTTGCCGACCGCCACGCCATGAATGACTGGCTCAGGCAGGATCAGGTCAGATCCTTCGCGGGGTGCTTCCCCGCTTCAGCAGGAGAGTCCTGACATGACAGAAGAGACGTTCACGTCCATTCCGGTGATCGATATTGCCGGGCTGTATTCGGCAGACAAGACCGATCGTCAGAAAGTGGCGGCGGCGCTGCACGAAGCGGCCAGCAAGATCGGGTTCTTCTATATTGCCGGTCATCGCGTTGCACCCGAACTGATCGCCGATCTGCGCCAGGCCGCGAAGGATTTCTTCTCCCAGCCTCTGGAGGAGAAAATGAAGCGCTATATCGGGAGTTCCGCCTCTCATAAGGGCTTCGTTCCGGAAGGGGAGGAAATCTACAACAAATCCCGACCCGACCATAAGGAAGCCTTCGATATCGGCTTCGAGGTTCCTGCCGATCACCCTCTGGTCCAGTCCGGAACGCCGCTTCTCGGTCCGAATGACTGGCCCGAAATCCCGCTGTTCCGCGAACGGGCAAGCGCCTATTACAAGGCCGTTTTCGAGCTGGGGCGTGTGTTGTTTCGTGGTTTCGCCCTCGCGCTGGGGCTTGATGAACATAGTTTCGACGATGTGGCGCAGTTCCCTCCCTCAAAACTGCGCATGATCCATTATCCCTTCGATGGCGAGGCCCATGACGCTCCGGGCATTGGTGCGCATACGGATTATGAGTGCTTTACCATTCTGCTGGCCGACCAGCCGGGTCTGGAGGTGCTGAATGGCAAGGGTGAGTGGATCGACGCGCCGCCCATTCCGGGGAGTTTCGTGGTCAATATCGGCGATATGCTCGAAATGATGACGGCGGGCGCCTTTGTCGCCACCGCCCATAGGGTCCGGAGCGTGAAGGAGGAACGCTATTCCTTCCCGCTTTTCTATGCCTGCGATTATCATCACGAAATCCGCCCCCTCCCCTCTTTCGAGAAGGGCGACACGGCCTATGAGGCGGTGAAGATCGGCGATCACATGTGGGCGCAGGCCATGCAGACCTATTCCTATCTCATCGCCAAACGCGAGCGCGGCGAAATCAGCTTGCCCGAGGGAACGCGACGCACGAACACGTTCGGGCATTTCAGCAAGACGGGAGTGACCGCATGACCACGCGGACCGAGAAGGAACTGCGCGAGGAACTGGCTGCCGCCTATCGGCTCTACGCGCAGTTCGGCCTGACCGACATGGTCTACACCCATCTCTCCGTGCGTCTGCCCGGAGAGGGGCATCGTTTTCTGGTCAATCCTTATGGTCTGCTTTTCGAGGAGATCACGGCAAGCTCGCTCGTGGTGGTAGATTCAGAAGGGCACCCCCAGCAGGAGACGAGCTGGCCGGTCAATCCCGCTGGCTTCGTGATTCATTCCGCCGTACATCGCGCCCATCCCGAGGCGGACTGCGTGATGCATAGCCATACTCTGGCGGGCATGGCCATTGCCGCGCAGGAAGAGGGCATCCTGCCCCTGAACCAGATCAATATGGAGTTCTACGGGCGCATCGGGTTTCACCCCTATGAGGGCATTGCGGCAGACGACAATCTGAGTGAGCGCGAGCGTCTGGTGCGCGATCTGGGCGACCATATGGGGCTGATCCTGCAGAATCACGGCCTGCTGACCATTGGCAGCACCGTGGCTCAGGCCTTCTATCGCATGTATTATCTGGAACAGGCCTGCCGTGTGCAACTGGCCGCGCAATCGACCGGCGCAAGGCTGCACTGCCCGAGCGAGGCCGAGGTACTGCGTGCACGCAAGCAATTCGAGTCCGACCCTGATCAGGGTCAGATGATCTGGAAAGCCCTGCGCCGCAAGCTGGACCGCGAACAGCCTGACTACAGGGACTGAGCCGGCGAACGCGCCCTTTGCCGGGCATGGGGAAACCTTTCCGAGGTTGGTCGCCCTCACGAGGCGCCCGTCCGAAAGCACATACCATGGGACGCCTCCCATCGCTCATGTCCTGACCGTCTGGAAGGCGCTCAAAGCCTGAGAGTGGCCCATAACGCAAAAAACCCTCCGGACCACGAGGCCCGGAGGGTTTTTCCTGTCAGACGTTTGGAAAGATCAGAGAACGACCTTCACGCCGAACTGGAAGGAGCGCAGAACGACACCGTTCTGGGTCCAGGAAGAGTTGTACAGGTAACCGCCATAGGTGCCGAAATCGTAAGGCGATTTGAAGCCAAGCAGGTTGTAGACGTTGGCATAGGCGCTCCAACGGCGGTTGAACTGATAGTTCACCGTCAGGTCGACATCCCAGAAGCCCTTGACCTTGCACTGGCCCAGCGGAACGAAGCTGCTCGACTGGAGCGCGTCCGCGCAATTGCCTGCCGTACCGGATCCGGTCTGGTCTTCAGCCGTCGTGCGATAGCCGCTGGTGTAGTAAACCGTCGGCGTCACAGCCAGCTTGCGCCATGCCAGCGTATTGGACCAGTTGGCGCGCCAACGGGGCGTTCCCGAGGCCGAAACCGCACCATACGGCCCGAGCGTTCCAGCAAAGCGATAGACCGAGCCATCCGGATTGGTCAGGTTCATGCGACGAACGAAGGTCGCCGTACCCTTGCTGTACCAATGGACTTCACGAAACACGCCGGGAAGCTGCGTATTGGCTTCGAAAGACAGGTCAAAACCGTCAGTCACAAGCTTATTCGTATTGACGTAGCCCAGATTGATGATGCCGGGGCGCAGCTGGCCGGTGGGATTCTGCGGGTCGGCAATATCCGGCGTAACCGTCACACCCGTCGGCAGGGTTTCACCTGCGAGATAGGCGTTCGCCACGTTGGTGGTGCCAACGGGGTTGGGCGCAATATAGTGGTTTTTGCGGATATAGTAATAATCCGCCATCAGGGTCAGCCAACGGGTCGGGCGGAAGATCGGACCACCCGAGAAATTGGTCGAGGTTTCCGGGCGCAGGTTCGGGTTACCAGCCGTATTCGAACCGATGTAGTAGTTCTGGGCGTAGTTATTGGGCGTACCGTTGGCGTTCAGATGCTGGCTGATGAAGTTGGCATTGTTGGGCGTGTAGGTGGTGTAGCCCACATTCGACCCGCCTGTTTCAGCAAAGCTGGGAACGCGGAAGCCCTTCTGGAACGTGCCACGAAGGGTCAGCTTTTCGGTCGGCTTGAACTGCACACCGAATTTCGGCGAGAAATGGCTGAAGCCTTCTGAATAATGATCGTAACGGCCCGAGGCATCGGCGCTCAGCATTTTAACGATCGGCGCCTCAGCCTGGAAAAAACCTGACTCGACCCAACGACTGCCCTGAGCGTTCACCGGGTTGATATAGCTGGTGTACTGGTTGGCCGGATTGGCCGTATCGAGCGGGTTGGCGTTCGGATCGTTCAGGGCTTCGTAACGGATGTTGCCGCCGATGGCGAGCTTGGCCATACCACCCGGCAGGTGGAACAGACCCTTGCTGAGCGTGGCTTCGCCTGAATATTCCTGTGTGCGCGCATTGATGACATTACGCGGCGCGATGGAGTTCAGCACCGACTGCGAATTCTGCGACGGATCGACGAAATTGTAGCTGCCGCTGGTAATGGCGTTCTGGATGCCGGAGATGGTCGGCACACCCGTGATCGTCTGGTTCAGCAGCGTGTTCATGCCAACGAAGTTGACGTCGTAATTCCAGTCCGAACCCCAGCGCGACGGATGCCAGCCATTATAGCGCACCGAACCACGGAAGTTCTGGCTCGTATCCATGGTGGTCGGGATCAGATCGCCAAAGCGATAATTGACCTGAGCCTGCTCACCCAATGCAGCATAAGGGTTGTTGGGGTTCAGCGAGCCATCAGCCAGATAAACGGGCAGATAGGTATTCTGCGCCGTCGCCAGCTTCGCCTGGCTGTAGGACGTGCCGCCATAGGTCGAGTAGGGCGTACCCGTGATGATGGAACGCGCCTGCGACCAGGTGAACATAGCTGTCAGCTGTGAACGCTCGGTGACATTGGCCGTGAAGTGCGCCGTGGCACTGACGCGACGCAGATCAGGCGCGACCTGGGCGTATTTCTGTGTATTCCACGAGCAGGCCTGGCTCATGCCAGTGCTTCCGCCAACAGTTCCTGTGACCAGACCATCGAGGCCACGGCAGCCCGCCTGCTGGTTCAGAAGCGACCAGGGCGCCGTATTGGTGCCGGTTCCTGTTACCGGACGCACGAGCGCTACGGTCGACGGCGCAAAATTGGTGATCGCGCCACCCGAGACGATGTTATCGTTCCCGTTGCTGCCACCGATCCCTGTCAGGTCACCATTATTATATGGCGCATTGAGCTGACGGTAATAGAGCGGGTCGTCCTGTTGATATTCCGAGTTGATGTAGAAGTTGTAGCCGTCACGATGCAGGTCACCATGACCCCATGTCGCGTACAGGCGCTGATGCCCGGCATCGCCGCGCTGCGTCAGGCCACCTTCGGCATTGCCTTCGAAACCCTTGATTTCCTTGCGGGTGATCATGTTGACCACACCAGCAACGGCGTCGGCACCATAGGTTGCCGATCCGCCATCCTGCAGCACGTCCACGCCCTGCATGATCGATTGCGGCATCCAGTTGGTGTCAACGAAGTTGCGCTCGCCGTCATCGGCCAGCGGATAATAGGACAGACGCTGACCATCCATGAGGACCAGGGTCGAATCCGTGCTGAGACCGCGGAGCGACGGGGCCGAGGCACCAGCGGCAAAGCCACCGCCCGCCGACCAGGCATTGGTCAGATTGCCTGCACCGTTGGAGGACAGAAGCTGCAGCGCATCGGTCACGGTCTTGATGCCGCGCTGCTGCATGTCCTTCATGGTGATGTGGGTGATCGGCGAGGCGCTGCTCGTGTTCGGATCGCGGAACAGCGAGCCCGTCACCATGATGGTTTCCGGGCGCGAGGCTGCAGGAGCATCCGCAACGGGAGCCGAAACAGCCTTGGCGCGCATCGAGCGGCTCTGGGCAGGGACCTTCACCTTGCTGCGGGCAGGCGCCTTGGCTGCATTGGCGGGGATTGTTGATGTTTCAGGCGCTGATACAGTCTGTGCCTGTGCGTCGCTGACGAAATGCAACAGGGCGATACAGGCCGTAGCACTCATCAATCCCGTGGCAAGGGATCGCTTGCGGCGGGTTGACGGGGCGACGATCGGGTCATGGCGACCGGCTTCGTGCGTCTCTCTGGGGAGCGGCGTCATAGGGCGTTCCGTCAAAATGGGTTAATCTGCGATAGAGCGCATCGCAACGTTCCCAAGACGTAACGGCCCTTCGTTAACCCCCGCAAGATTGGTTACACATTTATTACATAGTTTGACGGATGCTGTGCAATAATGTCACAGTGCTGCACGGTCAGTTACACGACAGAAAAGCAGGTAATTCAGTGTGTTGCTATACTCTGTGTCACGGAGGCCCTTTTGGTCCCGGTCAGGAGCCGCCTCAAAATCCCGCGAATCTCCTATTCGATAATCGTTAACGCCCTGCGCGAAGGCCATTAACGGTTCAACGTTTGGCCGGATGAGCACAGGCACAAAAAAAGCGGGGCTTTTCGCCCCGCCTTTCTCTTCCTTGTCTCAAGAAGGAAGCTGGTCGCTCAGTGGCTGAACCCCTTGGCCGAAGCACGGGTCGCGTGGAGATGGGCTTCCACCTCCGGGTCGAGCTTCAGGAAGTAGGTCAGGATCGCACTGATGAAGTAGATGATGGAGTAGACAACCATCACACCGAACACACCGAAGGCGGGCTCGAAGATGTAGACGATGGCCGGGCCGATCCAGACGCTGGCACCAGCGCCGAGGTTCAGCAGGGACATGGCAGCGGCTTTGTTCTCGGGAGCCAGATAGGGCATCAGGGCCGACAGCGGCACGTAGCCTGCCAGGGTCATGCCGTAAAAGGCACCGGCGATCATGACGATGAACAGGTGATCAGGACCCAGCATGGTGGGGGCGAAATAAAGCGCCATGGTGCTGAGGGTCGAGCCAATGCCACCCATGATCATGGTCGTGTAACGCCAGCTCAGCTTGTCACTCACAATGCCGAGGAACAGGTTGAAGAAGATGTTGCTGATGAAGATGGCCTGAAGCACGGCCAGCCACTGCCCCATGGTGAAGCCAAGCGTGTGGGTGAAATACAGCGGCATGAACACCAGGAAGCCGAACTCGGCAGAGGTGTTGATGGCGCGCACGATGCAGCCAATACCAACTTTGGGACGCTGCCACCCGATGGCCAGGGACATGAACAGGGTCTTGATAGCTCCCTTGTTTCCGGTTTCGACGCGGGGAACGCGGTTCATGCCGAGCAGGGCCAGAGCACCGCCAAAGACGACGAAGGTAAGCGCAACCCACAGCGTGGCGTAGCCGCCGATCATGGGCAGCAGAACACCGGCAATGGTGGTGCCCAACGTAGGCAGACCGGCCGTGAAGCAGAACCAGAACCAGCCGACAGCCGAGCCGAGCTTCTGGACGGGCGCCGTGTTCACAACCCAGACGAGGAAGCCGAAGGCAAAGAGCGGATAACCGAAGCCACGCAGACCATAGAACAGCGTGATCAACGTCCAGGATTTTGACGGCAGGGCAAAGCCGAGAAACCCGATCTGAAAAACGATCCAGATAGCCAGACCAACGAGCATGACCTTGCGGCTGCCCCACATGTCGGACAGGGCACCCGATGCCCAGGCAGAGACTGCCGCCGTCAGACCATAGATGGTGAAGAGACCAGCAACGTCATGCTCCTGAAACCCGAGCGAAACGAGATAGGGCGACAGATAACCACTTTCCACGCCATCGCCGATCATGAAGAGCAGCGTGCCGATAAAACCCCAGATCATGATGGGCGGGATACCTGCCCATGAGATGAAGCGTCCGAAAGCCGTCTGTGGCTCAATGTCTGGCAAAGTGTCGGTTGCGGACCGTGCCCCTCCGACGAATGTCCCGCCTGCCATCGTGTTTCTCCTGCGTCTCAAAAAGGCCTCTTGCTGTCCTGCAGCGTGCCTGGCCCGTCCTCCTTTGCGCGGCTCGATGCGCCCCTGCAAATCACAAAAAAGAGTTATAGATACCAAGGCTCTTGTTCGTATGAGACGTTCATCCTGAAAACCTTGGTATGATAAACGTTTTTTAATGGGTTGATATAGGAACGGATTAGGAACATATAAGGATACCAGAGCCGTTCATGACGTAATCTTGAATGGAACCATCTCCTATATAGGTAATCATGAGATTTGTAGACTTATGGATTACGGACTGATTCGCCTCATGATGATCACATCATTATGATTTATCCACGCTCTCTCTGTATTGTATCTCACCGTTAGTTACCATGAATGAGGCATGTTAAATATTCGCCTTTTTTAACAAAATAGGTGACTGTCATACTTTGCCAAACCCCGATCATGAACAGAGTTTAATACATATCATTTCACCCGGCGAATCTAACATTTCCCATCGTCATGCCGGATACAGTGAGAGGCTTCCCCCTCATGACCACACATCCCGAAATCGCATCTCCCACAAGCACACGAACGCAACGCGCCAATGCCATTCGCATCCTGGCGATCGATGCCATTTTCAAGGCGCAGTCGGGCCATCCCGGCACGCCCATGGGCATGGCCGATATTTCCGAAGTGCTGTGGCGCGACGTCATGCGATACAACCCCGCCAATCCCGCCTGGTCCAATCGCGATCGCTTCGTCTATTCGAATGGTCACGGCTCGATGCTGCTCTATGCCCTGCTGCATCTGAGCGGGTTCGACCTTGGCATCGAAGACATCAAACAGTTTCGCCAGCTACATTCCAGAACGCCCGGCCATCCTGAATTCGGCTATGCCCCCGGTATCGAAACCACCACCGGCCCGCTGGGTCAGGGTATCGCCAACGCCGTGGGCATGGCGCTGGCCGAAAAGACTCTGGCCGCGCAGTTCAACCGCCCGAAGCTGCCCATCGTCGACCATCACACCTATGCCTATGTCGGCGAGGGCTGCCTGATGGAAGGGATCTCCCACGAGGCCTGCGCGCTGGCAGGCACCCTCGGACTCGGCAAGCTGATCACCATCTATGACCGCAACATGGTCACCAATGACGGGCCGATCGAGGGCGTCTATACGGATGACACGCGCAAGCGCTTCGAGGCGTATAACTGGCAGGTGATCGGTGAGATCGACGGTCACGACCCCGATGCCGTGCTGACCGCCCTGACTGCCGCCCGCGCCGAAACTGTACGCCCGAGCCTGATCATCTGTCGCACCACCATCGGTCAGGGCTGCTCCGAGGGTTATGCCGGCACGCATAAAGTGCATGGTGGCGTCCTCCCGGCCGATGAAATTGCGAAGATCCGTGCCCGTCTGAACTGGACCGCCCCCGCCTTCGAGATCCCCGAGGCTATCGCCCGTGACTGGGATCACCGCCCGGCGGGCGCGGCGGCTGAATCTGCCTGGAATGATCTGTTCACGCGTTATCGCGACGAATATCCCGAGCTGGCCGCCGAATTTATCCGTCGCCAGAACAGGGCTTTTCCTCAGGGCTGGGACAAGCTTTCTCGCGATTTCGTCGCCGCACTCCAGGCCGCACCGAAAGACATCGCGTCCCGCAAGGCCTCGCAGAATGCCATCGAGGCTTTCGCCCCCCATCTACCTGAGATGTTTGGAGGCTGCGCCGATATCACACCAAGTTGCCTGACGCGCTGGTCCGGCTCTTCCTCGGTCTGCTTCGACCCTGCCGGAAATTATGTCGATTACGGTGTGCGCGAATTCGGCATGGTCGCCATGGCCAACGGCATCGCGCTGCATGGCGGTCTCATGCCCTACACCGCCACCTTCCTGATGTTCATGGAATATGCGCGTAATGCCGTGCGTATGGCCGCGCTAATGAAGCAGCGTCAGGTGCTGGTCTACACCCATGACTCCATCGGACTGGGCGAAGACGGCCCCACCCACCAGCCCGTGGAACAACTGGCCTCGCTGCGTCAGACCCCGAACATGGTCACCTGGCGTCCCTGCGACCAGGTGGAAACCGCCATTGCCTGGGTCAATGCGCTCGAACGTCTCGATGGCCCCACCGCCTTCTCACTGTCGCGCCTGCCGCTCAAACAGCAGGAACGCACTGCTTCGCAACTGCGCGATGCCTGGCGCGGTGGCTATATCCTCTCCGACTGCGCGGGCACACCGGATCTGATCCTGATCGCCACTGGCTCGGAAATAACCCTGGCCCTCGACTCCGCTCAGGCCCTGCGCGCGCGCAACATCGCCGTACGCGTCGTTTCCATGCCCTCACCCGAAACCTTCGATGCGCAGGATGCAGGCTATCGTGAGAGCGTTCTGCCCGACGGCATGCGCGCCCGTATCGCCATCGAAGCTGCCAGCACCCTCTACTGGGCGCGCTATGTCGGGCTCGATGGCGACGTGATCGGCATGACAGGCTTCGGCGAGTCCGGCCCTGCCGAGGATCTCTTCCGTCATTTTGGCTTCACGACTGACAATGTGGTTGCCCGTGCTGAAGCGCTTCTTGCCCGTCACGCCGCTCGCGCCAAGGCCTGATCTTCCTTTTTCACAGGGCGGATCACGAAATCGCCGCCCTCATTCAGACTGGATATCTCCATGGATCTTTTCGATCTCTCCGGCGACATCGCCTTCGTGACCGGCGCAGGCAGCGGCATCGGCCAGCAGATCGCCATCGGCCTCGCCGAGGCTGGCGCCTCGGTCGCCTGTTTCGACCTTCCCGGCTCACGCAAGGGACTTGATGAGACCGCCGACCGTATTCGCGGCCTCAAGCGCGCCGCCCTGGTCTGCACCGGCGATGCCACCGACGAAACCAGCCTGGCCGATGCTATCGCAGCAACCCAGTCCGAACTCGGCCTGCTCTCGGTTGCCGTCAACGCCGCAGGAATTGCCAATGCCGCCCCTGCTGAGGAAATGGACCGCGACCAGTGGCAGCGCGTGCTCGATATCAACACGACCGGCGTCTTCCTCTCCTCTCAGGCAGAAGGGCGCGCCATGCTGGCCAATGGCCGCGGGTCGATCGTCAATATTGCTTCGATGTCGGGCGTGATCGTCAATCGCGGGTTGATGCAGGCCCATTACAATGCCTCCAAGGCCGCCGTCATCCATCTCAGCAAAAGCCTGGCCATGGAATGGGCCACGCGCGGCATCCGTGTGAACACCATCAGCCCGGGCTATACCGCCACCCCCATGAATACCCGCCCCGAATGGGCAGAGCGTGTGAAGGTCTTCGAAAACGACACCCCCATGAACCGCATCGCTGCACCGCGCGAGATGGTCGGACCGGCAATTTTCCTCTCTTCTCGCGCTGCATCCTTCTGCACCGGGGTCGATCTCCTGGTGGATGGGGGATTTTGCTGCTGGTAAAAAGGTTCAGGGCTCTGCCCTGAAACCCGCAAAGGGGCGTTGGCCCCTTTGATCCCGATTTTTTGGTTCATGGGTGCCCTGCTGATCGGCGAAAATCCCGTTCGAGCCACGCGCCCGTGGCGATCCTTATCGGAGCCGTCCGAGGGTCACCTATGACAGCACCGCCGGGAGGTTGAGGGCTCAACCTAAAGACCGTCAAACAGGCGGCGGGTCTGTTGCACACGCTATCCAAGGGTATTGCCGATTGGACAATCCCGGACTTATCCGACCCGGGGCAGGGCAAGCTCGATTTCTCGGCCACTCGACCCGGACATAGCAATCCATTGTCCGGCTTGTGCGCGCCGACCATTTCACTGTTTGTCGTTGCGGCCTCGCTGACGGCGTGGCTGCTCAAGGCTCTGGCCTGGCCACCGACCGGATGGACATAGATCTCCCCGCATCCCGCTAGCTAGGGGTAAGGCGCTCAATGGGGAGTTCAAGCGTATGCTTGATTTCCGACAGCGCAACCATGGAATTGACCTCCTGAATGCCTGGGATCAGGGCCAGCCTTTTCAGGAAGAACTGTTCATAGGATTCGATATCGCGCGTTACGATACGCAGGATGAAATCGACCGAACCCAACAGCACATAGCAATCCTGTACCTCGGGAAATTCACGGATAGCCTCTTCGAACGCCGCCAGATTGGCGCGCGCATGGGCCGTCAGCTTCACCAGCGCGTAGAGCTGGGCATTCAGCCCGATCTTCCTCCGATCCACCAGATAGACCTGTTTCTGCAAGATCCCGGCATCCTTGAGCCGCTGGATGCGCCGCCAGCATGGTGCCTGTGACAGCCCGACCGCCTCAGCCAGCTCCACCGTGGATCGCGACGCATCCTTTTGCAGAAGCTGCAGCAAATGGCGGTCGATCGCGTCCAGATCTTCGAGCATCAGCATCTCACCCTATCGGTTTTTAGCGCATAACTTATGCATATTTATGGGATTAATCTCCATGAAAACGCAATTTTTATCAGCGTTAAGCATGATACCGTGAGGTCAGCGGGACATTCCAGACTTGAGGCGCTCCCCGAACGAAACGCCTCTCCACAGGATCCAGACCATGACAGCTAGCTTTGCCAGAACAAGCGCCCTCGAAGCCCGCAGCGGTGCGGATATCCTGCTCGAAATTCTCGCCAGTGAAGGGGTCGAGTATATCTTTGGCAATCCCGGAACCACCGAGTTGCCGCTGATGGACAGCCTGCTGCGTCGTCCGGATATCCGCTATATCCTCGCCCTGCAGGAAGCGAGCGCCGTGGCCATGGCCGATGGCTACGCACAGGCCGCTGGCAAGCCGGGCTTCCTGAATCTCCATACCGCCGGTGGCCTCGGCCATGGTATGGGGAATTTGTTGAATGCGCATGTCTCCCAGACGCCCCTCGTCGTTACGGCGGGCCAGCAGGATCTGCGCCATGCGGTAACCGACCCGCTGCTTTTCGGCGATCTGCTGAAAATTGCCGAGCCCGCGGTCAAATGGGGCAAGGAAGTCGCGTCGGCCGAGCAACTTCCCACGCTGGTGCGCCGCGCCTTTCACGATGCCGATGCGGCGCCCTCCGGTCCCGTCTTTCTCTCCCTCCCCATGGACGTGATGGAGGAGATGAGCACGATCAGCGCCGGCGCCCCCTCGCGCATCGACCGTAACGCCATCGCAGGCGCCCTGCCGGATCTCGCAAACGCTCTCGCTGCCATCGCTCCCGGTCGGCTCGCCCTGATCGCCGGCGACGAAATTCATGCCAGTCGGGCCGCTGCCGAGACGGCTGCGCTGGCAGAGACACTCGGCGCCCCCGTCTATGGGTCGTCCTGGCCATCACGCGTGCCCTTTCCAACGGCGCATCCGCTCTGGCGCGGCAATCTGCCCACAACGGCGCGCGGCATTGCAGAGGCACTCTCTCACTATGACGCCATCTTCGCCATTGGCGGAAAATCGCTCATCACCATTCTCTACACCGAAGGCTCGGCCATTCCCGAGGGCTGCACCGTCTATCAGCTTTCCTCCGATGTGAACGATCTCGGGCGCACCTACCCCACCACCCTCTCGACCTGCGGCCATCTGAAAGCCTCGCTCACGGCTCTTCAGCCTTTGATCGAAAACGCCTCGAGCGCCCAAAGCGCCGCTTATGCGAGCTTGCGTCGGGACGCGGCTATGAAGCGCGCCACGGAACGCTCCACACTGCATCGTCGCGCCGATGATGCCCTCTCCGAAGCCGTCATTCCCCCGATCCTCGCCGCGCGCGAGGCAGTGCGCGCCATTGGACCGAACACGCCGATCGTCGATGAAGCCATCGCGACATCAGGCTTTGTCCGCAGCTTTCTGGAGAGCAACGATCCCGCCCAGTATTCCTTTCTGCGCGGTGGGGCGCTGGGCTGGGGCATGCCCGCCGCCGTCGGCTGCGCGCTGGGACTGAAACGCGAACCCGTGGTCTGCCTCGTTGGCGACGGTGCAGCGCTCTATTCGCCCCAGGCGCTCTGGACAGCAGCCCATGAAGATCTGCCCATTACCTTCGTGGTCATGAATAACTGCGAATATAATGTTCTGAAAAACTTCATGCGCGGCCAGCAGAATTATACCGCCGCCCAGACAGGCCGCTTCATCGCAATGGATATCGTCAACCCCATCATTGATTATCAGGCCCTCGCCACCTCCATGGGCCTGCCCGCCCAGCGCCTGACCCGCGCGGGTGATATCGCGCCTGCCATTCAGGCGGGAATTGCGAGCGGCAAGGCGAATCTGATCGAGATCATGATCAGCCGATAACACGCCACGCGAGGGGTCACCCCTCGTTCCTCCGAAGCGGCCAGTTCCTCGTGCCCGGTATCAGAGTGTCAGGTGAAAGAACTGGTTGTGGGGGCTCGCCTGATAGGGACCGAAAGGCGGGCCGCTCTCGAAGCCGCTTCGGCGATAGAGCCTTATCGCGGCCGCGAAGGAGGGGGCCGTACCGGTCTCAAGACTCAGACATCTCAGCCCGCGCGCCCTGGCCGCGGCGATAATCGTAGCGAGAATCGCTGCCCCTGCCCCACGCCCGAGAAAATCGGGATGGGTGCGCATGGATTTGACCTCCCCCACCCCCTCACCGAAGATCTTCAGGGCGCCGATCGCTGCAACCCGCCCGTCGATGCGTGCAGACCACACCGTCACCTCGGGTACCATCAAACCGGACAGATCAAGTGCGAACCGGAACGCCTCGGGCGAACTCTCGGCCATGCCAGCCAGATGCACGGCAAGAAGAGCCCGCGTTTCCTCGCTGGAAAGATCGTCAATCCCGATGTCCATCTCTCGATATGCCCCTCGCATTGCCTAAACTGCTCCAGGACAGGATAGTGAAGCCGGACTGCAACGAGGTCCATGCCCTCTTCTCGCCTTGCATTCCAAGATACGGCTCTGCTTCAGGATCACCATCCGATGTTCAATCTCCCACCGCACGCCGTTCTCGATCAAGCTGAGGCCTACCTGGCCTCTCAGGCCTCGCATGGGAAAAACTCACTACTCGATGCCTCAGGCGCGGTCCTTTATAGCGATGTCACAACTCTAAAATCGGGCCCAGTATATTTTCTCGGGCTGAATCCCGGAGGTAGCCCCGAAAGTACCCCCGATGGAACCTTGGGACATTCACTTGCGGCAAGCCGATCTGGTTTGAACGCTTTTCTGGACCAATCATGGCGCGATCCCCCGAAAACCTTGTGCCCTGGAGAGGCACCATTGCAGCGCCGGATACAAATGCTTTTCGTAATGATGGGGCTGGAAGTCCGCAGCGTTGCTGCAAGTAATCTGGTCTTCACCCGTTCGCGCAATCTGCGTCTGCACGAGAATTTTACACTTGCCATCGCGCAATGCCGCCCCGTCCATGAACTCTTCGTGCAGGCAATTCATCCAAGAATAATCCTGACTCATGGTAGCCGCAACGCATTCCGACGGGGCATCAACGCAGACTTTTTTGACTTTTACGAGGCGCATCACGCCGCATGGAAAATTCATTCTGGAGTGTGCACGATCGCCGGACGACGCATTCCTGTGATAAACATGCCTCATCTTTCATTCTGGGCCATAGATGCGGACACACTGCAGGGCGAACAGCGACGCACCATTCTTAAAACCTTGTTTAAAAAACATGGCTTTTCGCAAGACCCGAGGTAGTCATCCCAATGACTCCACGACAGAAGTTATAGCTCGATCGTTCGAGATCTTCTGATTTTGGCCAAACATCGGCTACGCACTCTACGCCTGCCTTAGCCCGTTGCGATCAGTCCCGTGGTGCGGATGGTGAAACTTGAGCAAACAAAACTCACCTATAGTTGAGGCCAATCGCGCCCCTTAGCGAGATCATAAAAAAATATAAATGGCATTTATAAATATTGCATAATAACTAAATTTTCTCGATTTTACCCGTATTAAAATTCAGATTTATAGGAAAATTTGCGATCGAATTAGAGGATAATAGAAGTTCTGTATATTTTTATTTCGAAATAACAGAAAAACGAAAAATTTGTTTCGACCCCCCTGGGGTTTCGTGTAGATGCTCGATGGATTCCAGCAACTTGAACTCTGTGCCGAGCATGTCCAACAAGGACGCGCTGTCATGCTGGATTACGGGCAGGCCTGAGCAGCGCGAAGGCCCGTTCGGGGCGAAGCCGCCAATAACGGCGATACCGCCCGGCGCGAGCGCGGACCGCAGGGCAGCGCCATAGCGCCTTTGGTCTTCAGGCTCGGTCAAAAAATGCAGAGCTGCGCGGTCGTGCCAGACATCATAATGCTTGTCGGGCGACCACTGCGTGACATCTGCCACGATACAGCGATGGCGGTCCCGAAAGCGGTCGAGACGACGGGCCACACGAGCAAGCGCCACAGCGGAAAGATCGAGGCTCGTGACCTCGTCAAAACCGGCCTCAAACAGATGGTCGGGCAGGAACGAGGCTCCACCCCCGATATCGATCACGTTCCCCTTCGCAGGAGCATTGCGGAGAATGAGGTCGAGAGACGAAGCTGGACAAAGCTCATACCAGCTAACAGCCGTCTCCGGCTTTTCCGTATAGACCCGGTCCCAATAGGCATGACGCGTATCCATGATCCCTCCCCTGAAACGGCCTCTGTTTTAGAACGAAAAGACCGCCGCTCTGCACACAGCTCCGTGCGTGGACCATCCCGTTTGAGCGACCGCGGACAGGTTTTCCCAGGAACGACATCCCTTTCGCGGTGTGCGGGGCAAAGCCCGCCTCACGCTCAGAAATCTGCAGCCAGTGACGCCATGGCCGTGAAAGCCGAACCGACGACAAAAACCGGGCTGGACGCCCCCACCTTGTTACCGAAGATACCCGTGCGTGGTTGGGCGCTGATACCGAACCCGCCCAGACCCGAAAGATAGTTTGCCCCACCCAGATTGATCAGGTTCAGCATGGCGCGCGGATGAACACGTGTCCCGAGATCAGGCAGTTTGCGCCCCATGGAGAGGTCGGCTGTGACGAAAGCAGGAATGCTCTGGTCATTCATGAGTGTAGAGAACTGGGAGTCCTGATAGCGCAGATTGAAATTGCCGAACCAGAGACTGTCATCATAGGTCAGGCCAATGGCTCCGGTATATTTCGGCGCGCCGGGAGCCGATTTTCCCCTGGTCGGTAGATAATCGTTCCCCGCACTGACATTATTGCCGAGCCGCGTGCGCAGATACTGGCCCGACAAGTAGACGCTCAGATGATGCCAGGGACGCGTGGCCAGTTCGGCCTGGATGCCCCAGGCTTCCTCACCTCCTGCGGCAATCTGACTACTGACCAGAATTGTGCTCCCCGGCTGATACGCCAGGCTGCTGATCTGGTGATTGGTCAGATTATAATGGAAACCGGCGACAGAAACCGAAATGCGGGCATGATGTCGATAGCCCAGTTCCTCACCTATGAAATATTCCGGCTGCAGAGTATTGGGTGGGATGGTGGTCGGGCTGGGTGACGTATTGCCGAAGGCCGGAACATAGGCGGAGTAGCCAGCGGGCAGACGATAGGATGTCGTCGCATTCAGATAGAGTTGATCCTTGCGCGTGATCTGATAACTGGCCAGAAATTGCGGCGTCGGAATGAAGTTATTGGGGGACACCTTATAGGGAGACGCTCCTGGTACATTCTGCGAGGTCATGCGTGAGACCATGGTGGCCTTGAACCCAGCGTCAAAATTCAGGCGATCAGCCAGGAAGCTGAGCTTGTCGTCAAACCCGAGTGCGTTGAGCTGCTGAGTCTGGTTGATGTCATAACCCGTGAGCAGACGCCCATTCGCCGTAAGCGGGTCTTTCCACGTCACCGAGCCATCATCACCCACCGCGAAGCGATCCTGACGCTCTTGATGATCGGCGTAGGAATAGAAGTAAAAAAAGGTGAGCGTGTTGTGTCGCGTCTTCCAGTCGAGAGACGCAGTCACACCCGAACTGCGCTGCTCCCAGGGGTGAACGCTCTGCACCAGAAGCGTACGGTTCTGACCCTGATAGCCATCCAGATAGTCGTAGCGCTGTGTGCCGATATAGCCATTGGCCGTCGGTACCGCCATGCCGTAGTTATTCGGCCCCATCTGGCTGATCCCGTAGGGGGTGACATGCAGGAACCAGTGACCGCCAAGACGAAAATCATTGCGGATCGTGCCGAAGGCGACGTTGGTGAAGCGCTCATTGAGCTTGTAATAGGTATAGCTGCCGGGCGTGTAGGGCGCCGTGTAATTGAAGCCCGTTCCGTATTGTTGCCATTGTGCGAGATTGGGATAGCGATAAATGGTCTGTCGGCCCTGATTATAGCCGAAAATCACGTCACTCACCTTTCCCTTCGACCAGCGTTTTTCCAGATTGGCGTCGACATGATATCGCGCGACATCGCCGGGGCCACGCCAGAGATTGGCCGAGGAATGGGAGAAGGAAGCATAGGCCCGGACATCACTATGCCCGATCTCGCCCGTATCAAGACGCAGGAATTCCTTTTGCAGGCTATGCGTACCACCCCCTAGAGAGAGCGTGCCGCCTACCTTGTCGGAAGGGCGCAGCGCTTTCATGCTCACCTGAGCACCATCGGCATTATAGAGAGGCGCTGTCAGATCGACCGAACCTTGCGTCACGCTGATCGAGGCGAGGTTTTCGTTATCGACCATCGCCGCATTCCAGGGCGCGTAGCTGAAGACATCTGCGGCCGGGATACCCTCGAACACGAAGCCGATCTGCGTCTGGTCCAGTCCCCGGATATGCAGGGTTTCAGACTGGGTGCTCAACGGCGATTCATTCCCTGCCTGCACGCCGGGCAGGCTTGCAATCAGGCTGGTCGGGCTCAGCGTTGGGGCCTGCCTGGCAATATAGTCCTGTGTCACCTCGCTTGTCGCCCGAGGGCTGGTCTGAGTCTTCATCAACCCGCCGCCTATAACCCTGCGTTTCTCGCGAATACTGATCCGCTCGAGACGTTTCTCACGCGCCACAGGGGCGCTGATGGATTTTCGCGGGGCAACCATATGGTCGTTTCTAGCGGCCACTGCCGGGAATTCCCCCAAAAGCGCGAGGGCAGGAATCAAAAGAGAAAGCCCGCTTCTTATCGTCGATTGCTTCAACTGAACAACTCCGTCATCGCCGCATTCCCTGCGATGGCTTTCGCGAAGCTTTCTGACTCTCAGCGAGCCATAAGAAGCGGACCATCCCTGTCGAGCGGTGTTCGCGCGCTTTTACACAGGCACAGCGACGCAGGTTGTGATTGATCCGTGGATTATTTGTTTCTCGTTCAATTCAAACGGGTGAACTATTTATGAATCATGGATTTCGTCTGGTGAATTCCAGATGGATGTTCTTTGATCCGCCCCATTACTCAAGCCCTTTCAGGATTGCGCGATGAAACTTCAAAGCCTGTTCACCATGACCTCGCTGGCAGGACTCATATTCCTTTCCCTGCCCCATGCGCGTGCTCAGAATGCGGCCATGGATGACAGCGTGCATCTCAACCAGATTCAGGTGATCGGCACACACAACTCCTATCGGCGCGACATCTCACCGGTAACGCTGCAATGGCTCACCAAGCTGTCGCCCCAGGCAGCCATCGCGCTTGATTATCACCATGACACGCTGACGGCGCAGCTCGATCACGGGGTGCGCCAGCTCGAAATCGATATCTATGCCGACACCCAGGGCGGGCGCTACGCCCACCCCAAGGGGCCGGAATGGGAGCGTAAGGCAGGCCTTACCCCCGATGCCGACCCCACAGCTCCCGAAGCCATGCAGGGTACGGATTTCAAGGTGATGCATATCGTCGATATCGATCAGAGGTCGAGCTGCCAGCCTCTCAGATCCTGTCTGGAGCAGGTCAAGGCATGGTCCGACGCGCATCCGGGCCATGTACCGGTTTTCATCGATCTCGAGACCAAGCAGGATATTCCGTTTGGTGGCGGAAAAATCGATTTTACCAAGCCTGAAGTCTTCACACCTGCCACCTATGACCGCCTCGATGCGGAACTGGTTGCGGTCTTCGGTCGCGCAGCGCTGATCACGCCGGACGATGTGCGTGGCAATGCTCCGACCCTCGATGACGGGGTGCGCAGCCATGGCTGGCCCAGCCTCGCCCAGGCCCGGGGCAAGATCGTGTTCGTGTTCGACCGGCCGCATGATACGGCGCGCTACGTCAAGGGCCATCCTGCCCTGCGCAATCGAATCGTGTTTACCAATGCCCGCCCAGGCGATCCGGATTGTGGATTTACGGAGGTCAATGAGGGCTTTATCGGCGCCAAGGGAAATGGCAGCGATGCTGTGGACAACAAGGCCGCCGCGAGCACGATTCCGGCACTGGTGAAACGCGGCTATCTGGTACGGACACGGGCCGATGCGAATACGATCGAGGCAAGGCAGAATGCGCTTGATCGCCGGGACGTCGCGTTCGAATCCGGCGCCCATCTGATCAGCACGGATTACCCGGCTTTCGAACCTGCCCCATGGCACGGTTACTCGGTCAGCTTCGGCAAGGGACTGGTCGCCCGATGCAACCCGATCAACGCCCCTGCTTCTTGTCGCGATATGCTTCTGGAGCCCTCCCACACCTGAATTATAAGCTGGGCCCCGTCGTGCGGAAGAGCGGGCGCGAAGGGAGTCCGGCAAGAAAAATGAAAAAAAACAGCACCGCCCTGTTGCCAAAGGTGAGGGAGACTGGTAGTTCCCCCTTCACCGAAGACGAGGACGTTACGACCTTCTCCGAAGCGGTTGCTGAAGCAGTAAAGGCTTCATGCGGGTGTAGCTCAGTTGGTTAGAGCGCCGGCCTGTCACGCCGGAGGTCGCGGGTTCGAGCCCCGTCACTCGCGCCATTTTATTCCGAGAAAAATATAACCGTCGCATGTCGTCACCTCTGGTGGCGTTTTTTGCTGGCCTCCCGGAAGCGCGCTCTCCTTTGAGGGAAAGAGCGCTCCCTTGTGGCGCCCCTCACCCCGCCAGATAGGCGTCGAGCACGATATCGGTAGGGCCATCCATACGAATCCTGCCGTTATCAAGCCAGATCAGGCGCGTGCACCACCGGCGCATGATATCGGGCTGATGTGAGGACATGATCAGCGCATCCGATTCCTGCACCAGAGCCTCGATACGCGCCTTGGCCTTGGCGAGAAAGGTGATATCGCCCGCCATGAACCATTCATCCATCAGCAACACATCGGGCGTGATTGCGGTCGCGAGGCCGAAGGCCAGTCGCACGAGCATGCCGCTGCTATAAGTCTTGACTGGCATGGCAATGAAATCACCAAGCTCGGCAAATTCGGCAACATTTTCGAGAATACGGGCCGTACCGGCCTTGCCCATCCCATGAAACAGACAACGCAGGCGGACATTCTCGATGCCCGTCAACTCCATGTTCATCCCAAGCTGGGTGTCGAGCAGCGTGCCAATCGAGCCCCGTATGCGCACACGCCCTGATACGGGCTCATATATACCAGCCAGAGCGCGCAACAGCGTGGTCTTGCCCGCACCGTTCCCCCCGACCAGTCCGAGCCTTTCGCCACTCTCGAGTGAAAAGCTGATATCACGCAACACATCCACGGTGACGCGATGACGCGAATCCTCGACAAGGGCGCTCCCCGCACGATGGCTGGAACGTGTCGCGAGCGTCCTGGCCATGGAGCGTTTGAGCGTGCGATTCTCGGCGTGATAGACCGGAAAATGAAGACAGAGGCGATCGACGGAAACTCTGGTCATGATCAAACCCAATAAGCGATACGGGCGCGGAAACGGGCAAAGACAAGCATCGCGAAGACGATGAGGACTGCACTATGAGCAAGTGCCGCCTCCCAGATCAGCAGGGCGGGCATTTCGCCCAGCAACGGCGCCCGGACGATGGCCAGAAGCGGATAGAACGGATTGATCAGCATCCATCCGGCCAGCGTTCCAACCAGTTCGGGACGCCAGATGATGGGCGTGACAAAGAAGAACACCTGAAGCAGGGACATGACGATAGGCGGAATATCGCGAAACCGGGCGCCCAGCAGGCCGAGGCAGAGCAGGATCGCAACGCTGTCCACGATCCACAGCGCAAGGGCGGGCAGCACCGTCCAGAGATGATGCGGCACGACATGGAAGATGGCGAAAACCGCGATCACCACCACCGCATTATGCGCAAGGACGAGCAGATTGCGGGTGATTGCCTGAAGCGCAAAGAGGCTGAACGGCATGCGGGCGGACTGGATGAGACGGGACTCATTGGCAAAGACCGTGGTGCTCTCGCCGATGAGGGTCGAGATATATCCCCAGAGCACCAGCGATAGGGCTAGAAAAGGCAGATAATCCTTGATCACCATATTGAAAAGCTCGGCATAGAGAACGCCGAGCGCAGCGACCATGACCGCCGTGGAAATGGTGAGCCAGAACGGGCCGAGCATCGAGCCTCGGTAGCGCATCTTGATGTCGAGCCAGCCCAGGGTAAGCGCGAGTGGCAAGAGCCGTATTCCGACCGAGAGATCGGCCAGGGCGGCCTTGAAACGCCCGATCCCCACATGTGGATACAGATCGAGAACCCCGTCTCGGCTGCTTCTCCTGGCGTGGCTTGTCATCCTGCTTCTCGCTCTTCGCTTGATCTTGGCCAAAGCTCTAGCCTGTCGAGCACGCCCCTCCAAGAGCCCCCGGCTCAGGGGAACCGTTCAGCACGCAAAAAACATCCTCGGACCGATCGATGGATTTGACGCAGGCATTGCGTGTAGAGTGCGCGCCCCGACGGCAGGCTGGAAAGCACAAATGAACGGCGCCGATTACTTCATGCTTGTGTTCGTATTCGGAGGCTACGCGATCGGTCCGCTTTTTGCCGCTCTGCTGGTGCACAAGATATCACGGTCCAGCCTCTTCGATCCCCCGGAGAAGTAGTGGCTCTCAGGGCCGCCAGACAGCCCCCTGTCGGGCAATGGTGAACGCATACCCTTCGTCATTACCGGCGCGCAGCTCTTCCCCGATGAGCGCCTCAGCGCTCTTGCCCTCGCTCAGACGCGGCTTGATATGCGCGACGAGTATGGGAAAGCCGCGCATCGACACCCCGGCGCTGACGCGCAATGCGACAAGTTCTGCCAATAGCCAGCGTGGTGTCAGATGACCATAGAGCTGCGTATCGGGCCGGGAATTGTCGTAGGAGCATTCAATGATGATCCCGCGCAGCCTGTGGGTGCGGATGAGAGGCGCCACATGCGACCACAGGGCTTCGAGCCTGTGCCCTGCCTCGAGCGCGTCAGGGCCGGTATCACCCAGATAGAGCAGAGCATCCTGGCCTGAATGGAGCAGGAAGGCCGTCGATTCCACGCCCCCATGGCTCAAGGGGTAGGCCTCGACACTCAGAGCGGTATGGGCCAGAGCCATGGACTGGCCGGGTATCAGATCATGATAATGGAGCAACCCCAGTGCCGGCTTGACCCCGCGATCGCCCAGATTGGGCCAGACACGATGATTGAACAGATCCTCCTGCAGGACAGCGTTCACAGAAGGCAAGGCATAGAGCGGCTTACCCGGATCATCCGGCGAGATGGCCACGAGCCCAGCGACATGGTCGAGATGGGCATGGCTGAGCAGATAGCCCTGGATCACCTGATGGACGATTCGGCCCGAGCGGGCATAGCCTAGCGTGCCCGCCCCGGCAATGGACACGAAAGCGTGGGCCTGATCGGCTTTGTCCACGCCATTCAGAACCGTACCAGCGTCAAGGAGCACGCCCGTTTGCGCTCCCTCCTCGCGCAGGAGATAGGCACTGAGATTTCCTTCATCGAGCCCGCCATGCGCGCCCAGAATGGTCACATCGAAAGCCTTCGCCATGGCCGGAGAGGACGCCGCCAATCCAAGAGCCAGCAAACCGGTCAACAGCCAGGAAGATTTCATTCGGGTAATCACGGGGTCTCTCCTCCTGCTGGGCGCAATCCATGCTGCCAACGGGCGTATCGGCAACCTTCTCCAAGGGCAAGACGCGCCCTTGCCCGGTCAGTGTATTTGCCCGCATGCTGGTACCTCCGTGTCTGATATGCTTGGCGTTTTTTGTCACGGGCAGACGATCATCCGGCAATCATGCTGACAGACAGGAAGGTGTACTATGCCCCGGTCCCCTATTCTGCGCCCTCGACGACCTGCCTTACTGGTGATCGCGATGGCCGCGCTCGGTCTTATTGCCGGCTGCGACACCCCGTCTCCCGATAAGGGGTGCGAGATCGGCACGATCGGCCGGATGCCTCTTTATTCCCTGCATAACGTTCCCGTGGTCAGGGCCAGCCTGAATCACCACCCTGTCCTGTTCGAGGTCGATACGGGCGCCTTCAACAGCGTATTGAGCGACCGCTATATCGACATGCTGGGTCTCACACTCGCGTCGGGCTATGTCCGGGTGACGGGTGCCAAAGGGACTGAATTCCAGAACGTGACGCAGGTAGACGATATCGGCTTAGGGGGGGCCACGAATACCAATCACGGTTTTGCGGTCACATCCTCTGTCTTCGCCACCCTCCGTCCACCGCTTCCCCCCCTTGTCGGGTTGCTGGGGGCAGAGATTCTCCTGGCCAGCGATCTCGTGATGGACATGCCCCATCACGAGATGCAGCTTCTGGACATGAGACGCTGCCCCTTGCCTGCACCGCTCTGGAAAGGCCCCCTTCATCGCGTGGCGATTACCAGCGATCTCGACACGATGAAAATTGGGCTGACCATCTCCATCGATGGGAGCAAGCCGATCAAGGCAGTACTGGATACAGGGGCCTCCCGGACAATCCTGCCCCTGCGTTTTGCACGCAGGCTGGGTGTGACGGATGCCATGCTCGCGCAGGATCGTTCCGATACGCAGTTCAAGGCCATTGGCAGTGACAAGGTCACGGCCTGGCATCATCGTTTCAAATCCCTGACCTTGGGCGATTTCACGATTTACGATCCGGAAGTCTTCATCCTCAGTAGCGATGACCTCGATTACGCCCTCTTCGGCGCAGATTTCCTCAAAGAGCATCGTCTCTGGGTCACCACCAGAGGGGAGATGTATGTCCAGCATATCTCGGAAATACCGAAGGAGACGCCGACATTGCCGCAGTAGAGCACCGGAGACGCGAAAATTTGGTATTTTTCGCTTGCATCGGGCGCAGTGCTCGCCGACATCCGAGGCATGTCTTACGCCGTGAAGGAAATTTTCGCGACACTTCAGGGGGAGGGTGCCCATGCCGGGCGCGCCTCCGTCTTTTGTCGCTTTGCCGGATGCAACCTGTGGTCCGGGCGCGAGGAGGACCGCCACAGAGCGGCCTGCCAGTTCTGCGACACCGATTTCGTAGGGACCGATGGCATTGGAGGGGGACGCTTTGCCGATGCCGCCGCCCTGACTGCAAGGCTGCTCGCCTGCTGGAAAGAGCAGGCTGGTGAGGCTGCGGGACGCTATGTCGTCTTCACTGGGGGCGAGCCCCTGTTACAGATTGATCCTCCCCTGATAACCGCCATGCATGAGGCAGGTTTCGAGATCGCTATCGAGAGCAACGGCACGATCGCGGTGCCGGAGGGAATCGACTGGATCTGCGTCAGCCCGAAGCCACAGAGCAGGCTGATTCAGTGTCGCGGTCAGGAACTGAAACTGGTCTATCCGCAGGAAGCCCTGCCACCGGCGCTGTTTGAGAGCTGGGATTTTGATCATTTCTGGCTGCAACCGATGGATGGGCCGGATCGTATCGCCAATACCGAGAAAGCGGTCGCCTATTGTCTGTCGCATCCGCGCTGGCGCCTGTCGCTGCAAACCCACAAGCTGATCGGGATCCCCTGATGCCCTCCGATGATACGGCGATCGTCCTGTTTTCCGGCGGTCAGGACTCTGCAACCTGTCTGGCCTGGGCCCTGAACCGCTATGCCCATGTCGAAACACTGGGCTTCGCCTATGGGCAGCGACACGCGATCGAACTCGAATGCCGAGAAACCCTGCGTCGCGCCATGATCTCGGCGCGTCCTGACTGGCAGGACCGTCTGGGCGAGGACCATACGCTCGATCTGTCGGTTCTGGGCCAGATCTCGGACACCGCGCTCACCCGAGAAGCGGCCATCGAGATGAACGAGAATGGGCTACCCTCCACTTTCGTTCCGGGCCGTAATCTGCTCTTCCTGAGCTTTGCCGCCACGCTCGCCGTTCGCCGTAATGCCCGTCACATCGTGACCGGCGTGTGCGAGACCGATTATTCGGGTTATCCCGATTGCCGGGACGATACGATCAAGGCGTTGCAGGTTGCGCTCAATCTGGGCATGGAAACCCGTCTCGTCCTGCATACCCCGCTGATGTGGCTCGACAAGGCTGAAACCTGGAGACTCGCAGAGCGGATTGGAGGCAGTGCGCTCGTGAAGCTCATCAATCGAGAGAGCCATAGCTGCTATCTGGGGGACCGCACACATCTTCATGAGTGGGGCTATGGGTGTGGTGCCTGCCCTGCCTGCGATCTGCGCGCCAAGGGATGGTCGAGCTATGTCAGCACCTGAACTCAGTTTCACACGCCGCTTCAGTATGGGTCATCGCCTGATCGATGGCAGCTCGGAACGCTGCGCAATCCCTCATGGGCATAACGAGTTCGTCACTGTCACCTTGCAGGCGCGGCTTCCACATCGCCTTGATGGCGGGCGCAATATGGTAGTCCCTTTCGCCGAGGCCAAGGCGCGCTGGCACGCATTCGTGGATACCCGCCTCGATCACGCATTTCAGATTTCTGCTGCGGACCCGCTTCTTGACTGGTTTCGCGATCATGAGCCTCATCGGCTCGACCGTCTGGTCGTCACACCGGGCGATCCCACCACCGAACTGTTGGCCGCGCTGCTCTACGCCAAATTGGAGGCTTTTCTGATCGCGGATGGCGACATGTTACGCTGCACCAGCCTGACATTGCAGGAGACGCCCACCAACACGGTGATTCTGCGCGATGGTCCTGACGCCTGCTTGCCGCTCATGCCAAAAGCACCCAGCGAGTATTGGTGGCACCGCGCCGATCATACGATCTCAGATCTGGGCGTTTCGCGCTGATGTCCACGTGATAGCGCTCTCTCCTGGCATGACCGCCAGGGAGGCCATTATCAAGGCTTCTGGGACCATTCCTGGCCGAGAAGCTGGACATGAACGCGGAATTCACCGTGGTGGTCTGTCTTCACGTCACGAGGGGGGGGCGGCGACACCTTTGCGGCCTCGTTCTCGGTGAGGATTTCACTCCGGGGGGAAGTCGAATTATTGCTCATGACCTTCTCCTTTCCTGCAAAACAACAAAGGAACATGGCCTCAATCTGGCAACGTCATGAAAGAATGAGGCATGACTCCAGGCGTGTTCCGTATGGTTCTGAAACGTGCCGCACACCGATTGGTTCACCTACTCATCTGGCGATTACAAATATTACCTCCCCTTCGGGGTATTCATTGTGGAAAGTCTCAAATGAAGCCGGGTTCTGTAGCAGAAGAAAGAGTTGAGTGATTCCATGCGTCTACGTGTTATTGATCTCGAAACGACAGGCGCGCACCCCGCTGCTTCCGAAGTCATCGAATTCGGGTCGGTCGATCTGGTCCTGCAGGATGATCAATGGCGCGTCGAGCCCATCCATACCCGGCTCTTCCGCCCCAGAGCGGCGCTCTCGCCCGAGACCCAGGCGGTACATCATCTTATGGACGAGGATTTCAGTCCTGACATGCCTCATGCAGACCCTGAAATTCTGCAAGCAGAAGTAAGACGGGCTCCGCTCCCCGACATGCTCGCCGCCCATCACATCGCCTTCGAACGCCATTTTCTGACTGACGAGATCACTGGTGGGCTTCCCTGGCTTTGCACCCTGCGTATCGGCCAGAAGCTCTGGCCGGAAGCGCCGCGCCATACGAATCAGATCTTGCGTTACTGGCTGGCCCTGGATCTCGACAGAAAGCTGGCCTTCCCGGCCCATCGTGCCGGTCCCGACGCCTATGTCACGGCACATATCCTCAGGCGCCAGCTCGCTCTCTCCACCCCCCAGGACCTTCTACAGTTGACCCAGGCGCGCCACATCAGGCGCGGCACAGCGCTCAGAGCAGGCCGGGACCTGCGCCGGGACGTGCATCGTCAGGAGCAGCTTTTCCGCTAGCGTGGCAGGGCATCAGCGACGGAGGGAGTTGCGCGCCTCGCCCGCCAGCCACGCGGGCAGCGCCTCAGGCAGCGCTTCGACGCGGGCCGGTTGCCCTGAGGCGAATGCCGAGAACAGCAGAATTCCCCCCCTCACGCGCGCCAAGCGGCAGGAGGGCATTGCCCCCCGTCCAGCGCACGGAGCCGTCTTCCAGACCGTGCCAGCCCTCAAGCGCGACATCCTGCAGATGTGTGTCGATACGACGGGTCGCGGCGCTGTCCCAGAGATGGATGTCGCCCACCAACACACCGAGATCGCGACGATCATCGATGAACGGCCCCTCAATCTGCGAGGGACTGGCGGCGCGCGATCTGAGCCGCACCTCTTCGAGCAGGGGCGGAACCTGGAAGATCATCATATCCGCTGTCCGACGGGACGGATGAATGATTTGCCCATCGGGAGCCACCAGATGCAGATCGGTTTCGCCCTCGGGTATCAGCTCCTCAGGGGGTGAGAGTCGGTCGGAACCGACCGCCCCCCCCTGCTCTGCCAGCATCCGGTGGAGAGGCTCCACGAAAGCACGCTCGACACAGAGCGGTGCAGCGCGTGACATGGCGCACGAGGTTTCAGCCATCGCAGTGCCACTGGCAGAGTCCGCGTCTGACAGACGCTGCGTGTCGAACAGCGTTTCGGTTTCCATGTTGTTCGACCAGAGGATCGCATGATCCTCGGTGCGCAGATGATAGATCATGAAGCGCGACTGGCTGCGATCATAGGCAATGCTGCCGCCATTCACGAGCATGCGTGCTGGCACGAGGCGGCCACCAATATGGATGCAGTGCTCAGGAGTGATGAACAGATCACGATCGGGCAGCCCTGCACCAAGCGCATTGGCCCGGAACCGAACAGGGTAGCCCGCTCTATCATCGCTGCGCGAGGGATCGACCACGATCTCGGCGGAACCGACCCAGGTGATTTTGCGAATGACCGGGCCATCCTCGCCCATGACGCAGAGCTCGTCACCGGGCTGCAACGTTTCGACCGCTTTTTCACCACAGGGTGTGCGGATCATTGTCCCGGCAAGGAAGCACCTGTCATAAATCAGGTTGGTGCTGCCGTCGCTATCGGCCTCGAGATGGAAATCGCCTGCCTTGTAGCTGCCTGTCAGTGGCGTGGACCAGGTTGTTCCATCCGTATGGGTCACGGTCAGGATGCCATTGCTGACGGTGATCCGCCCGCCCGGCTTGTAGGAGAGTCCCTCGATATCGATACGACCGCGCCAGCCGACGCTCACATTGTTCAGCACCGCGCCCGGCGTCACGATAAGCGTTCCGGCAGGGCCGGAAGAGCTTGTGGCGCCAATGATAGCGAGATTGGTGATCGTCGCACCGGAAGCAACAATCATCGACCCCCCAGCGGAGATGACAGCATTCTGCACGCTGCCTCCCCCCTGAACGGTTTGACTTCCTCCCGACAGGATCGTTGCCCCACTGACGACACCGCCAGACTGCACCTGCTCGGACCCACCGGAAGAGATTGTGGCACCGCTGACGACGCCGCCAGACCCCGTAATGGCCACGGCATTGGCCATCACGACCTGATTGACAATCACCCCGCCTGCCAGCGCCTGGGCCGTGCCTCCGGCGCCAACGCTGACCGTCAGCGCAGTACCGCCCCGCGCCGCGACGACAGTGCCGCCAGCCGAGACGACGGAGTTCGAGGCGAGCCCCCCGGAGATCAACTGCACGCCTGCGCTGAAGATGCTCCGCAACGCGACGCCCCCCGCCGAGACGATCTGTGTACCGCCGATGATGCTTCCGCTATCCGTACCGCCACTGGCAAGCTGCTCTGTCGAACCCACGTCAAATGTTCCGCCCGAGATCACGCCCGATCCGGAAAAGCTCTGCCCCTTGACCGTAAAACCACCCCCGACGATCGCCTGACCGCCATTCATGACATGGGGCGCGATTGCACGCGCCGGATCACCCTGATAGCCGGACAAATTGCCCACAGCGATCCCGGCGCGCGAGGTCACGGTAGCGCTCACGACCACACCCTGGTTCAGGGCGGCAAAGGATCCGCTCTCATACGCCGTCCCGCCATAGGTCGTCCCGTTGGCCGCTGCGGCGATCACTCCGCCCGAAAGTGCCGTCGCCGCCGAGATGACGCCGCCCGAAGCCAGATCCACGGCCGGATGATCCGTACCGCCATTGAGCCCATAGACCACATCACCGGTCGCAGTCTGGCCAGCGCCCACATAGCGGGTCGATCCATTGGTGACGGTCGTGCGATAGGCTGAACGGCTGATAGCCAAGATCTTACCTCTGCGATAGTTGCGAATACTTGCTCTGGACTTGGCGCCGATTCCTCATGAAACGGAGCTCAGGCGCACAACGCGGCCTGATATAGAAATGTTGCGCAACAACGCAAGGGGTTGCGCCGATTGCATAGGGATGCATAAATTATTTATTTTTCGAATAAACTTATTATATGGGCAAAACCTGTCAGAGATATAGACGTGATTTAACTAACCGTCCCTGACCCCAGACGACCTATTACCCCACCCAGAGACACTGTTCAGGTAATTTATCGTCGATCTACCACAAAGATACTTTATACTTACTTTATTTCCGCTAACGTCGCCTATGAGGCCTTCTGAATATCCGCTCTCATGCATTCCATTTCCACTGCGCGCAGGATGCGGCGTCTTATTATGCCGCTGACAGGCCGTATCAGCAGCCAGTAAAGCGTCATCTTGCGCCGGTCCCGCGGATCAGGACAGGAGATTTCTGTCCTGGTCACGAGCCGCGTAACCCCATCCGACGCAGGCTGTGTCGCAAACGTCAGAAGCAGACGGCAGGCCCTGCCATCGGCCTCCCAAAATGCCTTGGCCGTACGCTCAGTCGATGCCAGCCCATACCCGGCCTGCCAGAAACGCCCGACAAGGCCGTAACCTACCCAGTGATTGTCGATACGGCCGAGAGGAGTGAAGCTCTCCATACCAAAACGGTGAGCGTTCTTCCCCCCTGTCATACGTCCAGGCAAATCGCGCAGGGTCAGGCAGGTTCGGATGAAAGCATCGTCCTCGGTGCGGAAGCGTTCAACGGCGTCGAGACAGCGCTGGGGCCCGGACGCGATCATACGCTCATGGCATTCGCTGAAATCTGCACGAGGCAGACCCCGAACCAGACCAATTGAAAATGTGCCTTTCTCTGGCGCTGTCACGATCCTGTTTCTCCCCCTGCCCATCGGCGCGAAGCGAGACTACGATCAGAATCACCGTCTTGGGAAAGAAGAACCAGTAAAATGACCCGGCTAATCGGAAAAACGGCTCTTATCACGGGCGCGGCACGGGGTATTGGCCTTGCCATTGCACGACGCTTCATCTGTGAAGGATGCAGGGTACTCTTGTCCGATCTTGACCGTGAAGCAGGGCAAGCTGCGGCCGATACCCTTTCCTGCCGGTTTGTCCCGCTCGATGTCCGCAGCGAGGCTGAGTGGCTCGCGCTCGAGGCGGCGGATGAAAAATCCGGGGCAGTCCCGGACATCGTGGTGAATAATGCGGGGATTACGGGGTTTGAAAACGGCATTGTCCCCCATGACCCGGAACATGCCAGCCTTGCTGACTGGCGCGCCGTTCATCATACAAATCTGGATGGTACGTTTCTCGGCTGTCGCTATGCCCTGCGCCGTATGGGACTGAGAGGGACAGGATCGATCATCAATATCTCCTCCCGCTCAGGGTTGGTCGGCATACCGGGAGCGGCGGCCTATGCCTCCTCGAAGGCAGCCATACGCAATCATACCAAGACCGTGGCTCTTTACGCCGCCCAGAGAAACTGGGCCATACGGTGCAATTCCATCCACCCCGCCGCCATTCTCACCCCAATGTGGGAAGCCATGCTGGGCGACGGTCCCGACCGTGAAACCCGCATGGCAGCTCTCGTGGCGGATACACCGCTCAAGCGCTTCGGCACGGTCGATGAGGTCGCGTCGCTCTGCGTGATGCTGGCCTCGGACGAGGCATGCTACGTGACCGGTTCGGAATTCAATATCGATGGGGAACTTCTGGCAGGGTCTGCCGCCCAGCCGGGTTAGGCCTGGCATACGGCCATTCGATGCTTGTCAGGACTGATCCCTGAAACACATAGTGCCACCCCGCAGGCTAGAAGCTCCAGATCATGTCGCAGGAGAACCAGAGCATCGTCGGGTCACCGTTGCGAACGATCGGGTCTGAGGCCGGGGCGTCGCGATTGAAGGGACGCGTGCCGTTCAGGCTCTGATCGACGCGTATCTCGGGACGCAGAACCACCCGCCCGAGCGGCCTGTAGCGATTGAGCAAACCCGGTTCGTAGCGCAGCCCCAGGGTCAGGTCTCCATAGGTCGTGGGTGGCGCGGCATAAAAGGGATAAGGCTGGTTGCGCAATTGCTTGCCGAATGACGTCGTGCCCGGATAGGCCGCGATAAGCACCCCGGTATTATCGCGAAAAACCTCCCCCCGGAGATTGAGTCGCAGGGCTGGCGTCATGTCCCAGGCCAGATAGGCCGTGCTGCCCCATGCATCGTCATCGGGCACCTCATCATGCAGCCAGGTGCTGCCGAAGGTGACGGACAGGGTCTTGCTCGGATGATAGGCCAGCAGAAGATCCGCATTGACCTGCATCCTGTGCGCCGCCGCTTCGCCGATCCCGGCACTGACCCACCCCTCAGGCGAGAGACGCGAATCGCCGTCATGCCCCTGCGGCCCTGCGCGCCCGATCAGGTGCCCGTCGAGACGATCCCCGAGAAGATGGGTGAAAGAAACGCCCAGATACCCTTTAGGCCGATTGTTGTTGCTGCTCTGGCCAAAAGTGGTCGAATTCCCCGCATCCACCCCCAGGATACCATCGAGACGGGGCCCGATATGGGCCGTTGCGATCACCCCGACCGTCTGGAACGGGACGATGAAATCCGAGCTGTAATTGAAGCTGTAGAATGGGCGGGAGAGAGCAGCCGTTCCCTCTGTACCCATCAACCCGTAGGATTGCCCGATCTGGAAATCGATCCCGCGGCCAAACAGCCAGGGCGTGTGCTGATCAATATGCGCCTGTGTGGGAGCCCATTGATACATTCCGCTCAGGGCACGATCACCCATGCCGATCGTGACATCGAAACGGGAGTCGGACCCGTACATGGCCTCCGCTACAAAACCCAGACGATACCCGGCGCCGATATCGGTCATGGCATGAGAAACGGTGCCCAGAATCTGATTGAGGGTGAGCGTATTGGCCCGGTCCAGATAGAACTGGCCAAAATTACGGGCTGAACGCGTCCAGGGATTACCCGCTATGCCGCCTTCTACCGTCATGTGCGCCTCGATCCCCTCCCAGTAGTCGCCATCGTGCGGCGCTCGCGACCGGCGTGGCGGCGGCACACGGATGCTCTGTCTGTGCCTCAGGGACGTTGCACGCCCGCGCTCCTTGATCTGGATCGGGGCTGTGTCGGTATGGCGCCGCGTGGCTGCATCAGACGACGAGGCCAATGGGGGCCGCGCGCCTGAAAACGACGTCGCCGTGGAGGACGAAGCGTGAGAGAGCGCTGCTGGGCGGAGCGGAACCGCTGTGATTGCTTGCGCTGCCGGGGAATACGGCCAGAGCCATAACGGCAATACGATCATGGCGCTGCTGAACAGGCGTGCGACAGCGTGGCGCGGTCGCGCGTTCTGAAAACGCCGGATGCGCCGATACATCCTGTGAGTCTCCCTCCCTGACACACCCGCAAAACGGACGCGCCACCCTGGACCCGTTTGGCTCTCACGATCACGTGATATAACATTGCCGATCGTGGAGATTCAGTCGGAAAATCCCTACCGGGCGGGTGGGCGCAGGAGGGAAAACCGACTAGACAGGCCGGGCCAGCCAACCAGCCAAGACTGGATCTCCGATGCGCTTCATCGAGACTTTCGACCTCCATTCCTTTACGGATTCGAGTATCAGCCTGTTGAGCGCCTTCGTGTTCGGCACGCTGATCGGCGCAGAGCGGCAATATCGACAACGGACTGCGGGCGTACGCACGAACGCGCTGGTAGCCCTGGGTGGCGCCGCCTTTGTCGATCTGGCCCAACGCATTGCGGGTGACGTCGAGTCCCTGCGCGTGATCGCCTATGTCGTTTCGGGAATCGGGTTTCTGGGGGCGGGCGCCATCATCAAGGAGGGCGCCACCGTACGCGGCATGAATACGGCCGCCACGCTCTGGTGTTCCGCCGCTGTGGGCGCCTGTGTGGGCAGTGACATGCTGGCCGAGGGCTTTCTGCTCACTTTCTTTATCATTGCAGGCAATACGCTGCTGCGCCCCATCGTGCGCGCAATCGACCGGATCCCGCTTCAGGCCAAGGCGATGGAAACCGGATACGGGCTGCGCGTCGTCACCTGCCGTCTGAGCGTGCAGGACATGACCACGCAGTTGAAAGCCCGGCTTGAAGATGCGGATTACACAATCGGAAAATTGTCTCTGAGCGATGAGGATAACGACCAGATCGCCATCACCATCGCTCTGATGGTGTCATCCAATGGCGCGAGCGCGCTTGAAACCCTGGTCAGCACGCTCATGACAGATAGCCGTGTAAGCGCCGCCTCATGGTCGCTCAACACCGATAACTGACCAAGCCTGCGAGGGAGCCCTATAAGGGTGTCCCTCTTCCATGACACGCGACAAACGATCGCCTGCGCGATTCCTGCCATAAAGGCTTCTCAGGGCTGATAGGGCGGCAGGGTGATCCTGACGACAAGCCATGGGCGCTGCTCCTTATCCACTCCGTCATTCAGGGCAGGCTGGCGTGACCATTGCCCGATCGTGGCGTAGAGCGTGTTGTCCCGATAGGCGAGACCATCCGGGGAAATCAGCCTCGGGTCGTGGGCTACGACCGAGATCGTGCCATCCGGCGTGCGCTGCAAGATACCATGACGCTCGATATCGGTCAGGAACAGACGTCCATCCGGCGCAGTGGCCATGCCATCGCCCATGCCCGCCTCGCCTTCATCCTTGACGCTGAACTCGATCTCCGTCTCGGTCGCCTTGGGGTCAGCCAGAACCGCGGTGGGCGCGGAGTAGAGTTCGCGGCTCGTCAGTGGTTGCCAGAACAGGGTCTGCTGGTCGGCACTCAGGCCAATGCCGTTGGCACCGGCCTGGGCCATGGTCGGCTTGTCCGGATTGTAGCGCGACGCCTTGCCATCGAGCACCGCCAGGAAACCATGACGCGGCATGACCGGTTCGGTATCGGCCAGCAGGCGCCTCTGGGTGTTCGTCGCAATATCTACAACGATCAGGGCAGGATGCACGGTCAGGGAGGAATCCGTGATGAAGGCGGTTCCACGGTCGCCATGGGTCAGGTCGATACGCAGATCATTCGGATGGCTGTCCGAACGCAGTGCCGGCGCGCTGAGCTGGATCTCCTCGACGATGCGTCTGGCAACAGGATCGATATGGAACAGGCGCGCTGCTCCCGGCACTGTACCCTTGCCCGCCAGGATACCCTCATCGAGCACCCAGAGCTGGCCGCTGGCATCAACGGTCATACCCAGGGGGGAAACGAAGCGCCCCTGGCTCTCCGCATCGGGGAACGGCGTCAGCTTGCCGTGACAGAACAGTGCAAGTCGGGGGCCGTCGTGATCGTGCAGGCTACGTGGAAAGCCAAGCACCATGCGGCGATCGGAAAGAATGGCGATGCCCGATGGTTGCGCGTCCTGAAAACGCCCGATGATCTCGATATTGCCGCTCGGCTTGTACCCGGCATCGATACTGTCTTCCGCCTGCGGGGGGACACCCCCCTCGTCAGTGGCGTGAGACGATGAGGCAATGAGTGTGCTGCCTGCGACCGACAATAAGAGGGCATACAAGGCCAGACGCTGTTTCATGGTCTCTCTTCCCGTCCGTCGTGAAAGTGATCATGCCCTCGCGTCAAAACCCCGTGACGTCAAAACACAGCAACGTGAGGCACAACACCCACACGTTGCCCAGGACTTACCCTTTGAGCAGAGACATGATCTCGGCACGTAACGCAGCATCACGCTGCCAGGTGCCACGCACGACGGTCGTGACCGTACGGCTGCCCACATTGCGGATACCGCGCATGGCCATGCACATATGCTCGGCCTCGACCAGCACCATGACGGCCTTGGGCTCGAGCACCTCAATGATCGAGGCGGCAATCTGATCGGTCAGGCGCTCCTGAAGCTGTGGGCGGCGCGCCAGAACGTTCACCGTGCGCGCGATCTTGCTGAGCCCCGTGAGCCTGCCTCCTTCGGGAAGATAGGCCACATGCGCCTTGCCGAAAAACGGCAGGAGATGATGCTCGCACATGGAATGAAAGCCGATATCACGGACGATCACCGCCCCCTCATGCTGATCGGCGAGGAATTGCTTGTGCAGATGCGTACGCGGGTCCTCATGCAGGCCGCCCAGCACGTCCAGATACATGCGCGCCACCCGGCCCGGTGTCTCGAACAGCCCCTCGCGATCGGGGTCCTCACCCAGAGCCTGCAGGATTTCACGCACCGCTCCTGCGATGCGGGCTTCCGCATCCTCGGGCTTCGCAATCGGTGCGATGGGGCGCTCGCCCCCCTGCCCCTTGTGGCGAGCGGCATCCAGCGCCACGAGATCGGCAGTCGGCTTGGTCATTTCAGGTCCTCGGCAATGCAAGACAGGCGTTCCGCGCAGGGGACAACGTCATCAGCCTCGCGGGGGAGCCTGATCAACATGTCCGATACGGAAAGTCCACTGATTTTCTGTTCGGGAGCGATTTCTGCAAGGGGGACCAGTACGAAAGCCCGCTCGGCAATGCCACGATGCGGCAGGGTCAGCACTGGGGCTTCCACCACCCGATCCCCGAGATAGAGCAGATCGACGTCCATTGCGCGCTGCCCCCAGCGCTGCCCCGGCACACGGCCCAGACGGCTCTCGATCTCCTTACACACACGCAGGAGGGCCAGTGGCTCGAGGGCGCTGCGCCCCGTGACACAGAGATTATAGAAATCGGGCTGCTCGACCCCACCAAAAGGCGCGGTACGATACAGTCCCGATACGGCCTCGATCTGCACTCCCGGCGTGACACCCAGCCAGGTGACCGCCATGGACAACGCGCTTTCGCGATCGCCCATATTGCACCCCAGCGAGAAGCCGACCGGCAGAAAACGCTCCCGCGTCGTCTCGACACTGACCATACCAAACGGATGCGGGATGGGGGCTGCGGGCTTGTTTACCCGTATCGTCAAACGCGTGATTGTCGGGAACGCAGCCAGAAGGGCTTCAGCAATCCTGTCCGCCAGAGTCTCGATGAGCTGAACAGGCTCGCCCGCCACCAGGGCAACAACATGATCGCAAAGCGCGGCGTAGCAAACCGCCGCGCGATAGTCATCATTCTGCGTAGCCGCCCATGTCTCGACCGTTGCCACCAGATCGATCAGGAAATTCTGCCCCAGGCGGGTTTCTTCCGGCAGGACACCATGATGACCGAAAACGCTCAGCCGGTCGATACGAATGGTCGAATGGGTCATCGTGCAGGCAGCGCTCCCGAAGCAGGAAAAAAGAGGCGGCTCATCAGGCGCGCGCATCCAGTGAGGATCGGTTGAGCAGAGTTGCGATCGTCACCGCATCGACATGGGGCGCCACATCATGAACGCGCAAGATTGCTGCCCCCTGATTCAGGCCGCACAGATTGGCGGCCATGGTGCCTGCCAGACGTGCCTCGACGCTTCGACCGAGCAGACGCCCAAACAGGGATTTGCGCGACAGGCCGAGCAGGACCGGCAGGCCATAGACCTCACGCAGCATCTGAATCTGCCGGATACTCTCCAGGTTTTGCGGGTCGGTCTTTCCAAAGCCTATGCCGGGGTCGAGCACGATACGCTCGCGCCGTATTCCTGCGCGCTCGGCCTGCAACACCAGGGCGTCGAAGTAGCGGCGCAGCGTGTCGCGCATATCAAGAGCAGGATCGATGTCCTCACGATTATGCATCAGGACGGCGACAGCCCCGGTCTCGGCCATCACGCGCGCCATGGCCGGGTCACGCTGCATGCCCCAGACATCATTGATCGCGACCGCACCGGCGCGTACGGCCTCGCGTGCCACACTTGCCTTGTAGGTATCGATCGACAGAAATGCCGGTTCATCCGCAAGAGCCAGCACGACCGGGCGCGTCCGGGCAATTTCCTCTGAGGCTGGCACGAAATCGGCGCCTGGTCGTGTGGACTCGCCCCCGATATCCAGAAGGCTGGCCCCTTCAGCAGACAGACGTCGCGCATGGGCCGTGCCCGCCGCCTCGTCGTCGTGACACCCACCATCGGAAAAGGAATCCGGTGTGACATTCACGATCCCCATGATCAGGGGAGTGCGTGTCTCATGGGCGCGCCAGATCGCGGCGACGAGCGCATCGCGTTTTTGTTGCCATTCGGCCGACTGACCAGCGGATCCGACCGCGCTCATCTCATCCATTCACGTCAGGACTGAAGGAAAGACCCGCTCTTAAAGTATGGGAGCAGACAGGTCCAGAAAAACGAACCCTCTTCCGGCGCAGGTGTTTCATCCTGTGAAGGGTCGACAGACCGACAAGGAGACGCGCCATGGCCAATGACCAGTTCGAAACCCCGATCTTCGATGGGGAAGATAACAAGCATCACAGCGCACGTTCTCTGGCTGAAGCTGCTTTCCGGGCAGAGGATGAGGGGGAGCACGAAAAAGCCGAGAGCCTTTTCCGTCAGGCCGAAGCGGCCGATCCTTCCGCCCTGGAAAGCGTGCTGCTGGAACGCCGCAGCGAGCACCCTGGATTTTCACCCCAGCCTGCCGCAAGCGACGAGGAAGTCGCCGCCATCAGCCGCACCATGGAGCCGGAACGTCACAGCCCGCCCCCGGAAGCGCTCGACGAAAACTACTGAACCGCGCGACACAGGGACGAGGGCAGTCCGATCCCTATATGAGGCCCGGACCGTTCCCCCCCGGAGGCGCTTGCCCTTTGGGGGTAAGTAGCGAAGCCGCAGGTGAGAGTTGGCGCCCGCCCCCAGAACATAGGCAGAAGCCACCCCCCACTTCGAGGGGGCTGTACTCTGCTCGCTCAGGTAATGGTGTGGATCCAGCCATGCGCGTCGTTGGTCCTGCCCGCCTGGATTTCGGTCAGGGCTTTCTTGAGACCCATCGAGACTTCGCCGGCAGTCTTGCCATCGCCAAATAGGGCTTCGCCACCCGTACGGCGCAGGGAGCCGATGGGACTGATTACCGCCGCCGTGCCGCAGGCGAAGGCTTCCTTGTAACGGCCTGATGCGGCCCCAGCGAAGATTTCATCGATTTCCAGCGGTGCCTGCTCGACCTTGAGGCCACGATCCTTTGCAAGCTGCAGGATAGCGTCACGGGTGATACCGGGCAGGATGGTGCCGGTCAGAGGCGGGGTGACGAGTGTGTTGTCATCGCGCAGGAACATGACGTTCATGCCGCCCATCTCCTCGATGAAGCGTTGCTCGCGGCTATCGAGAAACAGGACCTGATCGCAGCCATGGGTCTTTGAGTCGCGCTGGGCCACGAGGCTTGCCGCATAATTGCCGCCGCATTTGGCGGCGCCCGTACCGCCGGGAGCCGCGCGCGTATAGTCCTCGGACACCCAGACGGACACGCAGCCGGAGCCGAAATAGGCCCCTACCGGGCAGGCAATGACGATGAACAGATATTCCGACGCGGGCTTCACGCCCAGGAAGACCTCGGTCGCGATCATGAAGGGACGAAGATACAGGCTTTTGCCTTCACCCGCAGGCACCCAGTCCCGATCGATCTTCACCAACTCGTCGACGGCCTGCATGAAGATTTCCTGAGGCAGATCGGCCATCGCCATACGCTCAGCCGAGGCGCGAAAACGTTTCGCGTTCTCCTCGGGACGGAAAGTCGCAATGCCGCCGCCTTCGGTGCGATAGGCCTTCATACCCTCGAAGATTTCCTGCGCATAATGCAGAACCGATGCGGCAGGATCGAGTGTCAGGGGCTTGCGGGCGGTGATCTTCGCGTTATGCCAGCCTTTGCCCTCGCTGTATTTGACGATGGCCATATGGTCGGTGAAGATTCGTCCGAAAGCAGGGTTGGCAATGAGGTCCGCACGATGATCAGCCGGGGTCGGCGAGCTCGTGGGCTCAATGGTGAAATGCAGGGCGGCGCTTTCGGAAACCATGATCTGATCCATCTTCCTGTCCAGTAGGCGGGCAGTTTATCCCGTTCGGGCCATCTTGACACCCTTTGAAAGGGAGAGAGAAGAACGTGCCCCCCGACTGACCTCTTCGTGATGGCACAAAGGCGGCCCGTGCAGATCTGGCGCGGCCTGACTGCGGTGCTGAAACGAACCGACAATCGGGCCTGACAAAGAGAAGCTGAAAGGGCTGTCATGAGTGCATCGACCCCGGTCCATAGTCTCACGCCGCTGGGCGTCATGGCACGCAAGGGCGGCACGCCTCTGGTCTGCCTGACCGCCTATACGACCCCCGTTGCCCGTCTGGCCGATCGTGACTGCGACATCGTGCTGGTGGGCGACAGCGTGGGCATGGTGCTGCATGGCCTGCCGACAACGTTGGGGGTCACGCTGGATATGATGATCCTGCATGGCAAGGCGGTCATGCGCGGTCTCGAGCGGGCGCTTTGCGTGGTGGACCTGCCTTTTGGCAGCTATGAAGAGAGCCCGGCCCAGGCCTTTCGCAACGCCTCGCGCCTTCTCGCCGAAACCGGTGCGGCGGCGGTCAAGCTGGAGGGCGGTGTCCATATGAAGGAAACCATCGCCTTTCTCGTGACGCGCGGCATCCCGGTCATGGGCCATGTCGGGCTGACGCCGCAAGCGGTCAATACGCTTGGAGGCTACAAGGTACAGGGGCGAGACAGCGATGCCGCGCGTGTGCTGGACGACGCCCGTGCCGTGCAGGAAGCGGGTGGCTTTGCCGTGGTGCTCGAAAAACTGCCCCGAAGCCTCGGGGACAGCATCACCCGGGCATTGACCATTCCGACAATCGGCATTGGCGCGGGGCCGGAATGCGACGGCCAGATCCTGGTGATCGACGACATGCTGGGGCTCTTTGCCGCGTTCAAGCCGAAATTCGTCAGACGCTATGCCAATCTGGCCGATCAGGCTGGCGAGGCGATAGGGGCCTATGCTCAGGATGTACGGAGCCGCGCCTTTCCGGGGGCAGAGCACAGCTTTGGGGACCGGTCATGATCCTCAGGGACAGTGCGGCGCTTCGAAGCCGCGTGACGGAATGGAAAAAGACGGGCGCCTCGATCGGGTTGGTGCCCACGATGGGTGCACTGCATGAGGGGCATCTCAGCCTGGTCAGGGCGGCGCAGGCAGAATGCGCCCGGGTGATCGTCTCGATCTTCGTGAACCCGACCCAGTTCAATAACGCGCATGATCTGGCAAATTATCCGCGCAGCGAGGCAGCGGATGTCGCCTTGCTGGCGGGGGTGGATGGCATCTTCATCCCTACGGTCGAGGCAATGTACCCCGAGGGCTACAGCACCAGCGTCCAGGTCAGCGGTCTGACGGACCGGCTGGAGGGTGCCCATCGTCCCGGTCATTTCAGCGGCATGGCAACGGTGGTTACCAAGCTGTTTGGCATGAGCGGGGCAGATCGTGCCTATTTCGGAGAGAAGGACTGGCAGCAACTGCAGATCATCCGGCGCTTCACGCAGGATCTGAACCTGCCGGTCAGCATCACGTCTTGCCCGACCCTGCGCGAAGCGGATGGCCTGGCGCTTTCGTCGCGCAACCGCCGCCTGCCGGAAGCGGCGCGTATTCGCGCCCCACGGCTTCACGCCATCATGCAGGAGACGGCACGTGCGATCCGTGCGGGGCGCCCCATTGCGGCGGCACTCGCTGCGGGTGAGGCAGACCTCGAAGCCGCCGGGTTCGGCCCCATCGATTATCTGGCCTGTTGCGACGCTCAGACCCTGATGCCCGCACGGGAGATGACGCCGGGGCAGACGCTTCGGCTGCTCGCCGCAGCCGCTCTCGATTCTGTGCGCCTGATTGACAACATCGTTATTTAGCGCCCGCCCGGGACCATGCGACATTACCCGCATAGTGAGGCCTGATTATTTTATCGGGCCTCCGGCGCGGCCCTGACAGGACGCGCCGAAGCACAAGAAGGTATGTAAGCATGTCGCTTCCTCTTCAGGACAAGATCGCTGCCGTTACAGGTGGCGCCTCGGGCATCGGCCTGGAATGCGTCCGCCACCTCATCAAGGCTGGCGCCATCGTCTATGTTCTCGACCGTGACAAGGCGGCCATGGACAAGGCACGCGAAGAACTCGGCGACAAGCTGCACGGCGTGGAAGTCGATCTTTTCCGCCACGCCAGCATCCAGCAGGCCGTTGACACCGTGCTCGCAGAGCAGGGCCGTCTCGACATCATGTTCGCCAATGCGGGCTCCTATGTCGGTGGCAATGCCTGGGAAGGCGACCCGGATGTGTGGGATCGCATGCTGAACCTCAACATCAATGCGGCTTTCCATTCGGCGCGCGTCGCCATGGCGCCCATGATCAAGCAGGGCAGCGGCGACATCATCATCACCAGCTCCGTGGCGGGCGTGGTGCCGATCGTGGCCGAGCCGATCTACACGGGGTCGAAATACGCCGTTCAGGCCTTCACCCATACCTGCCGCCGCCAGCTGGCACCGCATGGTGTGCGCGTGGGTGCCATCCAGCCCGGCCCGGTCGTGACGCCGCTGATCAATGACTGGGACCCCGAGCGCCGCAAGGCCGCCCTCGAAGGTGGCGGCATGATGCAGCCTTCCGACGTGGCCGAGGCGCTGATCTTCATGCTGACCCGTCGCAAGGGAACGGTGGTGCGCGACCTGGTGCTGCTGCCGAACGGCTTCGACGTCTGAGCCCAGTACAGCGGAACGCCGGACCCGCCCGCCCTCCCGGCTGCCAGCTTCGTCCATGACGCATCGGAGAACCCCGCCCCGCAAGGCGGGGTTTTCTTTTGTGGGCTGGTGGCCGACACAGGCCGAGCCAGGAAAAGAGCCTCGCCGTAAACGCCATACCGGCTCTCTTTTCGATGGCCCAGCCCTCGTCTTTTGGCGCTCTATCAGCTCCGCGCGCTCCGCATAGCGATCCCGTATCCACACACACAATGCGATTGACTATCACTTGCGCAGTCTTTAGCGATGGCGACGCTCAAGCTCTCGTGAAGGGACAGCTCTCATCGACAAGGCGCCTGATCCCGTCACGCCCCCTGGTTCAGGGCACCATGTGCCCTTGCGCCCCACGCAGCGGCCGCGAAAAGGCGCGTCAAGACTGGACGCATGGCTATGGCCCCTGCGTCACGGGCGGCATTCGATGCTTCTGCTGCACCGTTATGTCGGGCTCGTCCTGGCACCGCTCCTTGTCGTCATCGGTCTGACCGGCAGCGTCAGCGTGTTTCGTGTCGAACTGGACCGGATGCTCAACCCGGATCTGTTCATCACTCCCCACAAAGATGCGCAACTGCCCCTGAGCCGGATCGTGGCAGTGATACGAAGCCAGCATCCCGATCAGAGCCTTATCGCCGTGGATTATCGCCCAGCCCCCGGCGGGACGATCCATGCCTATCTGTCGCCCGCGACCGACAAATCGGGCAGGTCGCGCACAGATGAGTTGTTTTTCGACCCGTCAGATGCCCATGAAATGGGCGGTCGTATCGCCGAAGGCTGCTGTCTGGGGCGGCGCGTCCTGATCCCGTTCATCTATCGGGTGCACTATTCTCTGGCTGCCGGGCCCATCGGGTTGTGGATCATCGGTATTACGGCGCTGGTCTGGAGCCTCGATTGCCTCAACGGACTTTTGCTCACCTTGCCGCCTGTCACCCCTCCGTGGCGTCGAGGGTTCTGGTCGGGGTGGCAGAAAGCATGGGTCATCACCCGCCCCCGCTCGGCCCTGCGTCTGTTTTTTGACCTTCATCGCGCTTTTGGTCTCTGGCTCTGGATCATCCTGCTAGGAATGGCTGTGAGCGGCGTCGCTCTGGCATTGGGACCGCAAGTCTTTCAGCCGGTCGTGCGTACGCTTTTCCCGATGGCGGAGCCGACACCGCCCGTGCCCCGACCGGGCGGCGCGCATCCTCTGAACCTCGATGAGGCGGAATCACGGGCCTATGACTATGTCGTCGCGCATGGTGTTTCCGCGCGTCCGGCCGCATTGCTCCTCAGCAGCGCGGCCGATAGCGCCATGTTCTACCTGTTCAGCAATGATGACAGTTTTCCTGCAGGATTTGGCAGTCCGATGATCACGGTCAATCGTGAGACCGGCGCGATCACCCAGGCCGAATTCCCGCCGCATGGCCGTCTGGGCGATCTGATCCTGCAGGTGCAGGACCCGTTTCACAGCGGCAGGCTGGCCGGTCTCGTCGGGCGTATTCTCGTTTGTCTCAGCGGAATCGCGACGGCGCTGCTATCCGTCACTGGGGTGCTGATCTGGCAGCGCAAACGACGCGCCAGGGCACAGGCGGCACTCAAATCCACCCTGCGAAACACACCACCCCATCAGATCGCCCGGTCAGCGTCCGCACAGCACTCCAGAGACTGATACCGGCGGTTGGCGCTGGCACTGGCACTGGCACTGGCACTGGCATTGGCATTGGCAACGGGCTGCCAAGGTGGCCGCCTCAGAACAGAGACGCCAGTGTCCCGCTCAGTCAGCGGCCAGATAGGGACCGTCTGACAGGATCTCGATAGAGAGTACACCGGGGCCAGCCATGGTGCGCTCCCCCAGAGGCAGCAGGGCATTGCCTGTGGTCCAGCGAGACGCCGCCCCCGTCTTGCTCCCCCAGCCATCAAGGGCCGCCTGATCGCAATGGGCCGTAATCGCGATGGAACGATCGGAATCGAAAAAGGTCATCTTGCCCACCAGAACACCGCAAGGCGCTCCGCCTGCCATCGCAGATTCGGCGCAGAGGAGTGAAACGAGACGCAGCAATCTGATCTGACCGGGAATCAGGAAAACCCAGATCCGGCCATTTCTACGCGCGGCCCGTATCCGTCTCCCGCGCTCATCCATCAGGTGGAGATCCGGATCTTCCATACGGCTCAGGACACGGCTCCCTCATCCTCAGGCGGCCCTTCCCCGCGCATACGAGGCGAACGGAGGGCTTGTTTTCTCCCTGACGCGCCCTGCCTCGAGGGTGAAAAACCACTTCACACTGCTCAGTCCTGTAACTGTTTCCGGCCTGACAGGCCAGCCTGCCCGGCATCGCAGCTTCGAGAGCGGGGGGAAGTCTTCCTGTTCCTCGCGCCGGTGTGCGGGGCGCAGGGCTCAAAGCCTGCGGGAGCCGGTCGCTGCATAAAGCCCGCTTCGCTCGCTCTCCTGCACCCGGATAAGCATGCAACAGGGCATGTGACCCGTCCGCCGGGAGACCGTGTCACGCCCTACACGCAAATATCGGGGGCCAAGACCGTTTCGGTATGCGGGGTCTATCGGGCAGGTCGGTCTCGTCCCGCAGGGTCACGATTGTCAAACCGCGTCGCGCCCGCTCCTGAGACCCGCCTCTCACCCGATATCACAAAACCTCGATCTCGGGAGAAACGCCGGAACGTCCTCTCTTGCCTCGCATTGATCACAGGTCCGTGAAATCGGGACCCCGAATGTCCCACGATCAGGAGAGAGTTCATGCCAGAGCAGATTCCGCCCCAATCGCAAGATCATCAACCCGGCGTTGAGAAGGCGATGCGTCCCCCCGCCACCCATATCAGGGAAAGCTATCGCGGCAGCGGCAAGCTTTCGGGCAAGAAAGCAATCGTCAGTGGGGGCGATAGTGGCATCGGGCGCTCGGCAGCGCTGCATTTTGCCCGGGAGGGCGCCGATGTCGCCATCCTCTATTTCGAAGAACATGAAGACGCGGATGAGACGAAGCGCCTGATCGAAGCCGAGGGCGTCAGGGCCATCGCCCTGTCCGGTGATATCCGCTCGAGCCATTTCTGCAACGAGGCCGTAAGCCAGGTCGTCGAGGCGTTCGGCGGCCTCGATGTGCTGGTCAATAATGCAGGCTGGCAGGTCGTCAATCAGGATAGCGCCACCATCACCGATGAGGAATGGCAGCGTCATATGGACACCAATATAAACGGTTATTTCTACCTGACGCGTGCCGCCCTGCCCCATCTCAAAAAGGGAAGCGCCATCGTCAATACCTCGTCGATCAACGCCTATCGTGGCAGTGCGGGGTTGCTGGCCTATTCCACCACGAAGGCAGCCGAGATGGGGTTCACCCGCGCTCTCGCGCTTGAACTGGTGGAAAAGGGGATCCGCGTGAACGCTGTCGCGCCAGGGCCGGTCTGGACTCCGCTTCAGCCCGCAAGCTGGGGCCCTGTCGACCCGGAGCAGGTTTCGGCCCTCGCCAGTTCCGTACCGATGGACCGATGCGGCGACCCCTCCGAACTTGGCCCGGCCTATGTCTATCTCGCCAGTGAGGATGCGTCTTTCGTCACCGGACAGACTTTGCACGTCAATGGCGGGACCATCATCAACGGCTAAGTGCGTCCAGGGCGCCCCGCCTGATCCCGAGATTTTTGATCTTGCGATGGAGGGTCGCCCGGCTGACACCGAGAAGGCGCGCAGCCGGGGCAATCTTGCCCTGGCTGAAGGAGAGTGCTTCGAGAATGGCGCGTATCTCAGCTTCTCGAAAACCGGAGCGTTCCTTTAGCATGGGAACCGACCTGCACGCGTCGAAATGGCTGCCCCGATCCGGAACCTGTTCAATCACCGCCAGCCTGCTCCGGGCGGCACGGCTGGCGCCGATGAGGCCGCCGGATTCATCCAGAGCGATCATTTCCTGCGACAGGGCAGTGCCCTCCCCGAGGAGTACGATCCGGGCGGACCTGAATCGATGCTCGAAGAGACGCCTTTCGATTGCTCGCGACGCATCGGCGAGCAACGCCTCCATGATCCCGGCCATCGGGGCGTCATGACGCCCGGTGCTCACATTGAGCGCGCCCAGGATTTCGCCTTCGGTTCCGTAGAACGGAACCGCCGTACAGGTCAGATGGTGCAACGCGAAGCGCCAATGCTCGCTTCCACACACCGTCATGGCCCTGTCCTCCACCAGACACGTGCCGAGTCCATTCGTACCGGCCGCATCCTCCGCCCAGATGGCACCCGAGAATAAATTCCAGCGCCCGGCGCGACGGGCGTCCCGGCTTTCGCATCGATGCGCCATCACGACACCGGACCGGTCGGAGAGGAGGGCAATATAGCCGAGAGGCGCGACCAGCCGGGCCAGCCGGTCGAGCTCGACGCAGCCTTCATGCAGGGCGCTGCCGAGACAGGCGCGTCTCTGCCTCAGCTCGGCGGCGCAGAGCCGGTCATGAGGCGCGATATGACGCGCAGCCAAGGCTGCCCTGCCCCCGCAGCGCCGCCAGGACTCGTGCAAAGGTGTCGGAAGCGATGGAGGAACGCTGCTGCGCCCCACCAGGGAAGTCACGTCTGGTCCTTCCATCATAGATCTTCCTGTATCCTGCCCGTGCCGGGACATATCCCGATGTCTCGATCCTGCGACACTCCGGGACGGATCATAACAAGAATCTGTTATTAATAACGAAGAAATGTTTCTTCTATCCCCTGCCCGGTGAGAGGCTCCCGCTGGCGGGACCGACATCCCTCCCGATTGGAGGGGTCTGGTCGCCAGTTTGAAGGGCGCGACGATGAAGCGCCCCAAGGGAGAATATCTCATGCAGATTTCCCAGGATGTCCTGCTGCGCGCCTATCGCTCGATGCGCACCATCCGTGACTTCGAGGAACGTCTTCACGTCGAGTTCGCAACGGGTGAGATACCGGGTTTCGTCCATCTCTATTGCGGTGAAGAAGCCTCGGCCGTCGGGATATGTTCCCATCTGAGCGAGACCGATACCATTGCGAGCACCCATCGCGGCCATGGGCACTGCATCGCCAAGGGCGTCGCTGTCGACGGCATGATGGCCGAAATCTACGGCAAGAAGACCGGCGTCTGCGAGGGCAAGGGCGGCTCGATGCATATCGCTGATCTGTCCCTGGGCATGCTGGGTGCCAATGGGATTGTCGGCGGCGGCCCGCCACTGATCTGTGGCGCTGCCCTGTCACACAAGCTGCTGAAGGATGGAGGAGTTGCAGTCGCCTTTTATGGTGATGGTGCTTCCAATGAAGGCACGACGCTGGAAAGCCTGAACCTAGCCACAGTCTGGTCACTACCAGCGGTGTTTGTGCTGGAAGATAACGGCTATGGCGAGGCGACAGCGTCTTCCTATGCCTGCGCAGGGTCCCAACGCGCACGCGCTGAAGGCTTCGGCATGCCCTATATCGAATGCGACGGCTCTGATTTCTTCGCTGTACACCAGGCCGCGGAAGAGGCGATCGCGCATGCCCGCTCCGGCAAGGGGCCTGTGATGATGCATGTCCATCTCGCCCGCTGGTACGGGCATTTCGAAGGGGACACCGCGAGTTATCGGCGCAGCGAAGACGTAACGCGCCTGCGCGCCGAAAAAGACTGCCTCAGAAATTTTCGCGAGCAGGTGAGCACCGTCAGCACGATCGAGGCCTCGGCACTCGATGCGATCGATAGCGCCGTACGCGAGGAGATCGATCGGGCAGTCAGCAAGGCCAAGTCCGATCCCGTGCCGCAGGCAGCCGACCTGCATGAGAATGTCTACGTCACCTACTGAGCCACATCACGCCAGGGAGGGAGAATTATCATGTCCAGAAAAAGCTTCAGACAGGCCATCAATGAGGCACTGCGTCAGGAGATGCGGCGCGATGAGCGCGTGATCCTGATGGGGGAGGATGTTGCGGGCGGCAAGGGCGGCAGTTCAGGGGTCGATGACGCCTGGGGGGGCGTACTTGGCGTCACCAAGGGGCTCTACACCGAATTCGGTCCGGATCGTGTGCTCGACACTCCAATCACCGAAGCCTCCTATATCGGCGCTGCGGCGGGGGCTGCCGCCACAGGCTTGCGGCCCGTTGCCGAGCTGATGTTTGTCGATTTCGTAGGCTGCTGTCTCGATCAGATTATGAATCAGGCAGCGAAATTCCGCTACATGTTCGGCGGCAAGGCACGCACTCCGCTGGTGATACGCGCCATGTACGGCGCGGGACTTTCGGCAGCGGCCCAGCACAGCCAGGCGCTCTATCCGCTCTTCACGCATATCCCCGGTCTCAAGGTCGTCATTCCCTCATCGCCCTATGAGGCCAAGGGGCTTCTGATCGAGGCGATCCGGGACGATGACCCGGTGATCTTCCTCGAGAACAAGCTGATGTATGACGAGGAGGAAGATGTGCCGGACGAGCCCTATACGATCCCCTTTGGCGAAGCGAATCTGACACGTGAGGGCGATGACGTGACCATTGTGGCTTTCGGCAGGATGGTCGGCTTTGCCAATCAGGCCGCCGACAAGCTCGAGAAACAGGGCATCTCCTGCACCGTACTCGACCCGCGCACCACCTCACCTCTCGATACAGGCACCATCCTCGACTGCGTGGCCGAAACGGGGCGCCTCGTAATCGTGGATGAGTCGAGCCCGCGCTGCAACATGGCCACGGATATCGCCGCACTGGTGGCGGAGGAAGGGTTCGATACGCTCAAGGCGCCGATACGCCGTGTCACCCCGCCCCATACGCCCGTGCCGTTTTCCTCGGCGCTTGAGAAGCTCTACATGCCCGATGCCGAGAAGATCGCCGCTGCAGTGCGCTCGGTCATGGATTACCGCGCCGTGCAGGAGGCCTGAGCCATGAGCGGGTCTATCATCCCCATCACCATGCCGAAATTCGGTCTCGCCATGACAGAAGGCAGCGTCGTTGGTTGGCTCGCCGCGCCAGGCGACACCATCACGGCCGGGCAGGATCTGGCGGAAATCGAGACCACCAAGATCACCAATGTCTATGAGAGTCCCGCCTCGGGCGTTCTGCGTCGGCAGCTCTCACCGGAAGGAGAGATGCGTGCAGTGGGCGCGCTCATTGGCATCCTTGCCGACCCGACAGTCTCTGATTCCGAGATTGACCAATTCATTGCCGGTTTCGAGGCCGAAGAAGGCAATGACGAAGAGAAAGCGCAGAGCATTCCTGCTTCCGGCGATCGCATGTTAACGCTTGGTGCGCTCACCCTGCGGATACAGGAAAGCGGCCTTACCGCAGGAGATCACCTGCCGATCCTTCTGATTCATGGTTTCGCCGGGTCTCTGGAAAACTGGATGCTCATTCAACCCGCTCTGGCGGAGCACACGCGGGTGATTGCCGTTGATCTGCCGGGTCATGGCGGCTCCAGCAAGCGCGTGGACGATGGCGCGACTGACACACTGGCCCTCCCCCTGGTGGAGTTGATGAACGCTCTCTCCCTCGAAAAGGCCCATGTCGTCGGGCATTCGCTCGGTGGCGCGATTGCCCTTCAACTTTCCGCCCTGGCTCCGGACCGCGTGGCCAGCCTCACACTGGTCGCCCCGGCCGGGCTGGGAGAGACTCTCAACGGGTCCTTCATCGAGGGCATCCTCACAGCTGACAGGCGCAAGACACTCGAGCCGATCCTCTCGCTTCTGGTGCATGACAAGGGCCTGATCTCGCGCCAGATGGTCGAGGAGATGATCCGTTTCAAGCGCCTCGACCACGCACTCGACTGCCTGAGAACCATCGCTGCGGCGAGCTTCGACGGCGACCGGCAGAAAATCTCTCTTTTGCCGATTATGACCACATTCCCAGGGCCTGTGTCGGTATTCTGGGGGGAAGAGGACGAAATCCTGCCCATGCTCAATGCAGAATCGCTCCCAGATCGGGCGGCGCTTACGCTCTTTTCCGGATGCGGCCATATGCCGCAACTGGAGAAGCCCCGTGAACTCGCCGAGCATATCGTCAGAACCGTTCTCTCGTGAAAGGCTCCCGGGGGGAGGCGCGTTTGCCCTGCCCCCGTACCGGCCCGAGACGATACGCCAGACGCGCCTTGAATTGATTGATATATCTGTTATTCTCGATAGATGGATAGTTCAGACGCGCTTAGCGCCTTTTCAGCCCTTTCTCAGCCCTCGCGTCTCGCGATCTTTCGTCTTCTGATACAGTATGAGCCGGACGGGCTCCGGGCTGGAGAAATTGCACAGGCGCTGGATCAGCCCCAGAACACCATCTCGACCCATCTGTCGATTCTTCAGCGCGCGGGTCTTCTGACATCGCTTCGACAAGGCCGGGCGATTACCTATCGGGCAGCCCTGAGCCGACTCGAAGCCCTCATGCAATTCATGCTTGCCGAATGCTGTGCAGGGCGCCCCGACCTCTCAACCCCCCTTCTCTCAGGGCTGCGACCCTGCTGCATGGGCGTGAAGCCGGAAGGGTGAGGCAACGAGCAAACACCTCGTATCTTCTCCAAGGAACGCGTCTCCATGCAGAACACGCCCCTTTTCGACACGAATTATCTGCCGCCCGTCGATCTGCACAGACTTGAGCCGACAGAGCGCGCGGATCACAAGCCCCGCATCCTGTTGCTCTATGGCTCGCTCCGTCCGCGCTCCTTCAGCCGGTTGCTGGTTCAGGAGGCAGAGCGCGTGTTGACCGCTCTGGGAGCAGAGACACGTGTGTTCGATCCGACCGGCCTGCCCCTGCTCGATACGGTGACCGAGGATCACCCCAAGGTTCAGGAGCTGCGCGCCCTGTCACTCTGGTCTGAGGGACAGGTCTGGTGCAGTCCTGAACGTCACGGCACGATCACTGCGATTTTCAAGAATCAGATCGACTGGCTTCCTCTCGAACTCGGCTCCATCCGTCCGACACAGGGGCGTACGCTTGCCGTCATGCAGGTTTGTGGTGGCTCACAGAGCTTCAACAGTGTGAATGCCCTGCGCATCCTGGGTCGCTGGATGAGGATGATCACCATCCCCAACCAGTCCAGCGTACCCATGGCTTATAAGCAATTCGACAAGGATGACCGCATGATCCCCTCACCGCTCTATGATCGCGTTGTGGATGTCATGGAGGAGCTTTTGAAATTCACCCTCCTGACCCGCGACCGCGCTGGCTATCTGGTTGATCGTTACAGCGAGCGACGCGCCAGTTTCACGCTGCCCGCTGGACTTTAGACGCGTGGTCCTTCCACGCGCGCTCGAGCCCCTGGCGGGAATGGCGAATGACGTTTTCCAGATCCTGCGCGTACAGACTGTCGGGCACGTCTGAGGAGAAGATCTCGAGGGTGCAGACGCCCCGATAGCCAGCCTCCCATGTTGCATGCAGCAAAGAGCCAAGGGGGATGGCCCCCGAGCCAGGCACGAGGCGGTCCATAGCGGAGAGCGGCGTGCGCCAGTCGCTCGCCTGAACGACGAAGATGCGGTGGCCAGCGCGACGAATGGCCCCGTCACAATCGGGTTGTTGCCAGATATTCCAGTAATCGAGGCACAGCCCACAGGAATCATGTCCAACGGCATCCAGCAGGTCGAGCGCCTGATCGACGGTCCAGATCGCCGTTTCGACATTGATCGAGGTGGGATTCAATGGCTCGATGGCGATCTTCACCCCAAGATCGGTGGCAAGGGGGGCGAGGCGGCGCAGGTGATGCACCGTTTCATCCAGGCAGCGCTGCATGTTACCATTGCTGGGGGCACCGGTATTCATGACAAAAGAGGCGCCCTCAGCGTGGGGGGCAAGCCTCTTGAGACTCTCCGCAAATGCCGCGACGCGTTGTTCCACAGCTTCCGGCTGGGGGGCCATCTTGCTGCCGAAGAAGGTACGTATACGGGGCTGGACCGCGCTAACGGCAAGACCCGACGCGCGCGCGGCCTCCATTTGCTCGACAGCGCGTTCAGGGTCGAGTTTGGCCTCGCATATCTCGATCGCCTCCACCCCAAGTGCCGCATAATGAGCGACATCTTCCTCGAAGGACCAAGGCTGGGTGGTAAACTCGTTCACGCCAAAGCGAAAAGGAAAGCCCTCGATCATGCGATGAACTCCAGAACCGCGCGGTTGAATTTCTCCGTCTCGTCGATGAACAGCATGTGCGAACTCTCGGAGAAGCGCAGTTCACCGCATCCGGGCATGTTCTGCGCCACCCAGCTCGGGCCTTCCGGCACGAGAACGGCATCTTTCTCGGCAATCATCATCAGGGCGGGCAGGTTCAGATGAGGCAGAAGATCGCGCCAGTCGTGAACCGTATGATCCGCCATCATGGCGGCGCGCGCGTGAGCCGGGCTCTTGGCCATCTCACCGAGGAGCATGGACTGCTCCTCGTCCGATAATTCTGAGGCACAGCAATCGGCCAGATTCTGCCGGTCGAAATCCTTGGGAGCCAAGGTCAGTTTCTGGATAGTCTCCGCAAGCCCGGCCTGATCATAACAGGCGGCATGACCATGCTTCCATTCCGAGGAATAATATTGTCGCGGTGTCTGCTGCACGAAAATCGCATCGCGCAGCCGAGCCGTGCCGAACAACTCCAGATAGGACCAGATGATCGGACAGCCGATGGACCAACCGAGCACCGTGACATCATCAAGATCAAGAGCCTGGAGAAGATCGCGCAGATCGGCTGCGAGACGCGCGATACGATAGGAATGATCGGGTTTGTCTGACTCGCCATGCCCACGCAGATCAAGCGTGATTACCCGGGCCTTTTCCGACAATACGGGAATATTGCGATGGAAGAAACGTCCGGAAAATGTCCAGCCATGGATCATGACCAGAGGTCTTCCCCGCCCCTCCTCCCGGTAATGCAGCTTCGTGCCATCGCTGGCGGTAATGAAGGGCATGGACGCTTCCTCGCATTTGCGTGATCAGAATGGGCGTGATCTGGCAAGCGCGTGAGCCGTGGTGAGGTTCCTTACGGAAACAAACCCGCAGGCGGCGAGGATGAAACATCCGGCGTTCCGGGCGTTGGAAACGCCAAGTTCGGATACGTATGACGCGCGGTACGGACGGCACTGTTCTTTGACGGAGCGCTGGAAAGGGCAGGACATCATGGGTCGAGGCAAGGGGCGTGTGGCCCCCAGACCAAGCAAGGCCAATCTGCCTGAGAAAATCTGCCCCGTCTGCCATAGGCCCTTTTCATGGCGCCGCAAATGGGCACGTGACTGGGATCAAGTTCGTTATTGCTCCGATGCCTGTCGAACCGCAGCACGCAAGACGGGGCTCAGTGCTTGAGGGATGGATCGGCGAGTATGAGTTCGGCGTCTTCCGGCATCTCCTCGGTGAACATGCGGATTGCCTCCTCGATATGCGGCGAACGCGGGCGATTTTTCATCCAGGCCAGGCCACTCTCGAGCCGCATCTCGTCCAGAAGCTCGTAGCTTGCGCGTATATGCTGATGTTTTCTGGCGATCGGCACGGCGTAGAACGGCAGAATGCCCCACCCATCGGTGCATAGAAAAAGCTCCTCGAGACCGATCGAGGAATTATATTCGACGATGTTTTGTGGAGGTTGCAGGTCGCGCGCTGAAAGAATGGCGTCAAAACGTTCCCTCAGGGCAACGCCCTTGACCGGCATGATCCATAAATTCTGCCGGTTCACCTCCCAGCCGCTCAGCAGTTCCGGCACAGAAAGAGACGCATTGCGCGATGCCGCGAAGCAGTTATCGCGATGCATGATTTCCAGGTTGAGATTCTCGTTCTGGTTGAGCTGAAAAAAATCGACGAACGCGAAATCCAGTTCGCCATTCTCGAGCATCTCGAGCAGGTATGGGCGCTCGCGATAAACGATCCTGATCTTGAGAGACCCGTCTCTCTGCTTGAGTTTCGAGACGCCCTGCATGATGCGTTTCTCGAGCGCAGGCGCCTGAAATCCGATATTGATCGCGCCTGTGCGAATCTCCTTGAACTGGTTCACCCTATGCGTCAGCTTTTCGAGCTCGGAACGAATGACACGACTGGTTTCGACAATTGAATGACAGATCTCGGTCGGCATCATTCCTGAATTCGACCGGGTAAACAGTTTGACGCCAAGAAGATTTTCTACTTCCAGACAGGCTTTTGACACCGCTGTCGGTGTGAGGTTGAGTTTTGACGATGCACCGACCAGAGACTGCGCGTTGAATATTTCTTCAATAACCCTGAAGTATCGAAGTTTCATATTTTTCATTGCTCGATGCGATTCAATATCGAAATCGCCATTATATGCTACGACCTTCCGTAAGGCTTCTGACGCCATTTGCATCCGGTGGCGATCATGCTTCATATGGGGATCGATCCAAGGAAAAATTTGTTAATGTTCTGTACCGATATTTTGACGGTACATTCCATGCAGTTGCCCAGATACGGTTAAGTCCCTGCAATATCCCGGTTTAAGCACCGGGTATCGCAGGGACTGACCAGATTGGAACGAGGTTTGGGAGTGTCCTGAGGTGGTCAGGAACCGGGGAGAACAGGACTGAGTCCCTGCGACCTGCATTCGGCACGCAGCGCGGCGCTCGTCTCATTCGAAGCGCCCGGACCCGTCGCGAGCACCTGTATCGCCAGCACACGGCGCCCCGCCGCTGAGAGGCGGCCAAGCGGCAGGACCGCGCAGCCATTCGTCCATCGCTGGGCGCGACCTTCTGCCGCGTGCCAGCCACGGGCGTGGTACAGGAAGTCACGCACGTCGATTTCAGTCGCACCGTCGGGGGCATACAGCGTCATGGCGCCTATCAGCACACCGAGCATGCGCCGATCATCGACAAAAGGCCCGATGACCTCGCTCGGACGCGCGGCAGGCGAGCAGATATGTACCGTGGAGCAGCCTTCGGGAAGGTGGAAGACATGGCAGCCATCATTCTCTCTCACCGCCTGCAGGATCTCCCCCGCTTCCGTGCGCAGATGAAGGCGAGGCGTCGTCTTACCGGTCAACCGGCCGATGCGCTCCACTCCGGCGCGGCGCGCCAGTCTGTTCCAGATCGGCTCGACGAATGCTCGCGAGACATCAAGAGGCGCCGCCATCACCGTCTGGCCCTGCGACACTTCTGCGGTCGCGCCGGGCGCAATCCCACCCCGCCCCGAACCGAGGCCGTCGCGGTTGCCCGTGTCCAGATAGGTTTCGCTGAGCATGCCATCGGCCATGACGGTGGCATGGGTCTGTGTCTCTATATGGTAATAGCTGTAGCGGGTGAGGCTGGTGTCATGGGTGATCGAGCGGCCATTGACCAGCATTCTGGCGGGTATGAGAGCCCCATCGAGATACAGGCAGTGTTCGGGCGTGATCAGCAGATCCTTGTAAGGTACCCCGTCTCCCAACGCGCCTGCCGAGACCCGGACCGGATAATCGGTCGGCTCGAAGCGGGCACTCTCGGTGCACTCGACCGATCGCTGACCGACCCAGGTGACACGCTGCACTTCCTGACACCCGTTGTGATAGACATAGACAAGGTCGCCTGGCGCGATCGTTTCGACGGCGCGCTCTCCCTCGGGGGTTCTGATCAGGGTGCCGGCAAGGAAACAAACAGCGAAAATGGTCGAATTGCCGGGGCCATCCGACAGGTCGTACCGTGCAGGCTTCTTTCCCGCGCCCGGGACAGTCATTCTCAGGCGACGATCACCCGAAAGCACAAACTCGACATGATCGTCATCGGGAAAATCCACACCGATGATCTGGGATCTCGGGATATCCCGCAGAACGATCTGATCCGACGCCGACGGAGATTCGCCGTTGAACCCGGAGATGATCGATGTCGGGCTCGTCGTTCCGGTGAGTGTCAGCCGTGTATAGCCGTTACCCCCCAGATTGACCGTGCCTCCGGCATTGCCATCCAGTGTTGCCGAGGCACCCGGCGCAAGCGACGCCAGACCGACGAGCGACCCCCCGGCATCTATTTGCAACGAGCCCCCCGAGGCGACTGTCAGCGCTGTCGTTGTTCCCCCGGAAACGACCTCGAGCATGCCGGTGGACTGAACCGTGCCGCCGGAAACGATACCCGCGGCGGAGATATGCCCACCATAGACGCCACCAGCCGCAGCACTCAGGAGCCCGCCCTGCCCGATCGTCCCACCCGACAGGATACCTCCGGAAGTCACCAGAGTACGCCCCCCGGAGAGAACGATCGCATTCGAGGCAATACCCGTCGCCAGGATCGTTTGTGTTCCTGCAGCCGAAACCACGGTCTGCACCGCCGTTCCACCACTGATGAACTGCTTGCCGCCATTGACCAGCGTGGAGCCAGAGGTCACACCGCCGCCATAAGTATTGTCGCGGGAGTTCCAGCCTACATCCTGCCAGCCATTGCCAGTAACGAGAGCATTTTCGGAATAGGCCCCCTGCCCCTGAACAGACTGATAGCCCCCGGAGAGGGTCGCGTTGAGCGATGTCCCGCCGGAACCCACCAGGATGGCCGCCTCTTCCGTCCCCCACCATCCGTTACCGGAGGCGGTGAGATGCGACGCGGTACCCCCCGACTGGATGCGAGCGACGGCACCGCGTGAAAGGACGGAACTCGCCATAACGCCTGAAGATGAGACGAAACCGCGCGCGCCACTCAGGAGAGTGAAATTGGTGACCGTTCCGCCACTCAGGGCCAGAGCGGAGCCTCCATTCTGAACTGTCATGCCCGAGGTCTGACCATTCAGGGCCATTGCGGTGCCGCCCTGATTGACCTGGCCGACGCCACCGGAAGCGACCTGAGCGTTGAAGCTCGTGCCGCCGGCCTGAACGACGATCGATCCGCCCGACACGATGAGAGAGCCTGATGCGATTCCAGTGCCCATCACGGTCTGCGTACCAGCACTCGAGATCAGCGTATTTATGGCGGTGCCGCCGCTGAGGAACTGCTTCCCACCCCCGACCAGCGTCGACCCGGAGGCCACACCACCACCATAGGTATTGTCTCGCGAATTCCAGCCTACATCCTGCCAGCCACTGGCCGTGATGAGCGTGTTCTCGGAATAGGCACCCTGACCCTGAACAGACTGATAGCCCCCGGACAGTGTCGCATTCAGCGATGTTCCGCCCGCACCGATAAGGATGGCCGCCTCTTCCGTGCCCCACCAGCCATTCCCCAACGCCCTGAGGCCGGTAGCCGTACCACCGGACTGGATACGGGCAACACCGCCCCGTGAGAGAACGGAGTCAGCCATCACACCCGCCGAGGATACGATAGCGCGCCCGCCACTCATCAGGGTGGCCGCGCTGAGACGCCCCCCAGACAACGCGACCGCGGAACCACCATTCTGCACAGTCAGACCCGATGCGACCCCGTTTGATGCCTGAGCGATACCCCAGACATTTCCCTGACCGCCGGAGAGGATCGCATTGTTGATACCGGTGCCACCGGCGTCGATCTGGAACTGCCCCCCGGCAAAAACAGTGCCGCCCTGCGCCGTACCGCCTGCCGCAACCTCCTGACGCCCGCCCGAAGAGACCTGCGTATCAACAGCAAGCCCGTTCTTGATGAACTGCGCCCCTCCGTTGATCAGCGTCGTGGAGGACGCGACACCGCCGCCAGTTGCCCCGTTATTGTTCGAGCCGACATCCTGCCAGCCATTGGAAGTGACGTAAGCATCGCGCGAGACAGCACCATTGCCCTGGACGGACATATAGCCGCCCTCAATACGCGCATCGACGCTTGTGCCCCCCGCACTGAGGATGAGCGAGCCCTGTATGCCGGTACCGGGACCATTGAGACCCGTTCCAAGTGTTCTGACATTCTGGGCCGTGCTTCCTGAGAGGATCGCCACCTGTCCACCGCGCGAGACGAGCGCATCCTGTACCAGACTACCCGCAACCGCGCTGACGATACCCCCAGACTGCACTGTGCCACCCGACCAGACCACGCCGGAGAGAACGCTGAGACTCTGGCCGATCGTCAGATTATTCACGCGTGCCGAGCGGTCGGCGTAGAGATCTCCGCCATTGAACTTGGTGTTGTTGATGGCGGTGCCGCCGCTATGGATCTTGTCGCCCGTATGATCGAGCATGTTATTGGCCAGGACGCCGCCAGAGCTGACAACCGCCACAATGCTCTGCAGGGTCGAATTCTCGATCGTACCGCCGCTCTGGATGAAGGCGCTGGCCCATTTGGCTGTCCAGGCCGACATGGGAGATGTCAGACCCGTCACCACGGCTCCGCTGAACACATGCAGTTCCGGCGCCTGCCCAACCAGATTGACGGGGCCGTCTATAACCTGGCCATTACTCTGATAGACAGTTTTGTCATTTGCCAACACTGCGCTCCAGACGCCACTGATCGATGTAGTCATAGCTCGGCTTTCCGTCCGTTGATCCGGGATAAAGTCGGGAGACCTGGGGTTTCCCGAATACTTCTCACTTTCTGACTATCAACCGGCCATCAATGATCACACCTCGACTCCACCGAGAGAAGAAGGAATTATATATTTGGCAAATAGTTCACAATCTTCACTAATGAATAAAAATTAGTGGCGGTTAACGCAGATTTATGATGTGTCCTATAATCTGCCGAAAAAGATGAACAATCGAAATTAGGTTCACAGCCCTGAACTTATTTTCGATACATGACCCGGATAGTCCGGATCTGCGCGATCACGACGGTTATCCGTTCATTCCCCGGCCTCAATGCGAGGAAATACTCACGATTTTGTGACGTTGTGTATTTCCATGTAACTTTATGAAACAGGCGCAGAAAGAAGCAGAAGGAATCGTCTGCGAAATGCAAAAAACCCCGCCCTCTTGCGAGAGCGGGGTTTTTCGTAACCCTGAGGCCAGCGGGGCCAAAGCCCCGCCAGAAATCAGCGCTTGGAGAACTGGAAGGAACGACGTGCCTTGGCGCGACCGTACTTCTTACGCTCGACAACGCGGCTGTCGCGGGTCAGGAAGCCTGCAACCTTCAGAATGCCACGCAGAGCGGGGTCATAATGGGTCAGGGCGCGCGAGATGCCGTGACGCACTGCACCAGCCTGGCCGGACAGACCGCCGCCCTTGACCGTGCAATACACGTCGAACTGGTTGTAGCGATCGGTCAGCAGGAAGGGCTGCGTGATCAGCATGCGCAGAACCGGACGAGCGAAATAGGTCGTGACCGGACGGCCATTGACGATGATATCGCCTTTGCCCGGCTTGACCCATACGCGTGCCGTGGCGTCCTTACGACGACCCGTTGCATAGGAACGGCCCTGTGCATCGCGCTTGACTTCGTGAACCGGAGCAGCCTGCGTGGCAGGAGCGATGCCGGCGAGGTCCTGAAGCGTACCTGTGCGCTCTTGAGTTTCAGACATATCTCTCAGGCCTCGATCACATTGAGGGTGTTCTTGCGGTTCATGGACGCAACATCCAGCTTCACCGGCTGCTGGCCTTCATGCGGGTGCTTGTCACCGGCATAGACATACAGATGCTTCATCTGGGCGCGCTGCAGCGGGCCGCGCGTGATCATACGCTCGACTGCCTTCTCGATCACGCTGCCGGGGTTCTTGCCCTCGAGACGCTGCGTGATGGTGCGCTCCTTGATGCCACCGGGATGGCCCGTGTGGTAATGGAACAGCTTCTGGCCCACCTTGTTGCCGGTCAGAACGATCTTCTCGGCGTTGATCACGACGATGTTGTCGCCGCAATCGACATGCGGGGTGTACTGGGGCTTGTGCTTGCCGCGCAGGCGGGTCGCGATGATGGTGGCGAGGCGGCCAAGAACGAGCCCTTCGGCGTCGATCAGGGTCCAGCCTTTCGTCACCTCTGCGGGCTTCAACGAAAGTGTGGTCTTCATGGTTCGGACTGGTCCAGCAACATGTGTTGGTATTGGGGGCGCCTTATGGGACGCCCCCGGCATTAGGTCAAGCTTTTTCGACTCATGCCATCCTCCTGAAAACGGCTGATTTCCGCCATTTTTCGTCTATCGGTATCATGATACCGCATAAATAAATCCTGAGATTGTCCCTGTTGCAAAGCCGGACTAACATGGCGACCGTCGATTGAGGCCGTTTCAAGAGGATGATCAGACGTGAAAAGACCCTGGCTCGCCGCAGGACTCTGCCTTGTTGTTATCGGTCTGGGCGGAATTGGCGTACGCCACGAGTCCAAGGCCGAGTTGCAGCGCGCTCTGGCCAGTTTCAGGGCTAATCTGCCCCCAGATGCCAGATTCGAGTACGACCGGGCCTATCCACGCTTTCTGGCGCGCGGTGCCGGTTTCGATAATGCCCGCTTCATACGCGGCGACGTCACCCTGAGCGCCCAGCACCTGACCATCAACAACCCAACGGGCTATCTGACCACCGGGCTGAGCTTTTCTCGCATTCACGCCGATCGCGTAAATATTGTCGGTCCGGTGAGCGGCACGATTGGCGAGTTGACGCTCAAGAACCTGCTCCTCCCCCCCTTCAGCCGCGAGAAGCGTGAGGTGGCCGAGCTTCCGCCCGCCTCCCAAATCCATTTTCGGCATGGCCAGATCCATGACATCGCCCTGGTCTCCGAGCAGGGATGCACGCTGAACATCGGCTATGCCTCACTCGACAATTACGGCCATGACGACGGTAATGCAGGGAGCCTCCATGAAGGCCATGCTTCCTGCTCGAACAAAAGCACGCTGGCACTGGCCCTTTCCCGCGCGATCCATCAACCCGCCACAGCTCTGGCGCTCGATATCAGGGACATGCACGAGACCGGCACACGCTATGCGCGTTATGTCGGCTGGTGGGAGCAATTCGCGAGCAATCCCTCGCCGGACCATCTCGCCACACTGCAGGATGTGCAGGAAACACCCGCACGCGCCGAAACCAAAGGCGTTGCCCTGACGCTGCTTGGTGCCCGGATCAGCAGCGAGTCCAGTGAAGCGCGGCGCTGGAAGGAGGGGGCCGTCATCCAGACTCGAGGCGAGGCGCGTACAACCCTGCTCAGCCTCAGCCCGGCATCGCCTCTGGCACTGTTCCTTCCGCCGGTCACCCATATCGACATGATGACCCAGAACATCACGACAGACACCACGACCAGGCTGAGCACAATCGTCTTTGCGGCGCTGACCCCGAAATCCTTCGCATTCGAAGGCCGGATTGCCATGGATAATCTGGAGAGCAGCGATGCCACTCATCAGCCCGCCCTGATCTCGACCGATCTGACCTATCGCGATGATGGCGGCAATCTGGACACGCTCATGACGCGTATCGCCGCGCAACGAAACCAGTCTCTCTCGGATCTCAAGCAGATGATGGCGCTTCCCGCCGCATTGCTGGTGCAGAAAGTGCCGGGGCTCAGCGCCCTGCCCGAATTCCTGCAAGCCCCGACCGGGCGGAGCTTTACCCTCTCCTTCCATCCGCCAGTCAAACTCAACGGCGAGAACCTCAAGAACTTGAGCACACCGCTGGCGAAAGACCCGGCCATGCGCGAAGCCTGGTCTTCCCCGCCCATCCTCTCCTCCACGTTGAACTGATCATGACGTCACCGGTCCATCTCATCGGGGCAAACGGTCGATCGGGTTTGGCGATCGCCCGCGCTCTGAGCGCAGAGGGCGAGACGATCATCCCTGTCATTCGCGCGCCGGAGAAGCTGCCGGACGATCTTCGCGCATCCGCGCGCGTCGCCGATCTCGAGGATTCGCGCACGCTTGCGGCGGCTCTGGCCGATGCCACGCGCATCGTCTCGACGGCCCATGCGCGTTTCATACCCGCCATTCTCGATGCGGCGCCTCAGACCGCCTGTCTGATTGCACTTGGCAGCACACGCAAATTCACCCGCTGGCCAGATGCCCATGGCAATGGCGTGCTGAGAGGGGAGACAGCCCTGCTCGACTCGGGGCGCAGGGGCATGATCCTGCACCCCACCATGATCTATGGCGCGCAAGGCGAGGATAATGTGCAGCGCCTGGCCGCCCTGCTGAGGCGACTGCCAGTCCTTCCCCTGCCCAATGGGGGGCGCTCTTTGGTTCAGCCCATCTATCAGGACGATGTGACGCGTGCGGTCGTGGCGGCGCTGGCTCTTGCCACCTCCGGACAGATCACCGGGCCTGAATCGCTCGTGATCGCCGGCCCCCGAGCCGTAAGCTATCGCGACTTCATCAAGGCCATTCTCACGGCGGCCGGGCTGGGCAAACGTGTTTTCCTGCCCGTACCGGGGAAGGTGCTGGAAATCCTCGCGCCTCTATCGGCCCGACTGCCCGGTCTGCCCTCGATCGGACGCGCCGAGATCAGGCGGCTCCTCGAGGACAAGGCCTTCCCAGTTACGCCCATGACAACGAGGCTGGGCATTACCCCTATCGCGCTGGAAGACGGGCTAGCCCGTCTTTTTGTCGCATCTGCCGATACGACGCCCCTTGCCAACGGACCACGCCCATGACCCGCCCGTCCAGAATCCTGACCCGTCTCGCAGGCTCCCTGCTGGCGCTGACCCTGATCTCCCCCCTTGCCGGGTGCACCGATCCGACGGGACCGGTCTTTGGCGACTGGTATGGTTTCAATCCCCTGCCGACACCCCAGGGCAATATCTCGATCGAACTGGTTCTGGATGGTGCGCCTACCGCAACGTCGGGCCGCTATCGCCTGCATCGCCAGTCCTTCTGGGCAGAAGACATGATGTTCAACCGCGCCGATACGCTGGATGGGACATGGACGCTCAAGGAATACACGGTTGACGGCAAGATCTGGCGCAACGTGTTTCTGAAGGGGCCAGAATTGCACATCGCCCATTACGTCCTTCTGCCCAATGGCTACCTGACCCCGGCTGCCGACGACAATACTCCCGATATGGGAGAGGGCGGCTGGAAATGCTGTCGCCTTGCGCCCAGAGCGCGTGACAGCTTTGGTTACGGGCGCGTGTGAACGGCTCCCACCGCTCAGCCGCCCTGGATATACCCCATAGAGAGGTCGTGCTCTGGCCGCGAAACGGGAAGCCGTGGTGCAGGCCTCGCCGGATAGAAGGAATGTCTCTTGCTGATCGCTGAGTGGATGTCCCGTTCCGGGGTCGGTTTTGGCACGAGCGGCGCGCGCGGTCTGGTCACCGCCATGACCGACGCGGTTTGTTTCGCCTATACGCTCGGTTATCTTCAGCATCTCCAGAGTCTCGGTGCATTCCACCCCGGTGATGAGGTTGCCCTGGCGGGAGATCTGCGCCTCAGCACGCCACGCATCCTGCGTGCCTGTGCGGCGGCCATCCATCATGCGGGCGGGGTGCCGCTTGATTGCGGCACTGTACCCACGCCGGCGCTTTGCCTTTTTGCCTATGGGCGCAGCATCCCCTCTCTCATGGTCACCGGCAGCCATATCCCGGCCGATCGCAATGGCATCAAGTTCAACCGGCCTGAGGGAGAATTCCTCAAGGAGGACGAAACAGGGATGCGGCGGCAATCCGTCACGCTTCCCGAAGGCTGGTTTGATGCCCAAGGGACGCTCCAGCATGAGTTTGCCCCACCGGGAACCGTCGATGTCCTGCCGGATTATATCACGCGCTATCGCGACTTCTTCGGCATGCATGCGCTGAAGGGGCTCCGGCTTGGCGTGTACCAGCATTCTGCGGTGGGCCGCGATTGCCTCGTCACACTGCTTCAGGCCCTTGGCGCCGAGGTCACCGCGCTTGGACGATCGGCCGTTTTCATACCCGTCGATACCGAAGCGGTTCGTGCCGAGGACTGTGCGCTCGCCCGCGACTGGGCCGCCACCGGGCTCTATGATGCGATCCTGACAACCGATGGAGATTCCGATCGACCGCTTCTGGCTGACAGGAAGGGTGCGTGGCTGCGTGGAGACGTTCTGGGTATCGTGGCCGCCCGTTTCCTGGGTGCCCAGGCCGTTTCCACGCCAGTCAACAGCAATACGGCGCTGGAAAAAGCAGGATTTGCTCCCGTGATCCGACGGACGCGTATCGGCTCGCCCTATGTCGTGGCCGCCATGACCGAAGCCGCCGGCCAGGGCCATAGCCCTTCGGTTGGATACGAGGCCAATGGCGGTTTTCTGCTGGCGACGCCGGTTTCTCGTGAGGCCCGCATATTGCGGCCCTTGCCGACACGGGATGCCGTATTGCCCATGCTCTGCGCCCTGATCGCGGCTCGTGACCATCAGAACGATCTGGTCGCTCTAGGGGCCAGCCTGCCCGCACGCTACACGATGAGTGACCGGTTGGCCCCGCTTCCCACCGCACGAAGCACGCAAGAGATTGCTACGCTGCAGAAGAAATTATCGGAAACGGGCCAGTTCGCGCCATTTACTGCGCTTTGCGGCGCGGTGGCAGGATGCGACGAAACCGATGGTTTGCGGGTGTTCTTCACGCAGGGGGATATCGTGCATTTGCGCCCCTCGGGAAATGCGCCGGAACTACGCGTCTATGCCGAATCTGATACGCCGCACCGCACGGCGCAGCTTGTGGCTCTGGGCGTGGCCTATGCGCGCCCCTGGATGGACTGAGCGCACGGCTTTGTGTCACGTGATCTCCTCTGGGTGAAGCGGGTCCCGAGCGGATGTTCCGTGGATTTTTGGGACGATCGCTTTATGATCGCCCAACCTTCCTGATCGACGGGAAGGATTTGCCTGCTCCCGGGACATCATACTGGATTGCGCCTTGTCTTCAGCTGCCCTGCCCGCTTCACCCCGGATCATCCCGGTCATTCTCTCCGGCGGTTCGGGCAGTCGACTTTGGCCCGTGTCGCGCGGCAGTTTTCCCAAGCAGTTCTGGCCTCTTCTGACTGAGCGAACCCTGCTTCAGGAAACCGCATTACGCGGCAAGGCCGCAGGACTTGGACAGCCAATCGTGGTGTGCAACGAGGCGCATCGCTTCATCATTGCCGAGCAATTGCGTGAAGCGGGTATTGATGAGGCGCGTATCTTGCTCGAACCCTCCGCGCGCAATTCTGCCCCGGCCATCGCGGCGGCCGCCTTTCTGGTGGCTGAACAGACGCCCGATGCCATTCTCTGGGTCATGGCAGCCGATGCCGCGATTACCGACCTGGCGGGACTTTTCGCCACGCTCGATACGGCCGTCGAAGCAGCGACGCAGGGCTATATCGCGACCTTCGGCATCCAGCCGAACAAGCCGGAAACGGGGTATGGCTATATAGAGCGGGGCGCCGTCCTTCCTGACGTCCCCGGTGCTTTTCATGTGGCGCGATTCATGGAAAAGCCGGATCTCGAGAGGGCTACGGCCCTCGTGCAGGATGCGCGCTATTCCTGGAACTCAGGCATGTTCGTTGCCCGCGCCGATATTTTGCTGCGCGAGATTGCCGCTTTCGAGCCGGACATCCATACGCATGTTGGCCAGGCCGTGGCGCATCGAAAATCCGACCTCGATTTCGAACGGCTCGATCCGGAAATGTTCAATCTCTCTCCCGATATCTCGATCGACTATGCCGTAGCCGAGCGCACACGCCACGCGGCTGTCGTTCCTGCCAGCTTTGGCTGGTCGGATATCGGCAGCTGGGATGCGCTCTGGGAGATCAGCCCCAAGGATGAAGAGGGCAACGTCATTTCAGGTGATGTTTTTCTGGATGCCACGCGCAATTGCTATGTGCGCTCGGACGCTGCCGTCACAGCGGTCATGGGCGTCGAGAATCTGGTCGTGGTGGTCACCGAAGACGCCGTGATGGTATCGCATCGCGATCGGGCGCAGGACGTCAAGAAAATGGTCACCCGCCTGACACAGGCCGGGCGCGCCGAAGCCAGCAGCCATAACCGCATGTATCGCCCCTGGGGTTTTTACGAGAGCCTGATCCGTGGAGACCGTTTCCAGGTCAAGCGTATTCATGTCGATCCGGGCCATGTCCTGTCCCTCCAGAAGCATTTCCATCGCGCCGAGCACTGGGTGGTCGTGGCGGGGACCGCCGTCGTCACGCGTGATGAGGCGGAAATCATCGTGCGGGAGAATGAGAGCGTCTATCTGCCCCTGGGCTGCACGCATCGTCTGGCCAATCCGGGCAAGATCGCCCTGACCCTGATCGAGGTACAGTCCGGCCCTTATCTGGGCGAAGACGATATCATCCGCCTCGATGATGTTTATGCGCGCCAATAGATCCCTGCGTAGACGCTTTTAGCCTGCAAGAAAGATGGCGCTCTGCGCCGTCTCATGCAGCGCCCGACGCATTCCCGAGATCCTGTCCGAATGGCAGGGTCGTCGTTCAACTCTGGTTTTAGGGGAAATGCTGGGGCGAATGACGGGACTCGAACCCGCGACCACCGGTACCACAAACCGGCGCTCTACCAACTGAGCTACATCCGCCACACAGCGATGCCCGATGTAAAGAAATGCAGGGCAGGCGTCTAGCCCCCTTTGTCGAAATTCTTTTGCAAGCCCCGACCGGTTTCGCACGCCACGCCTGTCACGCCCTTTCTGGACGGGGGTAACCCGGGTGATCCTGGCAAATGGTACCGTATTAAGCACTCTCCGCCAGCTCCCCCCTTGCGAACCGCTACGGCTCTTTCTACCTTTACGACGCCATTGCCACGTCGGGCCAGAATACGACGAAGAAATCTGATCGTTTTTTACCCGAAGGAGTCGTCTCTTGAATCTCTCGACCTATCGCGCACAGTGGGCTTTCAGCCCGCTGCGTGAGGTGCTGGCTGGCATGGTGGGCACATTCGCGCTCATTCCTGAAGTCATTGCCTTTTCCTATATCGCAGGCGTTTCTCCGGCCGTTTCGCTCTACGCCTCTTTCGTCATCAGTGTGGCGATCGCCATCACAGGCGGCAGACCGGGCATGATCTCCGGAGCCGCCGGATCGGTCGCTCTCGTTGTGGCCGCTCTCGTGCATAATCACGGCATTCAATACATGTTTCTGGCAACGCTTATCGCGGGGGCGATGCAGATCGTCTTCGGATTGCTGCGTCTGCATGTGCTGATGCGGTTCGTGTCGAAAGAGGTGCAGACGGGCTTCGTCAACGCCTTGGCCATCATGATCTTTTCAGCACAGGTGCCGCAAATGCTGCATGTCACCTGGCATACCTACGCGCTGATTGCCCTGGGTCTCGCCATCATCTATCTGCTGCCGCGCCTGACCACGGCCATTCCTTCACCGCTGATCTGTATCGTCGTGCTGACCCTGATCACGATCTGGCATCCCATGCCCGTTCACACGGTGGCCGATCTCGGTGCGCTCCCCAATGGGCTGCCCTCGCTCGTTTTCCCGCATGTACCATTCACACTCGAAACCCTCGAGATCGTCATGCCCTATGCGCTGGCGATGGCCGCTGTCGGATTGCTTGAATCTCTCATGACCGCCGGTGTGGTGGACGACCATACCGACACGCATGGCGAACCACGCATGGAATGCACGGGTCTGGGCATTTCAAACATTGCCGTGGGCCTGTTCGGCGGCATTGCGGGCTGTGGCATGATCGGCCAGACCGTTGGCAATCTGCGTTATGGCGGACGCGGGCGCCTCTCCACCTTCACGGCGGGTGCGTTCCTCCTGGCCCTGATGGTGCTTTTGCATAACTACGTCGCCAAGGTGCCTATGGCGGCCCTCGTCGCCATCATGATCATGGTATCGGTTAGCACCTTTGCCTGGGGATCGCTGCGAGACGTCATGCGTCACCCCAAATTGTCGAGCCTCGTCATGATCGTGACCGTGATCGTGACGGTTACAACACATGATCTGGCAGCTGGCGTGGCCGTCGGCGTTCTTCTGAGTGGTGTGTTCTTTGCCTGGCGGGCAATGGGCATGCTCCGCGTCGAAACACACAAGGCCGAAGAGAAGGATGTCTATACCGTGCATGGCCAGGTGTTCTTCGCCTCAGCTGACATGCTTTATGACGCCGTCGATTTTCAGACCAAGGCGAAGTCTGTCGAAATCAATGTGGCCGATGCGACATTCTGGGACATTACTTCGGTCGATATTCTCGAAAAGATCGTCGGGAAATTGCAGGGGCGATCCATCGACGTCCGTGTAGAAGGGCTGCATAGCCGCCGCCACGGTCTGATTGCCGAACAATCCGACGAGCCTCTGCTCTCGATGTAGGACCTTTTGCAGTCCCGCCTAAGACACACCCGGGCGGGACAAACGCTTCTATTTGGACAAAGCCTGCCGATACTATGGCGATCGCCAACCCGCCTCAAGACAACAGAATCGTCGCATTCCCTTTTGTCTGATCAGCAAGAAATAAAATATTGTCTAAATCACGCAACACAAAGTAGCAATTTTATTGTTCTTTACCGAAAATAATACCATTATTAGTGCCCAAAAATCGGAATGGGGTGCTGAGAATGATCGTATACGAAGGGAATGAGATTGTACTCCATCATCACAGAGGAAATTCCGCCTACACGATCATTACTTTCACCGGCTTAAACTTCGAGACTGTTGCCAGAGACTTCTTCTTGCTGAAGAATGTCGCCCGCATCAAAGATCTCGATGTCATCGGCTTCGCAACGAAAAAGCCAAACTGGTTTCTCAGCGACGAGATGGACGAGGCGATCAGGGTCATCGATCAGTTACTCGGTCCCGACAGGGTCCGTCTGGTATTCGGACAGTCCATGGGGGGATACGCTGCCCTCAAGTTTTCCAGAAAGCTCTCCGCCGATTGCGTCATGGCACTCTCGCCAAAATTCTCCATTCACCCCGATGAATGCGACATTGCGGAAGATTACGGAAAATACCTGACGGACAAGATGGTCAATATGTCCATCAAGCCGGAAGATATCGGAGGACGCCCCTTTCTTCTTTCAGATCCTAAAGACAGGGTCGACGCCTATCATACGCATCTGCTGAGTAACGTCAGCCCGGATATCATCCATGTGCCCACTTTCTATAGCGGGCATGTCGTCTATGAGAGCCTCTCTGGCTCCAAGTCCATCTCATCTATCATCAAAGCCCTCGCAAGCGGTCAGCCCACCCTTGTCAGGCGCGAGGTCAGTATTCAGCGTCGGCGCAACCCAGCCAATCTGAGAAATCGGCTTTTCCTGGCCTCACCGCGCCATGCGAGGCTCGTCGCCCTGACCCTGATTTCCGACCAGATCGACGCGATGAAGAACAGGATGTTTATCTTCGCCCATACCGGATTCGTCACCGGGATCATCTATCAGGTTGCATTGCGCGGAGATCACGCTCTTGCTGTGCGGCTCAGACGCAAGCTCATGATCAATCTCGCAACCCAAGGACAAGGCGAAGCCTTCGATCAGGTGCTCGCTACCAACAACATCACCGGACCAATCTGCCTCGATTGTCATGAGCGTATCCTGTGCTACGATCCGGATGAGAAACGCCTTGTGGTGGAGCCGTTGACCCAACGCTCTTCACACCTGCTGCCAGTCTATCCGGGGGAGAATTCTCTAGCTTGCGTGACAATACTCGGAGAGTGCTTCATGCTGGTTGCAGCGGAAGACGCGATCAACTTCGTGCCCGCAGGAAAAACGAGATCTGGTAGCGTGATATTCCAGCCAAAAGGCAGTTTTTATACAATCGGTTTCGGTCAGAAGATTGCCACCTCTGTACATGGCGGGTCTATCGCAATCCTGACCGATATTGAAAACGAATGGGAGCGTTTCGTTGTTGTATGACGTGACCCGGACTTCGTCATAATCCCAAGAGGCCGGTAATCCTCGAGCCGGGAATCGTGCCCCAGGGGCTGCTCACGCGAAACAGATGCCCGGGGTCGAGCTGCCATCGAAAATCGACCCACCGCGCCCAGGCCTGGAGAATGCGCCTGCTCTCTTGAAGGAGAGTGGCGCATCGTCCAGAGACTGTTCTCAGGGTTTTGGCCATCCCGTTGCCGGGCGGTCGAAATGGGACAGGAGATCCTGATCAGGGATATTCGTCAGATCCTTGCTCTCGCTCTTGATCAGCTTTTTGCTGGTTGCCTTGGAGAGGTGATCGCGAATGTCATGCAGCACGTGCGGGGCGGCGGCGAGGACGACACCCTCGAGCGCTGCATTTGCCGAGAGCGCGGCATCGATTTCCTCGGCGATCTGCCGAGCAAAGCGTTCACGCACCTGGACCTTGGGATCGGAGCGCGGTTCCTTGATCGAGGCCACCTCTCCCGCTGCGTCTGTCGCCTTGTCATGGGCTCCGAAGCGCTGGACGGTACGCATCTGTTGTCCGTCATAGCGCAGGAAGCGGGCCTTCTCGGCATCACAAACTGCGTAAAGAACTGGATCCTGATTAGCCATGAAAACTCTCCTTTTTCATGTAATCAGAACGCCGCAACAAGAATTCGGTTTTCGAATACACGCCAACTTGAAAGCCAGCTCAACCCGCCAGTGCCAGTGCGCGATGGACCATGTCCCAGCCCTGTCGGTCGGGTGCGTAGAGCAGCCCCCGGCCCGGGATCGCCGCATGATACGCACGGCCATTAAGACGCGCACCATACCCCCCGGCCTCGTGCAGGAGAAGCCAGCCCGGACAGTGATCCCAGAGACAGGTGCGGCTATAGGCAAGCACATGACCATGCCCGGCTGCGATCATCCGGTATTCATGGGCGGCGCAACGCAGATCCCAGAGCCCTGTCATGGAGCGCAGATTGTGATCGGCCAGCGCCGTATCGCCCAGCGGCAGGGTGCGCCAGGCGATTTTCCCCGTGATATCCTCGATCCGCGTGAAGGGTGTCGCGACATGGAGCGGCTGGACCTGTCCTGTTTCATCTTCAGTCCAGGCGCCCTCCCCCTTCAGCGCAAGCGCCGCAGATCGGGTGATCGGGTCGAGAATGACGCTTGCAACCGGGATACCGTAGTCGAGCACGGCCATCATGACGCCAAACACCGGCAGACCTGCCGCATAATTCGCCGTACCGTCTATGGGATCAATGGTGATCGAGAGTGGTACGCGCGCCGCTTCATCGACAAGCGTTGGATGCGCGCTGCATCGCTCCTCACCAATCATCAGAGCTTCAGGAAGAAGGCGCCTGATCGCGTTGGCTATGAATTCCTCCGCCATCACGTCGGCGACTGTCACGAGGTCGGAAGGCGATGTCTTGGTCCGGATATCGCTCTCGCTCAGGCGACAAAAGCGCGGCATGATGATACGCTCGGCCGCCTCACGGGCGATGGCGCTGAGATCTTCCAGAACGCGGCGCGTCACGACCGAAGGACGCGACGACGTCATGATACCCTCATCCTTCACCGCGGCTTTCCTCCCCAGAGATGCTCGCGCTCTCTATGACCCCCGTATCGTGAAATCCAGTATCAAAGTGATTTCAGGCAGAGACAAGGCATTCCGGATAGAGCTGCCCGAAGCGTGACCGATCCTGCTCGAACAGGCGCACATCGAGCGTGATCTCGGTCTCCTGATCGAGCCTCTCGAGCACCTCACCATGTTCGTACAGCCAGGCGAGCGCCGCACCATTGGTGATCTCGAGGCGAATGCGGGTCAACACCATCGACGCGGTCATATGCTGATCGAGCATCGAGTAGAGATTGGGCAGCCCCTCGCCCGTGATGGCTGAAATAGCCACACAGCCCGGATGGCGAGGCACCGCCTCGATTCCCCCCATGAGGTCGGCCTTGTTCAGGACCTCGATCGTGCGCTGGGGCCAATGCGCGTCCAGCATGCCATCACGTACCATGCCATCGAGCACGTTGATTACATCCGCTCGCTGGGCAGCGCTGTCGGGATGCGCCACGTCGCGGACATGCAGGATGATATCGGCCTCAGCCACTTCCTCAAGGGTCGCACGGAAGGCCGCCACGAGTTCGGTCGGCAATTCACTGATGAACCCCACCGTGTCGGACAGGATAACACGTCGGCCCGAGGGGAGGCGCAACCCGCGCATGGTAGGATCGAGCGTGGCGAAAAGCTGATCCTGCGCGTGCACGGCCGAGCCGGTAAGGGCATTGAACAAAGTCGATTTGCCAGCATTGGTGTAGCCGACAAGGGCCACTACGGGAAACGGCACCTTCTTGCGCGCGGAACGATGCAGGCCGCGTGTTCGACGCACCTGATCGAGGTCCTTGCGCAGACGCACGAGACGCTCGTCGATCATGCGGCGATCAGCCTCGATCTGGGTTTCACCAGGACCGCCCAGAAAGCCGAAGCCGCCGCGCTGACGCTCAAGATGGGTCCAGAGACGCACAAGACGGGAGCGCTGATATTCCAGATGGGCAAGCTCGACCTGAAGCACGCCCTCTCGGGTGGCCGCGCGCGCACCAAAGATGTCCAGAATCAGCCCGGTGCGATCCAGCACCTTACTGTTCAGGGCCTTTTCAAGATTGCGCTGCTGGCCCGGAGAGAGCTTGGCATCGACAATCACGACTTTGACGTCGTTTTCCTCGACGAGTTCGGCAAGCTGCTCGACCTGCCCCTTACCGAAAAGCGTGGCGGGCCGGACAGACCTTATGGCCAGAACGGCCTGTCTGACCACCACGAGGCCAATCGAGGAGGCAAGTCCGACCGCCTCTTCAAGACGGGCTTCCGCAGCGCGGAACTCGTCATTCGGCGTCGGACGCTCCCAGGGAAGAATAACCGCAGCGCGTGTCGCGGGAGGCGTAGTACTGGTCGTCACTGACACGTTCCGGGAGAACTCCTCGCCTTACAGGCCGATATCGCCTTCTGGCGCGAAAAGCGACAGCGGTGCGACGGGCATGATCGTGCTGACGGCGTGCTTGTAGACGAGCTGCGTATGACCATCACGACGCAGGATGATCGTCTCCTGGTCGAAGCGCGGGATCACGCCCTGAAGCTTGACGCCATTGACCAGAAACACAGTTACCGGAAGACCGTGCTGCTGGAGATGCTGCAGGAACAGCTCCTGGACCGTCTCGCCAGCGGCGAATTCGGAGTAGGGCACTGCGGACGGCGCGGGGGTGGGGTTTGCTCTGGCCAAGATTGCTCTTCTTCTTTTCCGGTGTGTGTAAGGTCCCCTGATCGGGGGCCAGAGGGGTAACGTGACAGATACGTCTCTGGCTTCCTACCCCTATCTTATCTTCATTGATATCCGGTTTCCAGACTCACAAGGTCCGATCTTCCGGCGTGACCCCAAGCTGCTTGAGCTTGCGGTGCAGGGCACTGCGCTCCATCCCGACGAAATTGGCCGTACGGCTGATATTGCCGCCAAAACGCAGAAGCTGCACCTGCAGATACTGCGTCTCGAACAGATCACGCGCCTCGCGCAACGGAAGCGCCATGACATCAGCGCCGGCATCGAGCCGCGTCATTGACGGCGCACCCTGGCTCACTGTACTCGGCAGCATGTCAGCCCGGATCAGATCCTGCCCGTTAGGCATCATGATCAGAAGGCGCTCCATCAGATTGCGCAGCTCGCGGATATTGCCAGGCCACTCATAGGATTGCAGCGCCGCCAGCGCATCCACGGACAGCTCTCTGGGGGCGAGACCGGCATTTTCCGCATAGCGAAGCAGGAAATGCTGGGCCAAAGCCGGGATATCCTCACGTCGCTCGCGCAGGGAAGGCAGACGCAAGGGCACCACAGCCAGACGATAATACAGATCCTCCCGGAACCGACCGAGAGAGATCTCGCCCTGCAGATCGCGATTGGTCGTGGCGATCACGCGCACATCGACCTTCACCCGCGTGGAACCGCCCAGACGCTCGAAAGTCTGGTCCTGCAAGGCGCGCACGATCTTGCCCTGTGTCTCGAGTGGCATGTCCGCCACCTCGTCCAGAAGCAGCGTTCCCTTATGGGCGCGCTCCAGAACACCCGTGCGGCGCATGGTCCCGTCGGACTGCCCCTCTATGCCGAAAAGCTCCTCCTCGAAACGGTTCGGTGCGAGCGTTGCACAATTGAGGGCGATGAAGGGACCTGTGCCGCGTCTTGATCGAGCGTGCACCATACGGGCCGCAATTTCCTTGCCCGATCCCGCTGGCCCCGTGATCAGCACCCGCGAGTTGGTAGGCGCCACGCGTTCGATCTGGCCACGCACGGCCGCAATACCCGGCCCCTCGCCAAAGAGCATGGTCTCATTGCCCGAACGCAGGCGCAGCTCGGCATTCTCCCGCTCCAGACGGGCTGCCTGGAGGGCACGCTGCACCACGAGGATCAGTCGATCGGTCTGGAAGGGCTTTTCAATGAAATCATACGCGCCATGCTGCAGGCTCGATACGGCAGTTTCGATCGTGCCATGACCCGAGATCATGACGACAGGAAGCCCCGGCTCCTCCGCCTTGATGGTCCTGAGCAGATCGATCCCGTCCAGGCGCGAGCCCTGAAGCCAGATATCAAGGATAACAAGCGACGGGCGACGGGCCCTGAACGCTGCCAGAGCCTGGTCAGAATTGGCCGCCACGCGCGTCTCATAGCCTTCATCGCGAAGGAGTCCCTCGATGAGCAGCCGTATATCCGGCTCGTCATCGACGATCAGGATTTCATGCTCCATGCGCATCCCTCATCAGCCGTTCATTGCTCCTTGCCCGCTTCATCCAGTTCGGGGCTGCGATCACGCACAGGAAGGGTGAGCGTCGAGACGGTACCCCGTCCGTCCGGTCGGTCCTCCAGCCTGATGCCACCTGCGTGATCCTCCATGATCTTCTTGACGATCGCGAGCCCGAGCCCCGTCCCTTTCGGTTTGTGCGTGATATAAGGTTCCGTCAAGCGGTGCCGGTCAACTGATGGCAAACCAATGCCATCATCCACCACCTGAACGGCAGCCTCCCCCGCGTGAATAGTCAGTGAAACCTGTATCCGTCCCAGTGTCTCACGCGGCTCTCCCGACAGCAGGGTCGGGTCTTCCTCTCGTTCCGAGGCGGCGACCATTGCAATCGCATCGGCCGCATTCTGGAGCAGGTTGGTCAGGGCCTGGCCGATCAGGCGCCGGTCACACCGCACCATAGGCCCCTGGGTCGGAAGATACGTCGTGTCGAAAACGATCTCCGGATGGGCGTTGCGCTGCAGGACGAGGGCTTCGCGCACCAGACGCGACAGATCCTCGTCACGCAGCACGGGCTGAGGCATGCGAGCGAAGGACGAGAACTCATCGACCATGCGGCCGATATCGCCCACATGGCGCACGATCGTATCGACGCACTGGCCGAATGTCTCGGGGTCGGAACTGATCTCGCGCAGAAAGCGCCGTTTGAGACGTTCGGCCGAGAGCTGGATAGGCGTAAGGGGGTTCTTGATCTCGTGAGCGATACGGCGTGCCACATCGGCCCAGGCTGCCTTTCTCTGGGCGGCCAGCAGGGCGGTGATATCATCGAAGGTCACGACATAGCCGGCTGAGTCATCGCTGCGCTGCTCGCCCACCACGCGCACGAGAAGCGTCCGCCCCGCACTCCCGACGCTCGGCCCTTCACCCAGAACCGCGCTTTTCTCCGGCGCATCGATCTGGATTTCATCTGTATGCGCCTCACCGGGCTCTGCCCGCGCGAGATCGAGCATCGTCGCGAATTCAGGCACCATATCCCTTAGCGGCTTGCCAATGACGGCATCCAGATCGCGCTGCAAAAGGCGGGCCGCTGCACGGTTGGGCAGTTCGATCACCTGATTTGCATCGAGTCCGATCACACCGGCAGACACGCCGGACAGAACCGTCTCGGTAAACCGACGACGCTCGTCGATCTGCTCATAGGCAACCATCAGCTCCGTGCGCTGGGTCGAAAGCTGATCCGTCATGCGGTTGAAGGCGCGGGACAATGTCCCCACTTCGTCATCGCGGCGCACATCACGGGTCCTGGCTTCGGGAACCCGTACGCTCAGATCGCCCTCGCTCACCCTCCTGGCAGCGAGAATCAGCAGGCCCAGTGGCTGGGTGATCTGCTTGGCCAGCACCAGACCCGTCAGCATGCCAATGCTCAGCACGAGCAGGGCAAGAAGCGCGAAGATCAGAACGAAGCTGATCTGGATGGCCGAGCGATGGGCGTTGAGACGCTGATATTCGGACACAACGGCATCAGTGTGACGCATATGGTCAAGAATCTTGGCGTCGACTGGTCGTGTGATGACCAGCATGAGCCCCGAGCTTGGCCCCAGACTCACCACAGCGCGCACGGTGCGCTCATCGGGGCTGTCAAGAATGGCCACATCATTGGTGCGTGCGAGCGTCGTCGCATCCTTGGGGGGAAGCGCCAGCTGTTTGCCCTGCAGAGCGGCCAGACCGCCCGAAGCCACCACCTTGTTGGTATAGGAATCGAAAACAACCGCCTCGTTCAGTCCCCGCTCGGTCGCCTCCACATCGAGCATCATACCGAGCTGGCCCGGATCGCGCATGAGATCCACGCCGTGACGATACATCTCGTCGTTATTGGCGGTGATGATGATATTGGCCAGAGCGAAGGCCTCGGTGCGTATGTTGTCGTTATGCTCCTGCAGATAGCCTGCGGCCACATCCCGTGCCTCGGTCAGAGCCGTGTTCACCCGGTTCGAGAACCAGATCTGGATGCCAAAATGGAAGAACAGGGCGGCCAGACCGCCGACCACCACCGTGGGGGCCACGGCCACCACACCGAAAAGCGTGATCAACCGCACATGGAGCCGTGCCCCGGCCAGACCGGTCCGGCGCTCGGCAAGCATCCTTCCGACCCGGATGATGACAGCGGCCCCCAGAAGCAGCAGCACGACAAAGTCGAGCAGGAAGACCAGCGACTCGATTTGAGGCCGGTAGGCGAAGGTCAGCCCGCGCGCGAGCACAACAAAGGTCGTCACAAGCAGGACGAGCGCCGCGCAGGCCAAGACCATGGCCGTTTTCAATCGCGTGATGCGGCGTATCACGCGTCGAAACGCCGTTTCGTCACCCGCCGGGCCAACATGGCCATTGCCAGAGCCTGCGAGCACCCTGTCGTCGTCTTCATCAAGAGGGTCGGTCTCAGCGTGGGAAGGGCGGGTATGGGAAGGCGCGGCATGTGAGGCATCTGATGTCGGGGCTTCCGGCGATAAGTCACCCGAGGACAGATGACCCTCGCCGTGATCGGTCTGAGAATTCCGGGACATCGTCCGCTCGTCAACTGCAGCGCCGGAACGCTGATCGTCATCGGCGCTCTGATGGCCCCGGGTTCGCGCGAAAATCTCCCGGTTTCCTGTCATGAGCGCGACCGTCCTGCCTCTATTCCGAGGCTTTGCAAACGCTTGCGCAGCGTATTGCGGTTGATACCAAGCAGGGCCGCGGCCCGGATCTGGTTGCCATCCGTCGCCTTGAGCACCAGCCTGAACAGGGGGCGCTCCACTTCGGCCATGACACGCGCATGGAGTGAGCCCTGGATATCGGTTTCCAGATCCAGCATGGAAGGCAGATAGCGCGCCATCAATCCCTGAAATGACGCCGCATCGGGGGTCGCATCGACGCGATGCAGTTCCGCGAGCCGCGCAGCCGTAACGATATTGCCCCGCCTGTCTTCAGAGGCATGATGCAACAACTGCCTGATTTGCCGGAAATTGCCAGGCCAATCCTGCCGGGCGAGCCAGGGCACCGTATCATCGTGCAGAGCCAGACCCGTATCGACCTGCCCCACCCAGACGGCGCACAACGCGCTCAGATCCTCACGTCTTTCGCGTGCCGGAGGAACAGAAACACAATGCGGCGCCAGCATCGCCCCCAAAAGCGTACTGAGACGGCGGTCCTGCACCAGACGCGCGGGAGTCCATGAGCTCGTACAGATCAACGCAGGCCGCTCTGCAGCAGGCTTGCACTCGATGAGGTTGTGCAGCGCCGACTGGAGAGCGGGCTCGCTCATCCCGATTTCGTTGATAAACAGGCAGGAAACGCCCTCATCCTGCAGCGCCTCTTCAAGCGAGAGCCGATCAATGACCGGGACAAACCTCCCGGGACGGGACGAATGCGTCCAGAGATACCGGGCAGCACGGGTTCTGCCACTGCCCTGCTCACCCACCAGCACATGCAGACCGAATTCAGAAAGGCTGGAATCGAGCCCGTCGCGTAATTGCCTCACGGCGTCCGACTGGCCATCGAAACCAAGACTGGCTGGCGCTCTCATCTGGGGAGCGACCGATCCGCTCTGTTCGGCGCCGGGCAGGGTCGGGGCCACTCTCACAGGAGTGCGGCTGAGTCTGGACCAGCCTTGCCATCGGGCAGGACCGTGAAGCGAAGCGCGGATCGGATCATTCAGGCGGCTTCTTCGACCGTTTCGGGACGCTGATGCGTCGACTCCCTGTCGCGTATGACACCCTGAGCGATCTGCTGATCGTAAAACGCCGTGAGATGGGCAATCACGTCCTGCGCCTGATCCAACTTGTTGATGCTGGCGCGAAACGCAGCCGATCCGGGCAGGCCGTGCGAGTACCAGGACACATGCTTGCGTGCGAGACGCAGACCTGGGCGCTCACCGAAATGGTCGAGCATCATGCCGTAATGACGCAGCACGATCGCTTTTTCAGTTGTCAGATCGGGGTCGGGCATATTTTCGCCGGTACGCAACGACTGCGCGACCTGGGCCAGGAACCAGGGACGGCCGTAGCAGCCGCGCCCGATCATTACGCCATCGGCACCGGAAGCCGCGAGGGCATCGCGCGCGTTCTGGATCGAGACGATATCGCCATTGACGATCACAGGCAGCTTCACGCTTTCCTTTACCGTGCGCACGAAATGCCAGTCAGCCGTCCCGTTATAGAACATCTGTCGCGTGCGCCCATGCACGGTCACCAGGCGAATTCCCACCTCTTCCGCGATACGCGCGAGGCGGGGAGCGTTCAACGACTGATGATCCCAGCCCATGCGCATCTTGAGCGTGACGGGCACTGAAACCGCCTTGACGGTCGCCTCGAGCAGCGCTGCCGCCTTCACCTCATCCCGCATCAGGGCCGAACCAGCCGACTGGCCGACCGCTACCTTCTTCACGGGGCAGCCGAAATTGATGTCGATGAGATCAGCGCCCTGATCGACGGCGATCCTGGCCGCCTGGGCCATGGCCTCAGGGTCGCACCCGGCGAGCTGAACAGAGTTGGGGCCGTTCTCAGCACTGCGGGCCATACGCAGCGTGTTCTCGTTCTCACGCACCATGGCCCAGGAGGCGATCATCTCGGAAACGACCAGTCCCGCCCCGAGCTCACGGGCCAGCTGACGGAAGGGCAGATCCGTCACACCCGACATCGGCGCCAGAATGACCGGCGTCTCGATCACCACCCCGTTGCCGAGGTCGATAGGGCGTAGGTTGAGGCCGCGGCTCGAGACAGCCTCGTCAGGAAGAGATGAATGGGTCATGATCGGCCAAGGATACCGAGGCGTCCCGGGCGAAGCAATCAGAGATCGCTGAGACCACACGCATCCCGATCGTTGCGCTCATCAGGGAGATGGATGAGGCCGGAATGCCCCCGATACCCAAGCGTTCAGGACCGTGAACCAGGTCCTGGTCCAGCGAGGGCCCTTGCGAGTCGCGACAGGGTGGATGCTTCTCCGGGCAAACCGAAACGCAGCAAATCCCTGTCCCACTCGAAGCGACGTACGAGCAGGCCAGCCCGGGCCAGATCATCCCAGATCTGTTGCGCGCGCGGCGAGCGGAAAAGGCTGAAGAGCGTGGTGCCGCCTACGTAATCGAGCCCGGCCCGAGTGACGATACGGCGCAGCGCCGCCATCTCGGTGGCGAGGCGGCTTCCCATCTGGGTACGCCAGCGATGATCGGACAGTGCCTCGCGCCCGATATGACAGCCCGGCGTACTCACGGGCCACGGTCCGATAGCAGCGCGCATCGCATGAAGCACTGGATGCGACCCAAGCAGGAAGCCGATCCGGATGCCCGCCAACCCGTAGGTTTTGCCAAATGACCGGCAGATCACCAATCCGGGATGGGGCAGAAGACTGGCTGCGCTCTGAGGTGCAAAATCAGCAAAGGCCTCGTCCAGCACCACGAGGCCGCCCTGTCGCGCATGGCTTGCGGCGAGCGCCGCAATCTCGTCCATCGTCAAACTGTGGCCTGTCGGATTATTGGGGGAACAGATGACGGTGACCATGTGTCTTTGCGGCAGCGCCGAGGCCACGGCGCAGGACGCGGTGAAACTAGGGACATGCTCGACCCCGAAACCGGCTTTTGCCCATGCCGTCTCATGGCCGCTATAGGTCGGCCCCAAGATCCTGACCGAAGACGGCAGGAAGAAGCGTGGCAGGAACACCGGCAGGAGGCCGATCAGCATCTGAGACCCGGCGGCCGCCAGCACATGATCGGCCGACACGCCATAGGCATCTGCGGCGGCCAGACGCAGCGCCTCCTCCTCCAGCGGGTCCGGAAGACGGTTCAGCAAGGCATGATCCATCGGGGAGATGGGATAGGCATGAGGATTGATACCGGTAGAAAGATCGATCCAGGGCGTCGGCGCTTCGGGATAGAGCCTCGCGAGATCGCTCAGCCGCCCGCCATGCGCCGGCCAGGGCGTCATGCTATGCTCAACCCCATCATGCGACCCACTCATACTATGCCATGTTCCTTTCCCTGACCCTTTGCGCCCTTCTGATCGAGGCTGCTTGCGGGTATCCGGACGCCGTGTTCCGCCGGATTGGCCATCCGGTAACATGGATCGGCGCGTTGATCACGGCGCTCGAAAAACGGCTGAACCGGTCAGGCTCGGTCGCGACCTTGCGCGCGTGCGGTCTGGCGGCCCTGATCATGATCGTTGGTGTACCGGTTCTCCTGGCCCTCCTCGTCCAGAGCGCCCTTCGCACCCTGCTGCCTGCACCGCTTGCTTTCATGATCGAAGCTCTCCTCGCCAGCACCCTCCTCGCACAGCGCGCGCTGTACACCCATGTCCATGCCGTTTTGCTCGGGTGGCAGCAAGAAGGGCTGGCAGGGGCACGCCAGACCGTCTCACAGATCGTGGGTCGTGATCCGGAGACACTCGACAGGGCGGGTGTCATACGGGCTGCGATCGAGAGCCTGGCCGAAAATTTTTCGGATGGGGTCGTTGCGCCGGTTTTCTGGATGCTCGCTTTCGGCCTGCCCGGTGTTGTAGCCTATAAGGCGATCAACACCGCTGACAGCATGATCGGTCATCTATCACCGCGCTATCGTGATTTTGGTCGGGCTGCTGCGCTTTGCGACGACTGCCTGAACATTCCTGCCTCGCGCCTCGCCGCCCTGTGGCTATGCAGCGCGGCGCTCCTTGGCCACTGCTCCGTCACCGGTGCCCTGGCTGCCATCCGGCGCGACGCGGCCATGCATCGTTCGCCCAATGCTGGCTGGCCGGAAGCAGCCATGGCAGGAGCCCTCGCTTTGCGTCTCGCCGGTCCCCGGCATTATGCTGGAACCCTTGTCGCCGATTCCTGGATGGGCAACGGAACTGAAGACGCCCGGCCCGACGACCTCGCGAAAGCGTTGGCGCTATACCGCTTGGCCTGCCTGATCCAGGCAGGTTGCGTCACGGCCCTCCTCGCTGGAGTATGGATATGACCGCCCCCGTTTTTGATCAGAGCTTTCGCGATCATCTCGACACGCTTTTCCAGTGGCGGCGCGACGTCCGTCATTTCAGGCGTGACCCGGTTCCGGAACCGGTGCTCGACCATATGCTGGCCCTCACCTGTACCACGCCCTCGGTCGGTCTCAGCCAACCCTGGCGATTCATGCGCGTGGATGATCCCGTGAGGCGACAAGCCGTGAAGGAGGATTTCACGCGCTGCAACGCGCGCGCCCTTGCCGCACGTGACGAAACCGATAGTGGTGATTATGCCCGGCTCAAGCTGGCCGGGCTCGATGATGCGCCCCATCATGTGGCGGTGTTCTGCGAACCCGACCCTCTTCAGGGGCGCGGACTCGGGCGCATGACCATGCCCGAAACCGTCCAGTGGTCGGCCGTGATGGCCATTCATGGCTTCTGGCTCGCGGCACAGGCCCATAACGTCGGGCTGGGCTGGGTGTCGATCCTCGACCCGGACAGGATGAAGACGCTGCTCGACGCCGCGCCGTCATGGCGATTCATGGCGTATCTCTGCGTCGGATATCCGGAGGAGGAACATGATACGCCCGAGCTCGAAAGACGCGGCTGGGAGACACGCGCCCAGGCACGCAAGCACTGGATTCAGCGCTGATCGTCCCCCCTACAGGAAGGACTGGGCTGCCCTCAGAGAGACCCGGCAAGAGAGGGATCTGAGGAAACTGTCAGAGATCCAGAGGGTCGGGAAACACGACATTCGGGCCGGATCCAGGATCGGGGAAAGGGACTCCCTGAGCCGCACAGGCCATCCATTCGACGAAAAGGCGCACTGCTGCCGAGCGCTGTCGGGTCGGATAGGTATAAGCCAGAATACTGCCTGATTCCGCGGCCCACTCGGGCATCAAGCGCTTCAGCCGCGGCGCAAGTGCGGGATCTTCATAGAAGAAACTTGGCAGAACTGAAAAGCCGCGCCCCTGCATCACACTTTCCAGCACGAGATTCATCGGCCCCAGCAGCAAGCATGGTTCGAAGGAGACATGGCGACGCTCCAGCCCACGCGTAAATTCCCATCCGGGCTGTTCCAGGTGGTTGACGTACCCGATGAAGGGGATTTTCGAGAGTTTCTCGAAACTGTCCAGCACACCACTGCGGGAAGCAAGGTCGTGACCGATGACCAGATGGCGCTGAAAACTCCCGATGCGCCGGACATGCAGGGAGGGATCTGACAGGGGGCGGGTCCTGATGGCCACATCGAACCACGTCATCTTGAGGTCGGAAACATCATCGGCCAGCGTGAAGCTGATCTTGCACTCGGGATAACGCTCGGCAAAAGCGTGAATGACTGGCAGAACACGATAACGGCCGTAAGCGGCATTGGCGAGCACACGCAGTTCACCGCGTGGCAGGGATCCATGGTGCTCGGCGTCGAGAAAAGCTGTTTCAATCGCCTCCATCCCCGCCAGACAACGATGATAAAACGCCTCCCCGGCTCGGGTCGGCAGGAGTCCCTTGGAGGTGCGCAACAGGAGATCTGTCTGCAACGACGCCTCAAGGTCGCTAATCGCCTTACTTATAACGCTCTTTGACACCCCTGTGATGCGTGCGGCCCCGGTCACGGAACCAGCCTCAATGACCGCTATGAAATAGGTCATCCCATTGAAATTTATTCTTTTTCTCATGTTTTTACCTCAATGGTCGTTCCAAAAAAGCGAACATCTCGTTGCCAAAACAGCGCTTGTCTTTACGGTATGTTTCTAGAAAACTTCACTTCGTAAAAGTGGATCAATAGCCGAGGCCTCCAGAGTTCAAATTCGTTACCTATCGTTAAACAGTTTCAGCGACGTTCACAGCTAACACTGCATTTACGAATGTCTCATTAGAAAACGCGGCACGTGATTTACATCAAGACCGGAGATCGAAATGCACCATTTCAACACAATGCCAGGCGAACAGAATTCGGCCGTAAATTCGTGGAATATGCCGGTTGAGAACTCCGAATTCGTCAGGAATATACCATCCTCCCATCACGATTACTATGAATCGAAGCTGGTATTCGACGGCGTTGGGTCTGATAAAGAAGTGACAATGTTCGGGGTTGACGGCGGTTTCGCGCTGGACGGCGTACATCAAGACCATGACGACCCCGCCCCTGCCGGAGATCTTCTTGGCGATGCCGTCGCCTTCCTGGGTGCCGATACCGATCTTCTGGGCGAGTCCGAGCGCGGGCCGGTTTCAGTCCGTGTCGTATGGAACTTGCTGGAAAATGTGAGTCGGGTTTATCTGCCGAAGCTCACGCCCTCGAGCGAACGCGATACGGTCTGCCTGTCGGTGAAGGGCGATCCCTACGCCGTACGCGAGAACGGAGTCATGCTCGACGCCCTGAATTATGTGCGCATGCTGTTCTCGGAGCAGGGTCAGGCTTTCGCTGCCATCTGAGGCTGGGGCAGACAAGCGTCCCGCTACAGACGCTGCTCTCTTTCAGACGCCCCTCACGCCTTCGCGAACCTCTCTGGCAAATCTGCTCAGGCCAGAGAGAGCATTCCTTCAATATCGAGATACTGTTCCAAGTGGTCTGCGAGGCCATCGAGAGCGGTGATGATACGGTCCCGGTTCTCGAAGCCCTGTGACGCTTTTCCAAACTGCGCGAGAAAACTCTTCCTTGATTCTGGATGGTCAAACAGACCGTGCAGATATGTGCCGCTCACACGCCCATCGCCAGAGCGAGCACCATCGTGACGCCCCCCGGCAAACCGTATCAAAGGGCGCGCCAGCCCGGCACCCGTGGTTTCCCCGGCATGGATCTCATAGCCGGATACGCAGGATAACGCCGGCAGAATCAGGCCGGTATTTTCCCGTACTGTTTTCGACGCCGCGATAACCGTCTCAATGTCGAGATAGCCCAGCCCCGCACAGGCGCCCGGTTTTCCCTCCACGCCCTCCGGATCGGCAATACGTCTCCCCAACATCTGATAGCCACCGCAAAGCCCCAGAACATGGCCTCCACGACGGTGATGGGCCTTGAGATCGATATCCCATCCCTGGGCGCGGAAGAACGCGAGATCGCTGATCGTTGCCTTCGATCCCGGCAGGATGACGAGATCGCAGGGAGGCAGAACCTGACCCGGCGGGGTGAAGAGCAATGTAATCTCCGGCTCGGCGCGCAGAGCGTCCAGATCGTCAAAATTCGCGATCATGGGCATCAGGGGCACGACCACGCGCAGACTCCCCTCGCCCTGCCAACCAGTCGGAAGATCGCCTGTATCCTCTGGTGGCAACGCGCGCATGGCTGGGAAGAACGGCACGAGCCCGCAATCCTTCCAGCCGGTTCTCTCAGCGATGAAGTCTCTTCCGGGGCCGAAGAGAGAGGGATCGCCGCGCATACGGTTGACGATGAATCCCCTGATCCGATCCCGATCATTTTCGGGCAATACACAGGAGGTTCCAACCAGGCTGGCGATCACCCCACCCCGATCGATATCGCCAATGAGGATCACGGGCAGATCAGCCGCTTCGGCAAAGCCCATATTGGCGATGTCACCCTGCCTGAGATTGACCTCCGAGGCCGATCCTGCCCCCTCGACGAGCACGATATCGGCCTCAGCCTGCAGGTGTCGAAAGCTCTCGAGAACGGAAGGCATCAGCAGGGGTTTGACCTCCTGATACCCTCGCGCCTGCCTCTGGCCCCAGAGCCTGCCCTGGAGAATGATCTGCGAGCCGCATTCGGACTGGGGCTTGAGCAGTACCGGGTTCATATGAACGCTGGGAGCTACGCCGCAGGCGAGCGCCTGGAGCGCCTGTGCTCTGCCGATCTCCCCGCCATCGGCCGTGACGGCAGCATTATTCGACATGTTCTGCGGCTTGAAGGGCCGCACGACCAGACCCCTCCGGGACAAGGCGCGAGCGAGCCCGGCGACGAGGACCGATTTCCCGACATTCGATCCCGTCCCCTGAAACATCAGGGCGCGGGATTTCAAAATTCCACTCCCTGCTGGGCCTTCACGCCCTGACGGAAATGGTGCTTTACCAATGTCATCTCGGTCACCAGATCGGCCTCGTTGAGGAGCCACTCCGGGGCGTTGCGTCCGGTAATGACCACATGCTGCCATGCAGGACGGTTGCGCAACCCTGCCAGAACAGTTGCCTCGTCGAGATAACCATAGCGCAGGGCGATATTGAGCTCGTCGAGCACAACGAGCGCCACGTCCTGCTGCGCCAGGGCCTCCAGCGCCTGCTCCCAGGCACGGGCGCAGGCAGCCACATCGCGCGCGCGGTCCTGCGTCTCCCAGGTAAAGCCCTCCCCAAGGGCATGAAACTGCGCGAGTGTGCCGAACCGCTCGAGGGCCCGACGCTCGCCCGTATCCCAGGCCCCCTTGATGAACTGAACGATCACGACCCGGCGCTCATAGCCGAGCATCCGCAGAGCGAGGCCGAAAGCGGCAGTGGATTTTCCTTTTCCCGGCCCGGTATGGACGGCGATCAGCCCTTTTTCGATCGTCTTCTCCGCAACCTCGCGATCCTGCACTTCCTTGCGGCGCTGCATTTTGACGCGATGGCGATCATTTTCCTCATCCGGGGTCATTTCATCTCCAATGCATGTCCGGCCACCACAAACAGGACGCGACGCGCCTCACATGCCAGCCTTTGATGCAACAGCCCTGCCTCATCCCGAAAGCGCCTGGCAAGTGCGTTCTCAGGCACGATACCGAGCCCGACCTCATTCCCAACGAGAACACTCAACGCTTTGCGTGGGCGCAGCGCTGCGAGCAGCCGCTCCGTCGCCTTGCGGATATCCTGCTCTTCGAGAATAAGATTGGTCAGCCACAAGGTCAGGCAGTCGATCAGCACAGGCCCGTCATGAGCCAGAGCTGGGGCAAGATCGAGCGGCTCCTCAACCGTTTCCCACCCTGGATCACGCTGCGCTCGGTGCAGATCGATCCGGGCGCGCATTTCCTCATCCCAGGCGCGGCCGGTAGCGATATAACGCCAAGGCCCAGGCTCGGCCGTCACCAGTTTTTCGGCATGGCGGCTCTTGCCCGATCTCACGCCACCCAGCACCAGAATGGTGTTCATCGCCCGCTTCCCCTTGCAGAACCCTGCTTATCCCAACAGAAAGGGGCCATGTCACCCTTCCCCTCCCTCAGTGCCCTGCATTCAGCCTGCCTCGCCCTGCCCGCGCCCGATGACGCAGCGCTCGCAGCCATACGGGCACGTGAGGCGGTTCTCACCAAGCCAGCGGGCAGTCTCGGCCAATTGGAAGAGATCGTGGCCTGGTACGGTGCCTGGCGTCCACTTGTGTTGACCCAAGTCGATATCTGTATCTTTGCAGGCAATCATGGGGTTCTCGCCCAGAATGTGTCCTCCTGGCCGGCAAGCGTGACAGCGGCCATGGTCGAAAATTTCGAACAGGGTGGCGCCGCCATCAATCATCTGGCGCAGGTCGCAGGGGCCGGACTACATGTCGTCCCTGTGGGAGCGCTCGCACCCAGCGCGGACCTGACGGAGGCCCCGGCTCTCACCGTTGCACAATTCCTGGAAGCGGTCTCGACAGGCTATGACGCCGTACCCCAGGGCTGCTCCCTGCTGGCCCTTGGCGAGATGGGGGTGGGCAACACCACCGCAGCCGCGGCCATGGCTGCGGCGTTTTTCGGTGAGGATGGACGCTACTGGGCCGGGCGCGGAGCGGGCCTCGATGGTCAGGGCGTGGCGCGCAAGGCGCGTGCCATCGACAAGGCTCTGGCGCTCCACGGACGCAACCATGCCCCCCTCGATCTGGCGCGTCTCTATGGCGGCTGGGAGCTGGCCGCACTCATGGGCGCCACCCTCGCAGCGCGGCATCGGCGCATTCCCGTCCTGCTCGACGGTTTTGTGGTCACGGCGGCTGTGGCTCCCCTGGCCGCCGTGACCGTGACGGGGCTTGCCCATACGCGACTTGCCCACAGATCGCACGAACAGGGCCATCATCAACTGGCGTCGAGGCTCGGTCTGAACCCCCTCCTCGATCTGCAGTTGCGTCTTGGCGAGGGGTCGGGCGCTGCACTGGCCGTCCCGCTTGTGCGTGCGGCCCTCGCCTGTCACAATGGCATGGCAAGTTTCGCAGATGTCGCGATCGACGATAAGAACGAACGAATAAATAATAGCTGAATGATGACTCTACGCGCAGATTTCGCTGCGGGGCTCAGCCTGCTGACACGGCTGCCGACCGGCTGGATTTTTCCCAGGTCGAAAACCATCGATCTGGCCCGATCGAGCTGGTGCTGGCCCCTCATAGGAGGCGCGATCGGTGCCGCAACCGGCACAATCCTGACCGTTGGTGTCATGCTTGGCATGCCCGCGATCGTCGCTACGGGATGGGCTGTGATTTTTCAGCTCTTCCTGACAGGCGCTCTGCATGAGGATGGTTTTGCCGACAGCATGGATGGTCTGTTCGGCGGCCGGACCTCGGAACGGCGTCTGGAAATCATGCGCGACAGCCGCATTGGCAGCTATGGCGCTCTCGCCCTGTGCCTCGCCATACTGCTGCGCGCCGGCACGATGAATGCCCTGGCGGGACAGCCCCTGCATATCATCGCCATTCTGATGACCGCCGGGGCCTTCTCGCGACTGGCGCTGATGCTGCCCATTCTCTGGCTGCGCCCTGCGCGCGCTGACGGTCTGGCGCATGAATTGCGGCATCTGCCCGCACGCTGCCTTCTCGTCGCGATGCTGTTCACGGCCCTGATTGCCAGCTCGCTTTCGATTCTGGGCGCGCTTTCCCTGTTTCTCTTCGCCTGTCTGGCCACATTGGCCCTGTGCAGCGTCGCCTATCGTCTGATCGGCGGGTACACGGGCGATATATTGGGTGCCACGGCCATTATTGTGGAGCTGACCGTATTGAGCGGTGCCAGCCTGAATGGCTTCGACAAGCTTCCTTTCTGAGAGTGTCTCGTCCGAAAGGGGGAGGAGAATTCCCGCCCCCGCCCTCTCAGATCGGCTCGATCCGCCTCAGCGTCGCATTTCTCTCCCGGGCGCCTCAACTGGCCGAGGAGAGATCGATGGCAGCAATCACGCCATCATCCGTACCGAACACCATGACACCACCCAGCGGGGAGAAGGCCAGACCGGTTACCTTGCCGCGCTTGCCGAGGCAGATGGGCAGAACGCGTTCTGAGCCGAGCTCGGCGAGAAGGACCGATCCGTCTTCGAAGCCTGCAGCGATGATATCGTTCTTGGGATGTGCCGCGACGGCGGAACAGAACACGCCGGGCAGCCGGGCGAGCTCGGTAGGCGGTTTGCCCATCGGGCCGCCGCCAAAGAAGGGCCAGAGCACGATGGCATCAGCGCCCGATGTGGCGAGCCAGCGCCCGTTACGGGTGAAGGAAAGCGAGGTCACGCGCTTGGGATAGCCGCTCATGCGCATGTTGTGACTGTCGGACAGGCGCCAGCCATGCAGATCATTCTCCTGCATGGCGGTAACAAGCGCCTCGCCGGCGGGATGAATGGCGAGCGTGGTGTGGCTGCCCTTCCATTCGAGCGGGCGCACCGTATCCACCTTCGCGCCTACAAACCACATCGACACGCCATTATAATGCGAGGCCGCGACGCGCTTGCCCTTAGCATCGAAAACGATGCCGGTAACGGTCGAGGGGTGTTCGAGCGTCTTGAGCGTCGTATCACCGGACGCATTGCGGATTTCGAGCTGCTTGCCGACGGAAAAAGCGATGTGCTCGGTGGTGGTCGCCACGCACTCGACCCAGCGACGGCCCTTGTGCAATGCGGTTACCGTGCCATCGGGCAGGGTACGGCACAGACGGTTATCCTCGCCGCCACTCACGAACCCCGCCTTGCCGGTATCGGGAGCCAGACAGAGCACAGCGCCGTCATGGGCTTCGATACGTAGCCAGGTCTCAGGAAGCTTGAGCCCGGCCACAGGGATGAGAAAGATCTCACCCTCGACCGTACCCAGCGCGAAGGTCTGTCCATCGCGCGCACAGGCGACGGCTGTGACAGGGGAGCCAATGGTCTTTTCCGCGCCACGTGTGGCGAGGAGTTCAGTCATCTCGCTCATGCGCGGCAGCTCTCGAAGCCACGGCGCAACTGCGGACGGTTCAGATTGCGGCCGATGAAGACGATGCGCGATTCCGTGCTGTCACCCTCCTTGCCCTTCCCGATGAAATCGCCATCGGCCATCATGTGGACGGCCTGGAACGCAAAGCGCTCCTCTTTGCCTGCAAAATGCATGATGCCCTTCGAGCGCAGGATATCCGCACCCTGCTCCTGCAGGATCGCACCGATCCAGGCCTGGAAGCGCTGCTCGTCGAGCGGTTCCGCAACAGAGAACGACATGCTGGTCACGCCTTCCTCATGCGAATGCTCATTATTCTCGAGGAAGTCAGGCATGGTTTCGAGGGCGCGTTCGAGATCGAACCCGCCCTGGTCGAGCACCGTGCTGAGCGCCACGGCACTGTGCCGGGCACGATGGATCTGCACGCTGGCATTGATCCCGCGCAGACGGGCTTCGATGGCCTCGAGCCCGGCCTCATCCACCAGATCGGTCTTGTTGAGAATGATCACATCAGCAAACGCGACCTGACGAATGGCCTCGGGACTCTCATCAAGGGTCTGGATCACGTTATAGGCGTCCACGACGGTCACGACGGCGTCGAGACGGGACTTCTCGCGCAGGTTTTCGTCCACAAAAAAAGTCTGGGCCACCGGAGCTGGGTCAGCAAGCCCGGTGGTCTCGACAATGATACCATCGAACTTGCCGCGCCGACGCAGCAAACTACCCAGGATACGGATCAGATCGCCGCGCACGGTGCAGCAGATGCAGCCGTTATTGGTCTCGAACACCTCTTCATCTGCGTCGACCACCAGATCGCCATCGACCCCAAGCTCGCCGAACTCGTTCACGAGCACCGCATATTTGCGTCCATGTTCGCTTGAGAGGATGTGATTGAGCAGGGTGGTTTTCCCGGCACCGAGAAAGCCGGTGAGAACAGTGACGGGGATCTTGGTTTCGGACATCGGCACTCCGGATCTTCGCGAAGAGTTATGGTCGGCTCAGCATATAGGGTGGCAGAGAGGTGAGGAACAGAGGCAGGCTTCAGCGCGCGCGTTGCTCAGCCCTGACGCAGCACGATCGGGCTCCCCGCATGCGTTCCGGCCTCGGGTTCCGGAGCGTCGTCGATGCGGTGCCAGGCTTCGGCAAGCCCCACGCCCAGCAACATGAAAGCCCACCCCCCCAGAGGAAGGTTCAGGAAATCACTGGCTGAGGCGAGCGGCCATTCCTGCACGAAAAACGCGGCGAAAAGGCCGATACGCCAGGCCTGGTGGGCCCCGCGCCACGGCCAGAGGGCACGCAGACAGGCGAACACGAATCCACTGAAGAGAAACAGCCCGGGTACGCCCGCATTGGTCAGCGCCTGCAGATAATGATTATGGGCGTGCTGCACGCAGATGGTCCGCCCGCCGCCATCCACCTCCGTGTTGAACCACGGCAATCCGTGATGATAGATCGGGTGGGAGCAGGCATGGCGGAAGGCGTCATAACCCAGGCCCGTCACCGGATGATACTGGGCCATGATAATGGCGCGGGTGAAGACCTGGCCGTATTGCGACTGCCAGAAATGCGTCATCTGATCGGCCGCGAGAATGACCAGATGATGAAATGCCTGCGGCGCCAGAAAGCGGACCATCAGGACCAGAACCGGCAAGCTGCAGGCCGCCATGATGGCTGCGGGGCGCATCGGTCGATAAAAGGCCGCGCAAACGGCAATTCCCAGCACAGTAAGAACCGTCGGTATGCGTTGCCCGGCGAGCACCATCAGCGCCATGACAGCAATGGCCAGAAGACTCATTGCGACAAAACCCTGCAGACGGATCGCGCGCGCAGGCGGGATACCCTGGCTTCGGCTGCGGGCGACGAGCCCGGCGCAACCCAGCATCATGACGGGCAGGACGAGGCGCGAGAAAGGCGCCGCAGCGCGCGGATGGGCATAAGGCCCGGTCAATGTCCCGTCGATATAGCGGGGATAACCAAAGAGATTATGGCCGAACACCGCCTGGATCACGAATTGCAGGACGAAGTAGAGGCAGCAGATCACGAGCACCCAGCGCATCGCCCCCCGCACGGAAGGGAGACGCAATGTCCAGACCTGCATGGCCGCCGCCATCAAAGGGAAGCGAATTGCCAGACAGGCCTGGGTCAGGGCCTGAGAGGACCCTAGTCCGATATGCGGCAGGGAGCAGACGATTTGCCAGACCCACCAGAGAAGGGCCACGCGTACCCAGAATTGTCGTCCCCAGCCCCAGCCGATCCGCGCCTCTGTCGAATGACCCGAGCCCAGACCGGAGCGTATGAGCAGACCGATTGCCAGCACGTCCATCGCAATTTCGGAAAAGACCCTGCCATGGGTGAGAAACACCGGCATAAGCAGCGTCATCCCGATACCGAGGCGGTCGAGTGCCGAGATGAGACGATCTGTTCTTGTCATGGTTTCGGTGATGCCTCGTCCCAGCATATGGCGCAAGAGAGCCGCTGATTACCTGTCAGGGCTCCAGAAAAAGGACACCACAACTCCTATTAGAGGCTTTTTCATGAAGCGAGGACCGGGCCCGATAGTCGCGCGTGTCTATCGTGGATCCTTCACCGTCAGATCCCGGCCCAACCTGGGATCTCTACAACCCACGCCATACTCTCTTCTGCACCAGATCGATCCCCTCCTCCGGGAAGTGAAGAGAGCAAGCCGCGCTGCCTCCTTTGCATTCCTACGATCAGAAAAACGTGCCGCCAGAACGCTCGCAGGGCGCAGAATTGCGCGTGTATGGCCAGGAAGGACGATGCCCTGTGGCATTATCGAGCGAGGAGTCGCCTGATGCAGATATTCGAGTACCGATTGGGGATCCATCGCTGCCCCGGCAGGCCAGTGAGCTTTTTCGTGCACCCAGCAAACGGCGCGGAGGGATGATCCGAACCCCGGTGAAACAGGGCTTCCCGCCTTTGCCAGAGAAGCCTCGCATCGATCCCGCCCTCGCGATGGTATCGGCCTGTCCGCCTCAGTCCCCTCCTCGTGACGCAGCCATAATAACACAAACGTGATGTCCAGTGCCGAAGGCGCAATATGAAAATCCGGCCCTCATGCGCCTGCATCCGAATGCGGGACGCCGAGGAGGGGTGGGAAAACGCGCCCGCACGACGAGGCATTTCTACCTCGATGGGAGGCGGCACCCTCTCACCGTCTCGCGAGCGCATCCCCTGCACGGGAACGAAAACCGGATCGGAGTGTTAACGCATCACAGTGTTAACGCTGCACAAGCCTTCCCATTCTGAGAGGATCAACAACAATGCGCGCATACACCCGCCGGGCCCTCGCCGCCTCGACATTCGCCGCTGCGGCTCTGGCCATCATGCCGGTTGCGCATGCAGCACCCAAGGCACCCGATGCACTGGGCACGCCGGTCGGCCAGATTACCCTGACCGCCAAATCGGCTGATGTCGGTATCGGTTATACCTGGGGCCAGGGCACTCTGACCTTTGGTCACAAGACCTATCGTTTCAAGATCTCTGGCGGCAACATCGCCGCTGTGGGCTTCTCGAAGATCGAGGCCACGGGCGTCGTCTACAACCTCAAGAACCTGCATGATTTCGATGGTGGCTATGGCGCCCTGAACGGCGATGCCACACTCGACCGCGGGATCGGCGGCGCCATTCTGAGCAACAGCAATGGCGTGAAGATCAAGATCACGACGGCCACGCGCGGTGCGCATCTGGCCGCTGGCGGTCAAGGTCTGTCGTTCCAGATCGAAGACTGAGCGTCCGTCGGTCGTTCAGCGAGAAAGGCGGCCTTCGGGTCGCCTTTTTTTATGGCGTTCTCCAGGCCTGTGCTGCGCGCGCGCTGATCAGGCGCTCTTCCCTGAAAACGCGCCCGATCACGCTGTGGCAGAACACGCGTATGAACTCTGAAAAGGCCTCAAAAGCACTTTTTCCGTAGGGGCGTGGACGGTGCCAGGCGTCGCTTCTGCGCATAGAGAGCAATATTCCAGGCGTCGTGAAGAGACGCATGTCGTGTGCTGTGCAGGGCATCAGCGTCGCACCAGGAGAAGATGAGCCTGTCTTGCCGCCGGTGATGCGGGGCAGGCTGAAGCGACAAGCCGTCCTTTCCAGGCGCCCCTGCTGCACGGAGGCGGAATTGCGACGGAAAGAGCCATTCCCCCCGCGTAGCGCGCCAGATCCCTTGGGGTCAGTCCGTCGGTTGGCTGGAAGATACTGAAGGGGCCTTCCTTTGGCCCATCATGCTCCGCAGAACAGTGTCGCGCCGGATCAGCCCATGAAAGAGCGCCGCACCGCTATGCGCGAGGATCAGACCGAAGAGCCCGAAAGCCAATATGGTATGCGCCAGTCGCAACCAACCCCACAGTGCCGCATTTCTGGGCAGGATGGGCGGTAGCAGCACATCGCTACCAAAAAGAGGAACAGGATAGCCCCCCGCAGAGAGCATGGCCCAGCCGATGAGAGGCAGCGCGATCATCAGCCCGTAAAGGGCCCAGTGCGACGCATGCGCAGCCAGAACGAGAACCGGGGAAAGATCTCCAGGCAAGGCGGGCGGCGGATTGAGCATGCGATTGAGCAACCGCAGAAGGGCCAGAATCAATATGGCCAGCCCCAGAGGCCGGTGAAAGGCAACGAGGGCATGATAGGCGGGCCCGACACTGGATGCCATGAAGACACCCACGAAAAGCATGATCAGAACAAACACGGCCATGAGCCAATGCAGGAACCGTGCGCTCCGTGCGAAAACGAGAGGGGGAGTCATGAGGCCTTCTCCGGGACCGGAACTGTCGCAGGGCTATCTGGCCGGGTCGGGGCCGAGGGCGAGAAGGCCGGCACAGGACGGCCCTCGCGTGAGCGCTCGGCAAATGAGCGCATATAGGCAGCCGAGCGCGCCTGAAGCACAGGATCATCCGAAGGCGCAATGCCGGGCGGCAGGATCAGAGGATCAAAGGTGATTCCTGTGCATGCTCCGGTGGTCTCACTCTCGATCCTGTCGAGCGTCAGCGTGCCAGCCTCGATCTGCTGGTCGTTCTGGGACCATTGGCGGCTCGGATCACGCACATCTTCTCCCTTTCCCGCCAGGGTCAAAACCAGATTCCAGCGCAGCGGGTGCGAGGAAAGGGCCTCATCCAGTTGCTGGAACAGGGAGTCCTTCCCCTGCTCCGGAGCTTCGTTAAAATGCTGCTCCTCAGGCACCATGGCAAAACGAACGGGATGGGTCTGCCCTTTGGCGTCTTGCAGGATAAAACTGTTCAGACTGCGATAGGTGTCACTCTCGAACCCCGAGGTCACCTGACGATGCGCCAGGGCCATCCCGGCCGCTGCCAGCCAGGGATGGGCCTGGCGGAATGCGGCCACAGCGCCGGGGTCGGGCTTGCCCGTGACCGGATCAGGACGTACCGCCTTCTGAAGCGCCTGGAATTCCTGCGGCGTGCTCACCGGAAATACCGGAATGTCATTCAGCCCCATGCGCCATTCCTGTCCGTCAGGGGCCATCAGGCTCAGCGCAATGCTGCGCACTTTTCCCGGAGCATCGCCCTGATACGGCATACCGCCTGCCAGCGCGAACCGTCCGATCACGGGCACTCTCTCCGCCCGAAACGCAAAGGCGGTCGAGAGCGCCGCGGCAGCGCCTGACCCCTCATACCAGCCTGCAACGCAGACGCCCTTGGCATGATTACGCCTGAAACCCGGATGCTTGCCATCCACCCCCTGAAGCGCAGAAAGGAGGGTGTTCTGCGTGACCCGATGCGGGCTGAACCACCCGCCGGCAGCCGCGAACCCGGCCAGAAGCAGGCACGGCAGGGAAACAACCCCAAGCCAGCGTACCAACCCGGAAGACGTCCCGGGTGCGTTCTTGGCCATGACGATCCATTCTCCGCAGCGATCATGCTGGCAATCGGAAGCGTCTAGCGCTTCCCTGCCCTCTCTCGACCGAACGCTATCAAAGAGCTGGGAGCGCCGTTAGAAAATTCCGTTTTAGGAACGAGGGTCGGAACACGCCCCTAGCACCCGCTGACCCGAAGCTGGATTTTGCGCAAGATGAATGGCCGGTCTGATCGGGCGTCGCACAAGCTCGCCTTGGCAATTCGGACAATGCCCCCCGAGACGGGTTTCTGCGCAGCGAATGCAGAATGTGCACTCGAAGGAGCAGATCAGCGCCTCCGGCGGCAAGTCGCGATCACAGCATTCGCAGTTCGGTCTCAGAGCCAACATGAAGAGTTTCCCTACCAGGTTTCGAGGGACCATGCCCTGTTTGGCTGAATCATGCGACCGAGAAGAACCGGTCGCGTTGCACAGTGCGCACATTCCAGGCCTTGCGTCGGGCTTCCGGCAGGATTGCGAAGCCTTCTCAACTCAGGCAGTCTCGTGACGTTATCGCACAGATTTTCCCCGGTGGCGGCTTGTCGCCCCCCCAGATCGAGGTCTCCCACCATGCGTTCAGCCCTGCTCAAGACCGTCTCTCTTTTCGCCCTTTCCGGCGCACTCGTAACGATTGCGCTTACTCAGGCCTCGTCCGCCCAGGCTGCCGATACGGCGTCTGGTGCGCTGCTCGGCAATGACGGCAAAGCCCATGGCACCGTGACCGTGACCGACGCACCGAAAGGCGTGATCCTTCGCGTGGTTGCAGAAGGTCTGGCTCCCGGGTGGCATGGCATGCATTTTCACGAGAAGGGTAGCTGTGTCCCACCGAAATTCACAAGCGCGGGCGGTCACGTCCACGCGGTTACACCGGTTGTGCATGGTCTGCTGACCCCGAATGCGACCGATGCCGGCGATCTGCCCAATCTCTATGTCGCGAAGGATGGCACAGCGACGGTGGAGCTCTATTCCACCCTCGTCTCCCTTCATGGCGTCGAGGGGCGCCCGGCCCTGAAAGATGCCGATGGCTCGGCGCTGATCATCCATACCAGCCTGGACGACTATACCACCCAGCCGATCGGTGGCGCTGGCGCCCGCGTGGCCTGCGCAGTTCTGAACTAGGCATCAAGGCCCAACAGCCAACCGCTCCCGATGTCCCCATCCGATTCCCCTTCCCCGCAGGGAGGGGAAACCCGGCGTGATAGTGTCTTTCACCCCGACCGAAATCCGGAGATATCAGAGACCCAGATCGCTCAGGCCGGGATGGTCATCCGGTCGGGCACCTTGCGGCCAGTGAAAAAGGCGATCCGCCTTTTCTATCGCTAGGTCATTGATCGACGCCATGCGACAGCACATCAGCCCCTGGCCGTCGAAGATCCAATTCTCGTTTCCGTAGGACCGGAACCACTGCCCCGTCTGATCGTGCCATTCATAGGCAAATCGTACGGCGATACGCGCGCCCTGAAAGGCAAAAAGCTCCTTGATCAGCCTGTAGTCGCGCTCCCCCTCCCATTTCCGGGTCAGGAACGCGATAATGGCCTCTCGGCCTTGCAGGAACTGACTTCGGTTGCGCCAGACGCTGTCGGGACTATAGGCCAGGGCCACCTGCCCGGGGTTGCGACTGTTCCAGCCATCTTCGGCGCGACGCACCTTGAGACGGGCGGAGTCCAGGGTAAACGGCGGTTTGAGTGTCTGGGGCATGGGGATATTTACCTGATCGCCGTCACGCGATTTTCCGAAAAGCACCGTCTCTAATCACCTGGGTGACCGCTCCGGTAAGAAGAGACAGATCCTCGGGCGTGATCGTGAAGGCCGGTGTCAGATAAAGAATGGTGCGATAGGGCCGTACCCAGACGCCAAGAGCGATGAGGGCAGCCTTGAGTCGCGTCATATCCTCGATCTGATCCAGCTCGACTACGCCAATGGCACCAAGCACGCGCACATCGCGCACGCCGGGCAGGGCGCGACAGGGCTCGAGTCCGGATTTCAGACCGGAGGAAAGAGCTGCGATCTGAGCCAGTCTTGGCTCGCGAGCGAACAGATCGAGCGAGGCACAAGCCGCCGTACAGGCAAGGGCATTGGCCATGAAGGTCGGGCCATGCATGAGCGCCGCGCCAGGAGCATCGGACAGGAACGCCTCGAACACATGGCGCCGCGCCACTGTGGCGGCAAGAGCGATCGTTCCGCCGGTCAGAGCCTTGGAGAGGGTAATGATATCAGGCACGATCCCGGCCTGCTCACAGGCAAACATCGTGCCGGTGCGACCGAACCCGGTGAAGATCTCGTCGAGAATCAACAGGACATCGTGCCTGTCGGCCAGTTCTCTCAGGCGGACGAGCACCTCAGGGGCATGGAAGATCATGCCTCCCGCCCCCTGGACCAGCGGCTCGACGATAATGGCGGCAATCTGATACCCTCTCCGGCTCAGCAGGTCGTCCAGTGAGTCGAGACCGGCCTCGTCGCGCGGCAAATCGGCAATGACCTGCTCAGGAAAAACCCCGGCAAACAGGCTGTGCATGCCTTCTTCCGGGTCACAGACCGACATCGTGGCCAAAGTGTCACCATGATAGCCATCGCGGAAAGACAAAAGCTTCGTGCGGCCTGTCACCCCGCGATTGATCCAATACTGGATGGCCATTTTCATGGCGACTTCGACCGCAACCGACCCGCTATCAGTGTAGAAACAGTGATCCAGATCTCCCGGCAGAAGGCTCGCCAGACGGGTGGAGAGCTCGCGCACGGGTTCGTGTACCAGCCCCCCCAGCATCACATGGGGCATGAGATCGAGCTGCGTCGTCAAGCGTGCGCGAATATGCGGGTGGTTGTAGCCGTGACAGGCTGTCCACCATGAGGCGATACCATCGACCAGAACTCGCCCGTCCTCGAGATGGATTCGCGTACCCTCGGTACGCTGCGCCACCAATGGCGCGGGCGCATCTTTCATCTGGGTATAGGGAAGCCAGATCAGGGGCAGATCTGGCGTCGTCTCATCGGTCATGACATCTCGTACAGGCCGGGATCGCCGGGTTACTGGGTTACGGGTTATTGGCCGCTATCGGGCTCGCGATCTGCATCGTACAGCACCTGAAGCACGGCACACCATGGATACCGCGTATCGTAGAACTGGCCTTCTGCCGTCGCGAGCGCTCCGTTCGAATCGGTCGGTACATGGGTGAGCGCCACTGTGTCATCCACATTGCCGCCGATGATGCTCAACTCATTGCCAAAGGGCGGAGCATTCTGATGCGTGGCAACGACGATGCCACAATGCGAGGGAAAGCCGTATGACGTGGGCAGCATGGCAAAGGTCACGCTGCGACTCTTGCCTCGTCCCACACAAAGCAGATCACCCAGCTGCGGCGCATAGGTCTTGGGGTCCTGGGCGCGCAGCCCGGTGGACTGACCCGATGCGGCCGCATTGATATAGGTCGAATGGTTGGGCGAATACGGGAAGCGATCATTGGCCCCAGCCACACGCATCACATAGGAGATGAAGGCGGCCGACCAGGCATAATGTCCGTCATTCTCAGGGCGGAAGAGCTGGCCGTCGGCGTTGTATTTACCACTCCACGCCACTTCCGTTTCGTACGGGTCCTGACCGATCCACCAATACTCCCCGACGCGCTGCCACAACCCCGGGATACGTTCCGGCTTCAGCGAGGGCGCGCTGGGCTCGGGCCGGTCCTCGGGGTCATCATCACTGACGGGGCTGCCAAACATGCGCCATTCGCGCATGGCGATGGCTACGACATCCTGACGATTGAACGGCACAAAATTGCGCGAGGCAAAATCGGGCACATGCCCGTCATACCCATAGGCTCCGACACGTCCATTGGCGTATTGGGCCATGGGCGTCTGGGCCGGATTCTGAGCCACGGGTTGAGCGGTATTGGCCGCACAGCCCGAGAGCAGAACAGCAACACCGAGCGCGAGAATTATTCGCGCCGGTGCGCCTGCGTGACTTTGTGCAATCGGCAAGAAAGAAGACAGTCCGGCGCCCATGATGATTCTCTACTCCCTGTATGCGCAACGAGCGCCGAACAGCGCCGGTTCATTACAGGGAGATAGGAACGAGTGCGGCGCTTCGGTCAAGTGCCGCCCCCTGACCTCCAGGGGCAAGGCCTCGACCATATCCCCTCAGGATCGAGGCGCCGGAGCAAGCACAGAAAACTCAGCCGGCCTGGTCGGGGAACAGAGCGGCTAGGGCGGAAGCGCTGGCGTCGCAACGTCCGCGTTCGGTAATAAGCCCTGAGACGAGGCGCGCCGGCGTAACGTCAAAGGCCGGATTGGCAGCGCTCGTGCTCATCGGTGTGACGCGGATGCGGGCAGCCTGACCCTGCTCGTCCAGACCATGCACATAGGTCACTTCCTCGCCCGAGCGTTCCTCGATGGGAATTTCCTTCACACCATCGGTCACGCGCCAGTCGAGTGTGGAAGAGGGCAGCGCCACCCAGAAAGGCACGTTATTGTCATGAGCGGCCAGCGCCTTGAGATAGGTGCCGATCTTGTTGGCCACATCGCCCTGACGAGTCACGCGATCCGTGCCGACGATCACCAGATCCACCTCACCATGCTGCATGAGATGGCCGCCCGCGTTATCGGCGACGAGGGTATGCGGTACGCCATGCGCGCCCAGCTCCCATGCGGTGAGCAAGGCGCCCTGGTTGCGCGGACGGGTTTCATCCACCCAGACATGCACGGGCAGACCCGCATCATGCGCCATATAGATCGGCGCGAGTGCCGTTCCCCAATCGACGGTCGCAATCCATCCCGCATTGCAGTGGGTTAGAATATTCAGGCGTTCCTGCCCGGGGCGACGCTTTTCCCAAAGGGTGCGGAACAATTCGAGACCGTGACGGCCAATGGATTCATTGACCTGCACATCCTCGTCGCAAATCGCATCGGCTTCGGCATAGGCCGCCGCCACACGCGCTTCCGGGGTGACGGGTTTAAGATGGGCCACCATACGCTCGATGGCCCAGCGCAGATTGATGGCGGTCGGGCGTGTCTCGACCAGACGCGCTGCGGCGTCTTCGAGCCCCTTATCCGTCGCATCCTTCTGAAGCGCGAAGGCAAGCCCATAGGCGGCGACAGCCCCAATCAGCGGCGCGCCACGTACCTGCATGGTGCGGATGGCGTGCGCCACCTGCTCTTCCTCACGCAGTGCCAGAATATCCAGCGTCCAGGGGAGCCTGGTCTGATCGAAGATATGGACCAGCTGCGGGTCCTGTGCGTCGCGCCAGACGCTGCGATAGGGCGTGCCGTTGATTTTCACGTGGAGTTCCGTCTTTCGGGCGTCATGAAGAATGGCCCTTCATGTGGCAAATACGGGCATCAGACTCAAGTTCCGGCCCCGCCCTTTCCCCGACGAGTCCGTGAGTCTTCATGCAATTGCCACAGGAATACGCCTCGGGCGTGACCCATAACCACCGATATCACAAGGGGATGTGGTTTTACGCACGCGCCGTTACACGCTAAGCTGTCCCATGAGCAGAAGGACCCCATCATGAGCGAACCGCAATGGCTGACCTGGGCACGCGATGTTCAGGCGATCGCCCAGAACGGGCTCACCTTTTGCCAGAACCCCTATGACCGAGAGCGCTACGAACAGCTCAGGAAGCTTGCCGCCCAGATGATCGGGGCACTGGGGCAGGGCGATCCGGATTCCGTGCTGGGCCTTCTGGAAAACGAGAAGGGCTACGCCACCCCCAAGATCGATGTGCGCGGTGCGGTGTTCAATGACCGGGGACAGATCCTGATGGTGCGCGAGGCCATCGATCAGGATCGCTGGACCCTGCCCGGTGGCTGGGCCGATGTGAATTACACCACAGCGGAGAACACGCTCAAGGAAGTGCTGGAAGAGAGCGGTTACACAGCTGAGATCGTGCGTCTTGCCGCGCTATGGGATCGCAACAGGCAGGGCCATCCGCCCGATATCTATAGCTGTGCCAAAGTCTTCTATCTCTGTCGCCTCACCGGCGGCAGTCCGAGCATCGACAATCTGGAAACATCGGGGATCGGCTGGTTCGACAGGGAAGCCCTGCCCGACGATCTCTCCCTGACACGCCTGCTGCCGCATCAATTGCAGCGCATGTTCGACCATTACGACCAGCCGGATCTGGCAACGGATTACGACTGAAACCATGAAGGTTCTGACCGTACTCCCCCGGCGGGAAGGCTATGCGCCCGACCGGGCCGGCGCCATCGCTCTGCTCGTGTCGCGGCTCGCTTCTCCCGAGGATATCGTGATCGGCACCGAGATCACCGGCACACCCCTGCCCGGTGGACAATTCGTGGCCGTGAGCGAACCAGGTGGGCTTCACCGCTGGCGGCGTGACGGCACGCGCTATCGCATCGCCTGCCAGCGCGAGATCAAGCGTCACAAGCCCGATCTGATCGAGGTCCATAACCGCCCTGCCCTGGCGCGCGCCCTGAGCCGCTGCGGCATTCCGGTGCATCTGATCCTGCATAACGACCCACAGGACATGCATGGCGCGCGTCGCCCGCGCCAGAGACAAGAACTCATGCAGCATGTGCGTGTGTTCGTCGTGTCGCTCTGGCTGCGCCGTCGCTATCTGGAAGATCTGGATGACGGGCCGGTCACGGTCATGCCCAATTGCCTGGACCTCACAACCCTGCCCACGCCGCCTGCCGAACGGGCGAAGCTCGTGCTTTTTGCCGGGCGCATGGTGTCTGACAAGGGTGCCGATGCCTTCGTGCGGGCCTGGGCTGCCGTCAGCAAACAGGCGCCAGGCTGGCGCGCCATCATGATCGGCGCCGATCGCTTTCGCTTCAATTCGCCCCGCACCACCTTCGTCGACCGGGTTGAAGCGAGCGCGAACGCGGCAGGAATCACGTTATGCGGCTACCAGATGCATCATCAGGTGCTTGAAGCGATGGCCGCAGCCTCTATTGTGGTGGTCCCCAGCCGCTGGCCCGAGCCCTTCGGCCTCACCGCGCTCGAAGCCATGGCGAGCGGTGCCGCCGTGATTGCCTCGCCGCGCGGCGGATTGCCCGAGGTGGTCGGCAATGCCGCCCTTCTGGCTTTACCGGATGAGGGCGATGCCCTCGAACAGGCGCTGCTGCGCCTGATCAACGAACCTGCCTTGCGCGCTGCATGCGTCGAGCGCGGCTATGTGCAGGCGCGCAAATTTGATCTCTCTCCGGCACGGGAAATGCTGCAGAAAATGCGCGAGCGTTCGGTCAAAAGCGACAATCGCCGCTAGAACGCTCCAGTTTGCGCCGTATATTCGACACATTGAGATCATTGATTGACATCGAACAGTATTTGACTGCGAGGACTCATGTTCAAGACACGTTTTCTGCCCGCCCTGGCCCTGACAGCTCTTGTATCAGCGCCACTGGCCCATGCGCAGACTTCCGGATGCAACAACAATACTTCCGGTAACGATATGATCGGTCGACTGGCCAATAAGGAAAACTGCCTGAATGACCGCGTGCAGAACTGGCAGAACAAGAATCACGAAGCTGCTGAGGCCCGTGAAAAGAAACTGACCGACCTGCGTGACAAATACACCAACGCCCCCGAGCGCGAGCGTCAGAAGATCCAGAACAAGATCGACGACCAGAAGAACAAGCTGAACGAGATCAAGCAGGAACGGACCCAGCGTATCGATCAGTTCCGCTCTGATCAGAAAGAGCAGCATCAGCGCATGAAAGCGCTGTCTGACAAGACAAAGCAGGATTTCCGCAATCTCGGTCGCCTGAACTGAGACATCTGCCGAAATGCCCCGCCCTGCGCCCACAATGGGGGTAACGCAGGGCCACGCCTCGGAGCCTCAGATTAAAAACGCCCCACCTCGCCGAATCCGCATGTCGTGCTTTGACATTCACGGGTAAGACGAAGCGCATGACGGCTTCCCTTCCCCCGCATACTTCCGATGTGACGACCGGCCGCCCTGATCCGCAAACGCACGATCAGGCCTTCTCGGCGCTGCCTGGCAGGCTCGTGGTGCTGACCGGCGCCTCCGGCGGGATCGGTATCCTCACGGCGCAGCGCCTGCTGGCCGAAGGGTATCGCGTCATAGCTCTGTGCCGTTCCAGACCCGCCCTCGACGCACCGGGTCTGCGGCACCTCCCCTGCGATCTGGGCAGTACGGCATCTCTTGCCGAGGCTGCCACATGTCTCCAGCAAGAGGGATCGGCCCTCCATGCGCTCATCCATTGCGCCGGAACCATTACCCCCTCTTCCGTGGCAGAGGCGCAGGACGCCGATCTGGTGGCCCAGATTGCCCTCAATCTCACCGCCCCGATCCTGCTGACACGCCAGCTTCTGCCGCTCATGTCCCTGCAAGATCATCGACCGCACAGGCATGTGGTATTCGTCAATTCGATGGCGGCCGTCATGCCGCTGGCAGGCAGTGCGGTCTATGCCGCCTCCAAGGCAGGTCTGCGCAGCTTTGCCCTGTCTCTGGCTCAGGAGATGCGCCACAGCGGAATCACGGTCAGCACGGTGTTTCCTGGAGCGGTTCAGACCGAGATGCTGGCACGCGAGATGCAACAGGGAGGGTCGATGCTCAACTATGTCAGCACACCGCTCGACCCCGATCATGTTGCGCGCGCCGTCACGGCACAGCTCGCCCGTCCGCACACCGAAACCTACCTGCCCGCCATGGACGGCATTTTCGGGAGGCTCTGTATGCTGGCCCCCTGGCTGCTGGGGCTGACCCTGCCATTGCTCGGCGCTCTCGGACAGCGCGGCTATCGCAGGGCCATGGCGCGAATGCCCCGTACCGGCGATCATCGCAACAGCTGATTGACAAGCCCCGGGTCCTGACGGCAGGGACAAATCATGACGCGCTTTGACATGCTTTTCAGCCAGGCTCTGGACTCACTCGAGTCACGGAAACTGCGCCGTCGGTTGCGCCCGCTGCACCGCACACCAGATCAGGTGATGCGTCAGGGACAGGCCATCCTCGATTTCTCATCGAATGACTATCTCGGCCTGTCCGGTCATCCGCTCCTGCGCGAGCGCGCGGCGGACTGGGCCATGCAGCATGGCACAGGCGCACGCGCCTCGCGCCTCGTATCGGGCACGCTCGACCTGCATGAGCAGATCGAGCGGCGACTTGCCAGCTTCAAGGGCACCGAAGCCGCACTGATCTTCGCGTCAGGCTGGCAGGCGAATGCGGCTGTCCTGCCGGCACTTTTTCGAATGGCCAGGGAACAGACAGGAGAAACGCCGCTGGTCTTCGCGGACCGGCTGAACCATGCCAGCATGCACCATGGCTGTGCGGCGGCAGGCGTCCGTCAGATACGCTTTCGGCATAACGATCTGGATCATCTCGACGCCCTGCTCAAACGCCATGCCGATCTGCCGGGCCTGCGCTTCATTCTGACCGAGAGCGTATTCTCGATGGATGGCGATACAGCCGATATCGCCGCCCTTTCGGCATTGGCACGACGGCACGACGCCTTTCTCTATCTGGACGAGGCGCATGCGACGGGCGTGCTGGGTCCGCAGGGCCGGGGCCTGTCGCATGGTCATCCGGTCGATCTGGTCATGGGCACGTTCAGCAAGGCGTTGGGGGGCATGGGCGCCTATATCGCGGGGTCACGCGCACTCTGCGACTGGATCATCACCAGCAGCTCCGGCTTCATCTACAGTACCGCCCCGTCTCCGCCGATGCTGGGCGCCATGGATGCCGCGCTCGATCTGGTGCCCGGAATGGAAGCCGAACGTCTGGGCTTGCGTCAGAAAGCGCGAAGCTTTCGGGACAGATTGACGGCGGCCGGTATCAATACCGGGGCCTCCACCACCCAGATCGTCCCCGTCATGATCGGCGATGAGACAGAGACACTGGCGCTGGCCCAGTCGCTCGAGAAGGCAGGGCTTCTGACCATCGCCATACGTCCACCCACCGTGCCCGCCGGTTCTGCCAGACTGCGTATCGCGCTCAGCACCCAGCATGACACGGCGGCGCTCGATCATCTGGCGGAGGCAGTGATCGGAGCCTTGGGGCAACACACGACATGAAGCTCGTCTTCATGCATGGCTGGAGCTTCGATCACAGCTTCTGGGCCCCCTTGCTGGCCGTTTTGGGACCATGCGATGCGCTTTGCCTCGATCATGGCTATACAGGTGCGGCACAGCTCGAGGCTCTGCCTGATGAGGATTTCATTGCCATCGGGCACTCGGCGGGGGTGCTCTGGTTCCTGAACCGGGAGCTGCCGCATTGTCGGGGCATGATCGCATTCAACGGGTTTGCCCGGTTCAGCCAAAGCGAGGATTTTGCACCCGGTATCCCCCGGCGCGTGCTGACGCGTATGCAGACAAAACTGCACGAGGCCCCCGCTTCGGTCGTCACGCCATTCCGCCAGCAATTCACGCCGTTTCTGCCCTGTCCTGCCACGCTCGACGGCAAAGCGCTGGAACAGGGACTGGCCGAACTGATCGATGCGGATGGCCGTCCGAATGCCCGAAACCGGGGTGAGACACTTCTCGCCGTGCAGGGAAGTCATGATCCACTCGTGTCGAGCGCGCTTCATGAAGCCAGCTTCGCCACGAACAGACGCCTGACACTGGAAGGGGGGCATCTGCTTCCACAGACCGCACCCCAGGCCTGCGCTGACCTCATCCATGATGCGCTACGGGACTGGGCATGAGCATCGATCCTGCCGGAAGAGCGCGTGTCGCAGCGCGGTTCGACGCTGCCCGGCATTACGAGGGCGCGGCACGGGTACAGGCGCTTGCAGCAAGGCAACTGGCGCAGAGGCTCGAAACACTCTACGCGCACAATCCTGCCCCGCGCCGTATTCTCGAACTGGGATGCGGCACCGGTCTTCTGACCCGCGCCTTGCGCATTCTTTTCCCCGAGGCGGCGCTGACCGCGATCGATCTGTCTCCGCAGATGGTTGCCCGCGCCCATGAAGCCGTTCCCGAAGCGACCTATCATGTGATGGACGCCGAATATCCGACACTGGATAAGTCATTCGACCTGATCTGCTCGAACTTCTGCATCCAGTGGTTCACCGATCGCGCGGCCGCCTTCACCCGTCTATCCGGCATCCTCGCCCCCGGGGGGCGCATCGAGGTGACGACTCTGGCTCAGGGCAGCTTTGCCCAGTGGCATGCGGCCTGTTCCGCCTGTGCCTTGCCGAGCGGTTTTCCCGATTATCCCGATGCCTTTGCATTGGAGCAGGAATGGCCTGTGTCGATGCATGGAACGTGGCAGATCGACACCCTGCAGGACCGGGTCGGGTCGGCGCGCGCGTTCCTGCGCGACCTCAAGGCCATTGGGGCCACGACGCCCCGACCGGGAGCGAAACCACTCTCCATCCGCGCACTCAGGGACGTGATGACGCAATTCGACAGGACAGGCGACGTAATGGATTATCAGGTAGGTTTCGGATCGGCCCAGAAATACCGGGGTTTCTTCGTGACCGGTACCGATACCGGCATTGGCAAGACGCTCGTCTCCGCCATTCTCACGAAAGCCCTGAATGCCACATACTGGAAACCCTTCCAGACCGGCCTGGCTGAGGAAGCAGGCGATACGGCCAGCGTGACACATCTGGCCGCGCTCCCTCCCGAGCGCCTGATCCCGCCCGCCTATGGATTTCAGGCCCCCCTCTCACCGCAAGATGCGGCAGCCCTCGAACAGGTATTGGTCAGACCCGAGACCCTGCCCCTGCCCGAAACCGATCATTCCCTTGTGGTCGAGGGTGCAGGCGGGCTCATGGTGCCGCTCAATGACACGACACTGCTGATCGACTGGGCGGCCACTCTCAGTCTGCCCGTCATCCTCGTCTGCCGTAGCGGACTGGGCACGATCAATCATACCCTGCTCAGCCTGGAGGCGCTCAGACAGCGCGGGATGCGCGTGGCCGGAGTAATCATGAGTGGCACGCCCAATACGGCCAATCGAGAGGCGATCGCCCGCTTCGGCCAAGTCGAGATTCTGGCCGAAATTCCAGTGCTCGATGAAGTCACCCCTGAAAGCGTAGCGCGCGAGGCAGCCACTCTGGCAATTTCACTGCGCCAGCGCGGCTGGTAGCGCCCCTCAGCCGGGGAAGTAGCGCGGCAGATCCTGAAACTGCCAGCCGCAGACGTGCCCGCGCTGCCCGGTAGCATCGGGCGGCCCCTCATAGCCCTCCACGATATTGACGCTCGTTTCATACCCCAGATGAGCAGCGAGTTCGGCCGTCTGCTGCGAACGCACGCCTGAACGACACAGGAACAGGATCGGCGTGGCCAGATCGGGCACGGCGTCCCGCAGCGCCTGGGCAAAGCCTGCAGCGTCATACGGGTCCCAGCTCAGGGCCACGACATTCTTGTCCAATGTGGTCAGGTCCGGCAGACCGACGCTCTGCCACTCGGCTGGCATGCGCACATCAACCAGAACCGCATCCTTGTCAGCCGCGAGGCGTTCCCATCCTTCGCGCGCTGAAATACAGTCGACCATCGTTTTTCCTCATTTATAGTACATGCCACAACGTTAAACTGTGAAACCGCAGACGTATAGGATGGAATGCAGATGACCTCGCAGGACCAGACCCCCCTTTCCGCCCCACATGCCATCCCCGGCTGGCAGAATGTGTCGGAGGGCATGATCGGCGCCATTGGCGGTACCCCGCTCATCCGCCTCAAACGGGCCTCCGAAGCGACGGGTTGCGAGATCTACGGCAAGGCCGAGTTCATGAATCCCGGCGGGTCGGTCAAGGATCGCGCGGCGCTCGCCATCATTGTGGATGCGGAGGCACGTGGTCTGCTCAAGCCGGGCGGGATCATTGTTGAAGGCACGGCGGGGAATACCGGCATCGGTCTGACGCTGGTGGCGAAGGCGCGTGGCTATCGCACCATCATCGTCATGCCAGAGACCCAAAGTCGGGAAAAGATCGACTTCCTGCGCATGATCGGCGCTGATCTGCGTCTGGTTCCGGCCAAGCCTTTCCGCGATCCGGGCAATTACGTGCATGTCTCACGGCGCATCGCCGAGGAGACCGAGAATGCCGTCTGGGCCAACCAGTTCGACAATACGGCCAATCGCGAGGGTCATCGCACCACCACGGCGGTCGAGATCTGGCATCAGCTCGCTGGAAGAGTCGATGCCTTTACCTGCGCCTGCGGCACTGGCGGGACGCTTGCTGGCGTTGCACTCGGTCTTGGAGATCTGGCCGACAAGGCGGGTCGTAAACGCCCGGAAATCGTGCTTGCCGATCCGGAAGGATCAGGCCTGTATGGCTGGGTCAAATCGAACGATCTCAGCGTGTCCGGCGGATCGATCACCGAAGGGATCGGCCAGTCGCGTGTGACCGGAAATCTCGAAGGCGTGACGATCGATGATGCAGAGCGCATCCCCGACGCCGAAGCACTCGAGCAGATCTTCTCTCTTCAGGATCGCGAGGGGATATCCCTTGGCGGATCTGCCGGAATCAACGTGGCTGCAGCGATTCGCATCGCGCGACGGCTGGGTCCGGGGCATCGAATTGTAACAATCCTCTGCGATGGCGGGGCGCGCTACCAGTCCAAGATCTTCAATCCTGAATTCCTGCGGGCTAAAAACCTGCCTACCCCTCCCTGGCTCGATTGAGACGGGTTTTCGCAAGTTGTGACGGAATGAAACACCCCCTTGTGGGGCAGCTTCGATTCGGACCAATGTTACATTCATGGATACGACCCCGCACCTTCTCATCGTTGATGATGACCGCGAGATACGCGAGCTGCTCTGCCGCTTTCTCGAGCGCAATCACTTTCGGGTAACGGCCGCCCGTGACGGGCGTGAAGCCCGTCGCGCCTGGGCTGCCGGTCATTATCAGCTTGTGGTGCTGGATCTGATGCTTCCCGGCGAGAGCGGGCTCGACATCGCCCGCTGGCTGCGCAGCCAGGATAATATCCCCATCATCATGCTCACCGCCATGAGTGACGAAACCGACCGCATCATCGGTCTGGAATTCGGCGCGGATGATTATGTGGCCAAGCCCTTCAACCCACGCGAATTGCTGGCCCGCATCCGTGCGGTATTGCGTCGCACGGCGGACAGCTCGGACAAGAAACTCTCGGCTGATTCCCGGATGATCCGGTTCTCTGGCTGGACCCTCGAGCCTGCTCGTCGGCGTCTGCTGAACCCTGATGGCGCGGAAGTGCCGTTGACGGGTGGCGAATATGACATGCTGCTCGCCTTTCTGGAACGCGCCAACCGCGTTCTGACACGTGACATGCTGCTCGAATTGCTGCGCGGACGTCAGGCGGGGCCATTTGACCGTGCCATCGACGTGGCGGTCAGCCGTCTTCGTCGCAAGCTCGAGGATGACGGGCGCAATGCCCAGATGATCAAGACCGTGCGCGGTGGCGGCTATGTTCTTGCCGCCGATGTCGAACGCCTCTGACCCCGTGATTCGCCTTCTGCCGCGCTCGCTTCGGGCGCGCACCAATCTGCTGCTCATTGCGGGGCTCTGCGTGGTTCAGGCCGCCGGCCTGACCATCCATGCGCTCGATCACCTCAATATCGCCGACCGGGCCGAGATGCACGAGAATGAGCATCATGCCTTCTCGATCTATCATACCCTGGTCGAATTGCCGCCGGCAGATCGCGAAGCAGGGCTGGCCGCGATAGAAACACCGTCGAATTTCAAGATTGTTCTCGACGACAAGCCGGATACGCATTTCCCCAGCGCTTTCATCCCGATTCCGTTCGGTATGCCCCCCATGGGCCGCGCTATGCCTCAGCCCGGCGGTCAGGAGGAAGGCGGCTTTCCGTTACCCGGAGAGATGGGCGGCGGTGAAAATCGGCCGCCCTTCCCGTTCGAAGGCGGGCCGCCACCGGGGAATATGGACGCAACGCCAGGCGAGGAAAGACGCCCGCCGCCGTTCATCCCCCCCTCCCTTTCCGGTATGGGCATGTTGCCCGCGCGCCTGCGCCCGCAGCGTATCGTCATGGGCCACAAGCCCGGCACGCGCCACTACGCCATGTCCTTTCAGATGCCCGATGACCATCGCTGGCTGGATATGAGCTACACCGTGCGCCCCCCGAACCCGTTCGGTTCGCCCACCTTTATGATCTCGTTCGCGCTCATGACTATCTGCGGCGGTGGTCTCATTCTCTGGGGCTCCCACCGACTCATCGCGCCTGTCGCCACGCTCGCCAATGCCGCAACGGCATTGGGCAGGGACGTCCACGCCCAGCCTTTGCCGGAATCCGGCACGACTGAAATCCGCCAGGCCGCGCTCGCCTTCAACACCATGGCGGCGCGCATAAGGCGTTTTGTCACCGACCGCACTTTGATGCTGACCGCCATCGGGCATGACCTGCGCACGCCCATCACCCGACTCAAGCTGCGTGCCGAGTTCATCGACGATGATGAGTTACGCGACAAGTTTCTGGCCGATCTGGACGAGATGGAGAGCATGGTGGCGGCCACCCTCGCCTTTGGCCGTGACAGTTCCACCCAGGAACCCATGACCGCTCTGGATCTTGGCGCGCTCTTGCAAACCATCGCCGACGAAGCCGCCGAAGCCCGGCCCGATCTGGCCGATCAGGTCAATTACCAGGAGCCGGATACGGCCATCCGTATCAAGGCGCGCTCGCTCGCGCTCAAGCGCGCTCTGACAAATCTCGTCATGAATGCACTCAAATATGGTGGGTCCGCCACGATCAGCGTGACCTGCACCCGCGGGCCGGGTCAGGAAAAGAATGTCTGCATCCGTATCGACGATAAGGGCCCTGGTTTGCCCCAGGAAGATCTGGAACGCATGTTCGAACCCTTTGTCCGTGCCGAAACCAGCCGCAATCGCGAAACCGGCGGCACTGGCCTCGGTCTTGCCATCGCCCGCTCGACCGTGCGCGGCCAGGGCGGCGACGTCACTCTCGCAAACCGTCCCGATGGGGGATTAAGAGCGAGCGTCATTCTGCCATTGTGAAGAAGCAGGGCTCTGCACGGTACGAGCCGGGGCCTGAGCCCCACACCCCTATCCGGCGATCCTCGAAATCGGGTCCAGAGGCACGCCTCTGGCGGGGCGCGGGGTAGAGCCCCGCATCTCCCCTCTATTCAGCGCCGGATAGCGCGCACCGCCAGCGCACCGACACCCTGAATCACCCCCACAAGGAGAATCAGCACGGCCACGACCGCGAACATGATGGTGGTATTGAAGCGTTGATAGCCGTAACGGATGGCCAGATCGCCTAGCCCCCCAGCTCCAATTGCGCCTGCCATGGCGGAAGCGCCTACGAGGGTAATGGCGGTGACCGTCAGACCGGAGAGCAGACCCGGGAGCGCCTCAGGAATGAGAACGTAGCGGATAACCATCCAGCGCGTTCCTCCCATGACGCGTACAGCCTCGATCAGACCGGGCTCGATTTCCTGAAGCGAGATCTCTGCGATGCGCGCGTAATAGGGAATGGCCGCAATGGAAAGTGGCACGATTGCCGCCAGGGTACCGAGAGAGGTTCCCGCGATGAACCGCGTGACAGGAATGAGCAGGACCAGCAGGATAATGAATGGAATGGCGCGTATGGCGTCGATCAGCCAGCCGACCGGCCGGCCCAGCCAGGGCAGATCATAAAGATCGGTGCGGCGGGTCGCGATCATCAGCACGGCCAGAGGCAGGCCGACGATCAGGGCGATGAGACTGGAAGCCGCCACCATCTCCACTGTCTGGACTGTGGCGTCGGTGATGAGCCTAGCGATCAGCCGGTACATAGCCGAGCACCTCCGTCACATGGGCCTGCTGATCGAGAAAGATGCAGAGCGGGGCAGAAAGGGGTGCTGAAAAGGACAGGATCATGTCGGAAAGCAGCGCATCCCCGCAGGCCAGCGTACCGCCCTGTATCAAGGTAACCTCCTGCTGGAAGCGGGTCGTGAGATGGGAGAGGAAGGGCGTTCCTGCCGTTTCCGGACCAAGCACCACACGAAGCAGCGGACGCGTATCAGGGCCGGGATCGGGTAGAAGCCGACGCTTCAGCGCCTCGGGGAGCGTCGGGCGTATATCGGCCAGCAGGTTCTCGAGCCGGGGGTCTCCACGGCTGTCACGCATCAGCGTGGCCATGCTGCCGTTCTCGATCAGCGCGCCATGATCGAGAACGAGCACACGATGCGCGAAACGGCGCACGACCTCCATTTCATGCGTGATCAGGATAATGGTCAGGCCAAGCGTGCGGTTGATATCAGCCAGAAGTGCGAGAATGGAAGCGGTTGTGTGTGGGTCGAGCGCCGATGTCGCCTCATCGCACAGCAGGAGAGAGGGCGCGTTGGCGATAGCGCGCGCGATACCGACTCGCTGCTTTTGTCCGCCGGAAAGCTGCGAGGGGCGCTTGTGCCCGTGGCCGTCAAGCCCGACCAGAGCCAGCAATTCGTCAACGCGCGCTGTGATGCGCGCTTTCGGCCAGCCGGCAATTTCGAGCGGCAGGGCGATGTTTCCGGCGGCGCTGCGGGCATTCAGCAGATTGAAATGCTGAAAGACGAGTCCGACCTTGCGACGCGCCGCCACCAGGTCGCGCTCGGACAGTAGCGTGAGATCGGCGCCATCGAGCAGGATTTTTCCTTCGGTGGGGCGCTCAAGCGCGCAAAGGCAACGCAGGAGCGTGGATTTCCCCGCACCCGAACTACCGATCACGCCAATGATCTCCCCCTTCTCGACCTGAAAGCTGATATCGGACAGCGCGTTCTGCGCGCCGAAGCGGCAGGACAGGCCCGAGACATCGAGAAGACTCATGAAAAGGCGGGGATGACGGTATTGGCGTAAACATCGATCAACGCCTGACGGATATTGGGCTGCTGGTAGGCGCTGACCAGAGGCTTGACCCACGGGGCCTGAGCGTCATCGGTGTTGACGGCAATCACGCAGATATAGGGATTGTCTTTCACCCCTTCACGCGCGAGACGCTCATGCACTACGTCCACTCCCGCCTTATGCGCCCAGTCGGTATTGATCACCGCTGCATCGAGATCGGGCAAGGCGCGCCCGACCACACCGGCATCGAGTTCACGAATCGTGAAGTCATGGGGATTCTCGGTAATATCGAGCGGGGTAGGCAGCAATCCGGCAGAGGATGAAAGCTTGATGAAGCCCAAGGTCTGAAGAAGAAGCAGCGCGCGCCCCTCATTGCTCGGGTCATTGGGCACGCCGATCACGGCTCCTTTGGGCAGGGTCGCGAGCGTCTTCCACTTGCGGGAATACAGGCCGATCGGCGCCACATAAGTATTGCCCACCGGAGAAATCCTGAAGCCATGCGCCTCGCACTGCGCCTTGAGGAAGGGCATGTGCTGGAAGGAATTGGCATCCAGATCATGCGAGGCCAGGGCCTCGTCGGGGGTGGAGTAATCCGAGAAGGTGACAATCTTCAGTGCCAGTCCGGATTTCTGGGCATTCTGGCTGACGAGACGCCAGATATCCTCATCCTCACCCGCCATGATGCCTACGCGGATGACCTTGTCAGCCGCACGCGCCTTGCGCAGCGACAGCCCGACGGGTGCGGCGCCGAGCAGCGACAGGACCGAGCGGCGCGAGAGCGAGGAAAAAGGCATGGGCAGAATATCCGGAAAGGGCGGGTCAGGATGAAAAGAACAATTCAACAGAAATAAAACGTCTTTATGGAGTTTTCCTGTTGATTGAACGATTTTGCTCTGTCTTATACGGACAGCGCTCAGAATCAATCCTTTCTTTGCCCGGCACGGCACGTGCTCTCGCCAGAGCGCCTATGGCGAGAGCAGATCGAACGTCTCGCCGTAACAGAAAACGGTCATGGCCCACCTTTAAAATTCTCTGCGTTGCGCGCGGCCTTCGATCAGTCGCGCGCAGGATATCCGTCATCGCTGCGCCAGACGGAGGCACTATCCATGAAAATCCAGCGTCCCGTACCGGAGGCGTGGCCCTGGCCGGGGTTAAGACAATCGTGACACCAGACACGATCCCCCTCGCTATGGGCCCGCGCGGCAATCTCCGCCAGTTTCTGGAAATGATTGCTCGTGCCGTATTGCGGCGCCGTCGCATAGGCCGAGGCGGCAATGACTTTGGTAATGGCCTCCCGTGCATGAAGCGCACCCGGCACATCCACAGAACCATCGCCGTTGAGGCAGGACCCGGCGGTCCTGCCATCGGGCTGGATGAGACAGATCGAGCCGATCTTGCCTCCAAAATTCCACGCCAGATCGCTCATGGGTGTTCCCCCCTCGAAGCGATCCCGCACACGCTTGCCGTCCACGCGTAGTCCCAGCCTGACATCATAGCCACGCCAGTCTTTCTGACCGGCGACGTCATGATAGGAACGCGCGCCAAAATGCAGCGTGTTGCCGGATTGAAGCTGGCTCGCGAAGTCGGTCATGATGTGGTGCGAACCAAGGATCGCAGGATCAGCGGCCCCGGCGCCCGGAATCCAGGTGGAATAGCCCCTGTATTCGAGCGCGTCGCCATAGACCTGCGCGATATAGGCAGCTGGCAATTCATTGGGGCCATTCACCAGATAGCCATAACTATCTTCCGTGAAAGGGTGAGAAACGGTGCAGGAATCGCATTCGAAAGAGAGCGTGTAGCCATGGAAACTCGCGGCATGATCGCGATGAATGTTCTGGAAGCGCATGTCGAATTCATCGCGCTCATAGCTGCTTGCGCCTGACGAGGCCTCAGGGCCATAGACCCGATCCATGTCCATCACGACATAGCTGTTTTCGCCAAAATATTTTCCCGGGTCACCAATATAGGCAACGGGCGTCTTATAGGCGGTGCGGGTATCCAGATTGGTCCAGGCATTACCCTGCAACTGCGTCTCGGGTACGAGACCGTTCTGAAGGTATTTTCCCCCTCTCGCATTACCGGCGCCCAGAACGGACCAGCCATAGACATTGATATGCGTAGCGGTCCAATTGCTGATAATTCCGGCGTAAACCCAATTCGTCGGGCGTCCGTTTTCGTCGATGGCCGGCATGTCCGGCGCCCGCACATTGGTCGACAGGTACATGCCATGATGCAGAGCCGCCATCTGTGCAAGGCTCAGGGGCTGCTCCAGCGTCATTCCATCGGGTCCGAATGCCTTGATACGGAGCACCATGCGCGTCAGGCTGTTGTTCTGACCAATGAAGAACGCAACGGTCGCATTATCCCCATTGGCGATGGAATACGCACCCCGACGCGGATCGAGGGCGGAGATGGCGGCCTGTCCTCCTCCCTCACTTCCCATATTCCCGGAAGAAAAGACGCAAAGGGAACATCCGGCATTATACGAGCCATAGGGGCTGGCCCAGATGCTCAAAGCCTGATGAGGCGAGATATCAATCGTCTGGCCCTTGCGGTTTCGAAGCACAGAGCTTTGTCCACCGAGCATGACGGTCTCGTACCCCTGAGGCCCCCACTCGCCAGAGGGATGCTCGATCAGATTATTGGCAAGATGACTGACGGGGTAACGGGCAATCCGGCCATCAGGAGCGTGATACTCCCGCATGATTTCTCCTGACGAAGGGACCTCTCCGGAAGCCCCCCCTGCGGCGGAAGACGTGTCAAAGAGCTCCTGCGCCTGAGCGGCGGTCGTCGACAGACTCCCGATCGTCAGGAGAAACGCCAGAAATCTTGCCGTCATGTCGAGGGCCTTTCATGATCATGAATGCGCCTTGAGGAACTCCGTCCGAATGCATGAAAGGGCGCAACCCGGCCCAGCTTTGCAGCAGGAACGGCCATTCCCTGAGAGGGGGGCTCCGTTCCGCCGGATGCTGTCTTGCAGCGCGCGTATCCTTATCGGCCCCAGGGCGGGGCGATGGCACTCAGTCGTCGTACCCATCAGGATGGCGCTCGCGCCACGCGAGAGCAGTCTCGACGATCTGGTCCAGATTGCCGAACCGGGGTGCCCAGCCCGTTTCCTCTCGCAGGGTCGTCGAATCCGCTACCAGAAGCGCCGGATCACCCTCACGCCGTGGCGCTGCCTCCCATGGGACCTTGCGCCCGCTTACACGCTCGACGCTCTGAATCACCTCGAGATTGGAGTAGCCGCGTCCATTGCCCAGGTTATAGGTGACGCTGCGCTGATCGATCTGGGCAAGCGCTCTGATATGGGCGTCGGCCAGATCCGCCACATGGACGTAATCCCTTACGCAGGCACCGTCGGTTGTGGGATAATCCGTCCCAAACAGCTTCAAGGCCGGACGTCGGCCAAGGGCTGCGTCGATGGTGAGCGGAATGAGGTGTGTTTCCGGACGATGATCCTCCCCGGCGCGCCCCGCCGGATCAGCTCCGGCTGCATTGAAATAACGCAGGCAGGCGCTTCTGAGGCCATGAATCGCATCCGCCCAGTGCAGCACGCGCTCGATCATGAACTTGCTCTCTCCGTAAGGCGAGCCAGGCTTGATCAAAGCGGTTTCGGGAATCGGATCGGGACGTTCCGGACCACCGAATAGGGCTGCGGTGGAAGAGAATACGAACCGTTTTATCCCGTGCTCGACGCAGCTCTGCACGAGATTGAGGCCGGTGATATAATTTTGCCGCAGGTACAGGAAGGGGTCGCGCATGCTGTCCCCGACGAGCGACAGGGCCGCGAAATGCAGTACTCCATCCCAGCGTCCCTGCGAGAGAACCGCCGACACCGCCTGGATATCGAGCAGATCAACAACATGAAGGCGGGCCGCCGAGGGCACGGCGGCTCGATGCCCCGTGCTCAGATTATCGATGACCACGACCTCATGACCGGTATCCAGCAACGCAAGGACGACATGACTGCCGACAAATCCTGCCCCGCCCGTCACAAGATAACGCATCGAAACCCTCCTTTTGGGTGCCCTTTGCTCGAACCTTACAAGGGTACAAAATCACTCTCGGGGCGTTTTTATTTGTATCCATACTCTATTGGACAGATTTGTTTTCGAACGCAAGATGCGGCGCATCCCTGCCCTCCTCCTGAAGCCAGAGACAACCAGACTGACCCGCCTGTCTATGCTTGAAGGCTCCCTTGCATTCATACTTTTATTTCTTCATTACGTGGTTTAGTACAAGTAAAGACAATGATTAACCGTCTCTGGAATACCCATTTCCTCTTCGCAGCAAAGAGTCGAGGCGGCATACAGCCAAGAGATCCGAAGCCACCCTCAGACGCCGTCTTCAGGGGAGGTCGTACCAGTGAGACATGGGACAGGATCGCGCATGAGAAGCCGCTGTTCGCGCCTTCATGCCCTCGCAGACCTGCTTTTGGGCATCGCCCTGCTTCCGGGGAGCCACACCGAACAAACCCGCGCTTCCGGGGTCGCTCTGCCTCCTCTCAGGCGGCATAACGAGGGACGCTTTTCAGAACGGAATTGTGCATGCTTGTTCTCGCGTTCTACATCGCGGCCGGTTTTGCGGAAATCGCGGGATGCTTCGCTTTCTGGTCCTGTCTTCGTCTTGGACGATCAGCCTTGTGGCTCATTCCGGGCCTGATGAGTCTGACGCTGTTCGCCCTTATCCTCACGCGTATTGAAAGCGACAGCGCCGGACGCGCCTTTGCGGCGTATGGCGGCGTCTATATTACAGCCTCCCTGATCTGGATGCGTCTGGTTGAAGGGCGAAGCCCGGATCGATGGGACATGATCGGCGCCCTGATATGCCTCGCGGGAGCGGCGCTCATTTTATGGGGACCACGCTCGACATGAGGCGGCTCTTGCGCCATGCACAGCGGCAGGATCATCACCCGGAGGCCGCCTTGTTCCAGCCGCTCTATCGACGCACGCTTGCCCTGGCGGCATCCCCTCACGCAGGGTGGTGGCTCTTTGCCGTCGCTTTTGCCGAGGCCTCGTTTTTTCCCATCCCGGTCGACCTGCTTCTGATCCCGATGGTACTGGCGGCTCGTGAGCGCGCCTTTATCCTCGCGGCCATCTGCACCGTCGGCTCGGTGAGCGGGGCCCTTCTGGGCTGGGTTATCGGCGCGGTGCTGCTGCAGCATGTCGCTCTTCCGATCGTTCACTTCTATCACGCGGAGCATACTCTGGCGGTGATGCAGGAGAAGTTCCGTCAATATGGCGTGGCGATCATTCTGCTCAAGGGTCTTACCCCCATCCCCTTCAAGATTGTCACCATCGCCGCAGGGGCATCGCATTTTGCAATCCTCCCATTTTTGGCGGCCAGCCTGGTGACGCGCGGCGCGCGCTTCTTTCTGGTGGCCACGCTGCTCTGGTTCTATGGCGCGCCCATACGCGATTTCATCGAACGTCGACTGACGCTGGTCATGTGCGGCTTTCTCTTTCTGATCATCGCTGGCATTCTCGCCGTCACCTATCTGTAGCCTGCGCAAGGAGCCAGCATCATGCCCAACCAGATTGCCGTGGTCACAGGCGCGGGAGCCGGTATCGGGCGCGCCACCGTGCGTATGCTCGCTTCCTATGGCTTCGACATTGCCCTTCTGGGCCGCAACGCCCAGCGCCTTGAAGACGCCGCGGCGGAATTGCAGGGCAGTGGCATTCGTACCCTCACACTCGGCGTAGACGTGGCCGACGCCAAGGCCTTGTCCGAGGCCGCCGAACACATCGAACGCGAACTTGGCCCCATCACCGTCTGGATCAACGCAGCAGGCCTGACCGCCATCGGGCCGGTTCTGTCGCTCGATTCAGAGACGTTGCGACGTGTCACCGAGGTGACCTATCTCGGCTCGGTATACGGCACCCAGGCGGCCCTGACCTGCATGAGACGCCGCGGAAGCGGCACGATCGTCAATCTGGGCCTCGCCCATCCGTTACGCGGCCTGCCTCTGCAGGCCGCCGTCAATGGCGCGCATGCAGCGATCAGCGCTTTCTGCGACAGTGTCCGACCCGAGATCAGGGCGCTCTCCGACCGGATCGACCTCACCGTCGTGCATCTCCCCTCTATCAATACACCGCGTCTTGGCTGGAGCAGAAACCGGTCCGGACATACGCTCAAGCCGGTCGGAAGAGTCTATGAACCCGAAGTCGCGGCGCATGCGATCTGCCAGGCCGTGCTCGGCCATCATCGGGATATCTGGGTTGGTGCCTCGTCCATTCTCCCGAGCCTGATCAACGGCCTCGCCCCATCGCTGCGCGACCGTTATCTGGCGAAAAATGGTCTCAAGGCGCAATTCGCCGCTGGCGCACAGGCAGAAGCGGACGACTCATTCGACGAGAGCGTAGAGGGTGCCTATGCAGCCCATGGCCCCTATGAGGGCATTCCCCTTCGTGAACAGGGACGCAAGCCGCTCCTGCTGACCATTCCGCGTCGCATGGGCCTGGGAGCCGTCCTTATGGGATTACTCGGCCTAACCGCAGCCTGGTGCAGCGTCAGACGCAGATCCTGACGGCATCGCGCCAGGAGAGGCCCGCTCAGCTCGGTCGGCGGCTTGTATTGGCCGCCATGAGCGCACGATGCTGGTTGAGGCCCTTGATCAGCTTCTCGACATCATCCGGCCCGAAAACCAGCCCAACCGGCCCATAGGCCGGATGCTGGTAGGCAAGGGTCGAGCCCTCTGTCAGAGCATCGATCTGAAGGGCCCAGTTCGTATTATAGACGGGCAGGAAAGGGGCATTGCCGATCGAGGGCTGGGGCTGGTTGGCGGTCATCGCATAACGCACCCGACCCAGACTACCGATCAGCTGGGTCAATTGCTCCAGGGTGAGGTCGATTTCACCCTCGATCCCACTCCCTTCGAGGAACCGGAGTGTCGCTCCCGTGCCGTCCTCTTTCTGGACGACCTGCATTCTTGCCCCCATAGACCCGACCTTCCCTCAAAGAGTGTTCAGAGCCGGTCGTCCCCGGTCTGGATCCATCCGGCCTCGGCCCACCATCCATGAGCGCGTAATGCCGACGCCCCTCGTTGCGCCTGTTCCAGCTCAGCATAGAGACCAAAGCAGGTCGCACCCGAACCGCTCATCCTGGCAAAAAGACAGCCATCCGTGTTGTCCAGCCTCTCGATAACCTCAGCAATTACCGGAAACAGGGTTACCGCTGCCCGTTGTAGATCATTCGAAGTGGAACGCAATACTTCTGCCATGGCGTGGGGCGTATCCCATTGCTCGGGCAATACCGCCGGTGCGCAAAAATCGGCCTCTGATTCCTTCCACGCCTTGAACACCGCAGGAGTAGGCACGGCGACACCGGGATTGACCAACACCATCGCGCAGCGCGGCAATGCAGGCGCATGGACCAGAATCTCGCCAACACCCTGCATACGCTGTGTCGACTGGGCGAGGCATACCGGCACATCGGCACCAAGCGTTGCCGCAATAGGCGCCAGATCGATTTCATGACAAGCCCAGGCGGTTGCGAGAAGACGCAAGGCCGCAGCCGCATCGGCCGAACCTCCCCCGATCCCGGAAGCCACAGGCAGGTTCTTGGTCAGATGCAGGGCATAATCGGGCAGGTCCGATGCGGTATGGCCCGCCTGACGCGCGGCTGCACGCAGCGCGGCTGCTGCACGAAGCACGAGATTCTCTGGCCCCGCATCAAGCCCTGCCCCGAAAGGTCCATCGATCGTGAGCGAAAGGCCTTCACCCGTCTCGAGAGGCTCCTTCAAGGTCAGGATATCGGCCGTCTCGGCGAAGACAGCGAGCGAGTCCAGCTCATGGTAATTGTCGGGACGGCGGCCCGTGACATGCAGAAAAAGGTTGATCTTGGCATGGGCCAGAGAACGATCCGTGGGCATTGGCAGTCTCATCGAAATCGGGCTTATCGGGGCGAGGGTATGGCCCGCCCGCGCATCACGGGCAGATCCGGCCCTTGCGCCAGAGCCGCCTCGATCAGCGCGCGCGTTTCAGGCTCGGGCTTGTTGTTGAGGGCCTGGCTCCATTGGTCACGCGCCTCGAGCTGACGCCCCTGATACCAGTAGGCGACACCGAGATGATACGCGATTTCAGGATCTCCCGGTGCCGCATTCACTGCTGAGAGCAGCAGAGGCAGAGCCTGAGTGAGATCCCCGTTCTGCTTCAGAAGCGCCCAGGCATAGCTATCGCGAATCTCGGCGTCATCCGGGGCCAGATCCATGGCGCGCCGCAGAAGCTGCAAGGCCTGGTCCGGTCGCTCGTCATGCTCGACATCCGAATAACCGGCGTAATTCAGCAGAACAGGCTCCGACGGGTTGAGGGCCAGAGCCCGGTCAAGATCGGCCTGTGCCTTGTCACGATGTCCAAGATGGTCCCACGCAATGGCCCGCCCGAGAAGGAGGGGCCAGATGCGGGCCTCCATGACGCTTACGTGATTCAGGGCATGGGTATAGGTCGCAACAGCGGCCTCGGACTGGCCGAGCTGATCCTGTGTTGCCGCGAGTTCATTGAGAATATCGGGGTTGTCCGGGTTCGCCTTGACCACGCGCTCCAGAGCATGCAGCGCAGCCTTGAGGTCATGACGTTTGAGGGCAACCTGCGCCTGCGCGTGATCGGCAAGGGGCGCCAGGGGAGCATCGGCGCCGACGCCGTCGAGCGCAGTCTGGGCCATGTCGAGCTGGCCGTCATTGCGCAACTCCTCAGCGAGCAGAATCTTGGCGAGGGTAAGGTCGGGCTGCAGGAACAGCGCCCGACGCAGAAGCAAGATCTTGAGCTGGCGCACATCGCGCAGCTTGTCATCGCCTTGCGAAATTCCGCTGTCACCCTGGCCATGACGGTCCTGCGGGGCCGTATCGCCCAGCAGGGTCGTGACGCCGATCAGAAACTCGCCGAGCCCCTGTCGGGGCGAAAACCCTGGCCCCAGAGCCTGCGGCCGCAGACGACCGGAAACGAGCTGGAAGGCTGGCAAGAGCGCGCCCACCGCCGCCAATTTCCTGCGGGCCTCCGGCTCATGATGACGATAAGCCAGCCAGTCCGCCTGAAATTGCAGGGTGAGCACGCGCAGAAGCGGCGGAATGGTCGTGGCGTTGGGGTCAAGCTGCGCAAAAAGACGGTCCGTGTTGGCCTCGTCACGCAGTGAGGCGATGCGTGCCTGCTGCAACAGGGCCAGATAGATCACGGGATCGGGGGCACCATCCGGAGTACCCTGGGGCGTCACGACCGGGTCCAGCGCCCCATCGACCGGGTTGGCCCCATAGCGGCACCAGTCGATCAGCCCCTGCCCTGCTAGGCGCAGAAATCCCTGGGGCGCCTTGCCGTGAAGCGTAAACAACGTTTCAGCGCGTTTCCATTGCTCATCACGAAAGGCCACCGTTCCCATGACAATGCGCGCGAGACTCTCTTTAGGGGCCAGGGCCGCTAGGGAGAAGGCGCGGGCAGCGGCATCGGGACCCGCATCCATTGCCGCAAAACGGAGCGCCATGACGACAAAGTCAGGATCGCGATAGCCCAGCATGACCGAGTCATAAAGGGCACGATCGGCATCCGGGATATTATTGCGCTGCACCGCGACGATGCTGCCGAGCAAGCTGCCCGTCAGGGAGTGATCGGGCGCGGTCAGAGCCGGCCCTGTCGGGCTCGCGGCAGCATGGGCCGTTGCCCCACAGACGGAGGCGAGACAGGCGAGAAGGCCGAGCCGAAACGGAGAGTGCTTGGTTTGCATCGTGTGACAATCTAGACTGAACCCGAGCAGACACCAAACTGATAAGAAATCATGTCCCTTACCTTGTCCGGCCAGGACCGATCCGAGATTCTTGCCCTGCTGGACCTGTACCGGGAATGGGGGGTGGATTGCCTCCTTGATGAGGTTGCTCCCCAGCGTCTCGACCGCCCTGCGCCCCTGACCGCCCGGCCTGTGCGAAACGCGCCTTTGCGTACGCGTGCAGCGGTGCCTGGCACACTCCCGGCAGCCTCCATACGCCCGGCGCCGGTCGATCCGGAAACCGCGTCGCTTTGGGGCGTGGACAGCTTTCCCGCATGCGGTCTGGCCCGGACAGCCTCCACGAGCGTCCGGCCCCGGATTGTCCCGGGAGCAGCCCTCATGGTGATTGGCGATGCTCCTGATGCGGATGAAGACCGCTCCGGTACTGTGTTCGCCGGAGAGACAGGCAGATTGCTCGACCTGATCCTGCCCAGTATCGGCCTGGATCGCACGACCCTCTCCCAAGCGCCTGCCCTTCCCTGGCGGCCACCGGGCGGGCGGGCGGTATCCCTGATCGAAATGAGAGAATGTCGCGCCCTGCTTCAGGCGGCCATCATCAAGGCTCAGCCCGGTCGCCTCCTCCTGCTGGGGCCGACTCCACTTCGCCTCCTGATGGACGAACAAGCCAGTGTCGCCCGCTCACGCGGCAAATGGCTGACCCTGCGACTCGATAACGGGGCTGCCATCGAGGCCCTCGCATTGCAGCACCCGCAGCAGCTGGTTTCCAGCGCACGCGCCCGCCGGGAGATGTGGAAAGACCTCGTTTTCCTGGCGGAATGCCTCGAGGGCGCGCCGTGACACAGGTAGTTGCAATTGCTTAATAAAAAAAATTGATTTCAGCCCAGAAAAACGCCGTTTTTCGGCCGCAACCCTCTGGTAGAATTCCGCAAACACTCTTAGGATAGCGAACTCCTTTGGTGTGACCTTTTGGCCACTCTTGCCTTGTCGGGCGAGAGGGGCTACGAGCATCCCCACCATGCGAGGAATTTCTTATTTCGCGTCGAGTAATAGCGCCCGTGCTGCCATGCTGTGCGCGATGCTTGTGGCGGGAGCGACGTTCAATCCGCTTCGTGCCCAGGAAAGCAGACCGACGCTTAACCCTGCCGACCACGACAATGCCCAGAGTGAGGAAACGGCGTTCGCAACGCCGCGATCCTTCGCGCCTGGCGGGTCGAATGGTCTTCCCCACCCCCTAACCGCCTCAGACGCTGCGCTGCTGAAAGAGGCTTTCCGCGCCCAACGCGCGGGCGATTTCGAAACCGCCATTGCCCGCTCACGTGCCGCGCATGACAGCGTCCTGATGGGTGACCTTCTGGCCGAGCGTTATCTCAATCCGGCCTATCATCCCCAGCCTGTCCAGCTTCGCCTGTGGCTCAAGACCTTTTCGAGCCTGGCCGATGCCGGCGCCATCCAGTCTTTGCTCGTCTCATTGAGCCCTCGGGGGAGTGTCGCCACCCAGAACTTCCCGACATCGCTGGCCCCTTCAGACACCTCCACGACGGCAACCCCCGGCGCAATGGACCCCATCGCCCACCTGCTCAACCGCAATCCCCTGCTCGACCGCACCGTGACCGAGCGCCTCTCCTGGGGGCTCAAGGGCGGACAGAGTGCCGTAAGGCTCATCGATTCCACCCCGGGCATGACCCCGCTCTATGCAGCGCAACTCAAGGCTGAAGTGGCACTGGGCATGCTGAGTGCCGGTGAAACGGAGTTTGCCCTCGAAACGGCTCGGGCGGGTTTTGCCAGAAGTGCCCAGCAGCTCGGCTATGCCGGCTATGTGGCCGGGCTCGCCGCCTGGCGCGAGGGGGAATATCATGATGCCGCACAGTTCTTCGAGCAGGCATCTCGTGCCCAGACCACGACCAATGACGTCCGTGCAGCCAGCGCCTACTGGGCGGCGCGCGTGCATCGCCACCTGGCCGGGCCTGCCACACTGACCACATCCTGGCTCCAGCGCGCTGCCGCCGAGCCCGGCACATTCTACGGTATCCTGGCCCGTCAGATGCTCGGCCTGCACCACGCCGGGCAGACGCCAGTCACGCAGGAAACCGCTGATACCCTGCCGAAGAATGACGAAACGGCATTGCAGAATCCGATCCCTGTCATGGGTGAAATCGACGTCGAAGCCGTTGCCGCGACCCCGCAGGGGCGTCGTCTCTTCGCCCTTCTCCAGATTGGCGAGACGGCCCGGGCCGAGGCGCTTCTGCGCCGCATGTGGCCCGATATTGCCTCTGACACAGCGCTTTGCCACTCGGTTCAACTCGTCGCCGCCGCGGCGGGACTGCATGATTTGTCGGAGCAGATCGCGACGATTCTGGGTGCGCGAGACGGTCGCCCAGCGCATCTGGCCGGGTTCCCCATGCCGCAGCTGGCGCCGCGACACGGTTTCAAGATGGATCCGGCTCTTGTCTATGCCCTGACCCGGCTTGAATCGAACTTCGACGCCAAAGCCTCGTCGAGCGCCGGAGCCCATGGGCTGATGCAGATCCGTCCGCTTACCGCCAGCTTCGTGAGCGGCCCCAAACCCGCGCTCGATTCCCATGGCGTCGCGATCATCAACGTACCCGCCGATATGGTGGGACGCCTGCATAATCCGGCCGTCAATCTCGAGATCGGCCAGCTCTATGTGCAGTATCTGGCAGGATTGTCAGAGCGTTCCGAAGCGGCACCCAAGGGAGGGGATCTGATTCACACTTTGGCCTCCTATAACGCAGGGCCTGGCGCGATTGCACGCTGGGAGAGCGGCACCCCTCATGAAGCGGCGCTGATCCATGATCCGCTTCTTTTCATGGAATTGCTGCCCAACGGCGAGACACGCGACTACGTGCATCACGCCTTCGCCTATCTCTGGATCTATGCGGACAAGCTCGGGCTTCCTGCTCCCTCGCTCCATGCTCTGGCCCATGCCCAGTGGCCGCGCTTCGCCGATGAGCAGGAGATCGCAAGCGCCAGACCGGTAACCTATCACTAAGGGGCCACTGTCATTGTGACGGGCCTGAACGATTTTTGATAGGGGCGGCTCCCGACGAGGGTGTCGCCCTTATTTCTTTCCGAGCGTCTCCATTCTGATGATCCGTGCTCCGAGCGCGTCAAGAAAGGCGCCATCATGGGTCGAAACCAGAATACAGGCCGACCGCGCCGCCTCTGACAGCAGCGTCATCAGGAATTGCCGAGAGTCCACGTCGAGCCCATTGCCCGGCTCGTCCATCAACAACACTTGCGGCCTGCCTATAAAGGCCGAGGCGATAAGCATCTTGCGCCGCGTTCCGAGCGACAGCGCATCGTAACGCTTGTCGAGATGGGGCCCGAGACCAAAACCCTCGATCAGGTTCGACGACAGGCTTTCCGCCTTGCGGGCCCAGGCGCAGAGCGCGAAGAGGTCACGCCCGGTCATGAACGGGTACAGCGCGCCCTCATCCGGGACATAGGCAAGACAGGATTTCGCCGCCACGGGCTGCCGGGACAGGTCATGCCCTGCAATCAGAACCCGACCTCTTTGCAGTTTCGCCACTCCGGACAGGCCACGCAGCAGGGTCGATTTACCTGTGCCATTGCTCCCCCGGAGCCCGTGCAGGCCCACAGGGAGAGCAAGACTGACCGAAGAGAAAACAGCTCGTCCCTTATAGGCCATCTCGAGATCGATGCAGATCAGCCTGTCGCTCATGCAGGAACCTTCCAGAGAATGACCGTTACCCAGAATGCGGAAAGCGCGATCGCGGGCATGGGCCGCCACCGCGGATCGATCGACACGGTGAGCCGCAGGGCCGACAGCAACAGCAGATACGAAGCCAGCACACCCAAAGCGACACCGGGCGTCATCAGGCGATGCACGGCAAGCGGCAGCAGGCAAAGCAGGGCTGGAATCGTGAACAGCGCCAGAACAAGACCAATATCGCGCCCGACCCAGAAAAATCGGGATAAAGGCAAAGCGCGGCAAAAGCCGGCTGCACGCTCATGCGCCTCGGCAAGAGAAGCGAGGGGAACAAGGCAGGATTGCGCGATGAGCCCCATGACCACGATCTGCACCGGTACGGAGCGGGAATCATAGTCGAACCCGCGCAGGAGCGCCCACAAGGCAAAAGGCAAGACCCAGACGAGGAGCATGATTATGGGCGTGGCATTGCCCCTTTCGACACAACACCTGATCTGGAGACGTAGAACGGGCGTTACGAGCCCTAGCGTGCCAGCCCTAGGCAATGCCGCTCGGGCAGAATGACGACGAAGGCCGGACCAGCCTTCATGGCGCGTACCCAGAAGCAAACCCGCTCCTCCGCACAGGACAGGCAGGGCAAGGACCGGCAGAGCTGCGCCAGAAGTCCCCATGCCGCAGTCGAGGGCAAGCGCCAGATCGGCAATCAGAATGAATGGGATCAGCAGGGGCGCAGCCTCAATACGAGCTGCTTGGAGGAGAATTGTCAGTCCCGCAAAAACCAGCGCTCTCATTATATAGAGCAATGCCGCCAGCGAGACCCCGGTCCCGACCAGAGCGAGCCCGACCGGCAGAGGGACCAGTAATGGGAGGTCGAGCAGGCATAGGAGCCCGGCAGTGATAAAAAGACGTATGTTCAGGGAAATGGGCAGGCTGTCGAGATAACCCCTGAAAGCCCCACCGCGCAAAACCGCCCGCAGTCCCTCCGCCCAGAGCAGATAGCCTGTCTGGGCGAAAATGATTGCGCCGACATGCGGCCCAATGGCTCCGGAAAAGGCATCAAAGCGCGTCGTAGGCGGCGCCAGCATGAAGACCATGAAATGCGCTGCGCGTAGCAGCAGGGCGACAATCGGAAGGGACGGTGAGAGCAAGATAATGGCAAGCAATGCGAGCCAGCGCTGCATGAGGAGTGTCTTGCCCGCATGCAGCAGATAACGCAGCCGCAATCGGAAATAAGCGTACAGGCTGTAGGGGGCTATGCTTCCGACCTCGCCCGCCCCGTCAGGTGCCGCCGCAACCGGTGGGGAAAGCACCGACAATTCCGTCATCGCACTTCCTCTTCACACCAGCGTAGGCACCGCTGAAAACGAGCTCAGTTCTCCGCCAGCACCTGACGGCTGGCCCTTACCTTGGTCACGCGACGTTGCTCCATTTCGACCACCTCGAACAGCCAGCCTGCGAAGACCACCTTGTCACCCTTGGCGGGTACGCGGCGCAACAGGGCAAGGATGGCACCCGCCAGCGTATGATAGCTCCCCGCAGCAGGCAGATCGGGCAGGTCGAGCACCGAACGCACTTCATCGGCGGGCATGAAGCCATCGAGCACATATTCGTCCCGCGGCTGAGGATTTTCACGCTCGGTCTTGTTCTTCTCGGCGGTTTCGTCACCCACGATCGCCTCAAAGATATCCGAAGGCGTGACGATCCCCTCGAAGGAACCGTATTCGTCGAGAACGAAAGCAATGCCGAGGCGCTCGCCACGCATGCGTTCGATCATGTCCTGCGCCGTCAGGCTGTCCGGCACGACAATCGGCTGACGCAGGGCGGCTTCGATGGAAATCGGCAGCCCCTGAAGCAGGCGGTCCATCAGATCCTTGGCCAGAACCACGCCGACAGGATGGTCCACATCGCCTTCACAGACGAGGATACGGGTATAGGTGGACTGGCGCAGCTTCACGATCAGCGCATCGCGGCTGGCATGACGATCGACCCAGAAGAGTTCGTTACGCGGCGTCATGATCGCGCGTACGGGGCGATCGGCCAGGCGGAGCAGGCGTTCGATCATGATGCGCTCCTCGGTTTCAAGCACACCGGCCTGAGCGCCCTCGGCCAGGATGGCGCGCAGTTCCTCTTCCGTGATCGCAGCGCGTGTCAGACCTCCCACGCCGAAAAGACGCAGCACAAGGTTGGAGGTCCCGCTCAGCAGCGCCACCACAGGGCGTGAGATAGTCAGGAGCGCCGAGAGAATGAAGGAGAGGCGAGCCGCCATCTTCTCGGGCTGTTGCAACGCGATCTGCTTGGGGACGAGTTCGCCAAAGACCAGCATGGCGAAGGTGATGGCCATCACCACGATGCCGATGGACAATTCATTGGCGAAAGGACGCAACATGTCGCTCCGCCGGATCAGCAGCGCCAGATCCTCCTCAATCTGGCTGCCGCCAAAGGCGCCTTCGAGAATGGAGACCAGTGTCATGCCGATCTGCACGGTCGGCAGAAAGGAATGGGGCTCATCGGCCAGACGCAGCGCCCGTTCTGCACCACGCACCCCACGCTTGACCAGCGCCGCAAGACGCGGCCGCTTGGCCGAGATCAGCGCCATTTCGCCCATGGCGAAGATGCTGTTCAAGGCGATGAGAAGACAGATGACCAGAATGGGGGTGAGCATGGCGCCCTTCGTTCGGAAAAAAAGAAAAGGCGGACATACACGCTGTATGTCCGCCCTTTCAGGATAAAGCTGTCATGCCTGTCTTGGCCAGTATGCAGAAAAGCTTTGCCCCCCTCCTGCCCGGCCGGTTGGGCCCGAAGACCCTTTAGTCGGCGGCGTCGGCGATCTCGACCGGCTTGTCCTCAGCCTTGTGCACGCGCACGCGCGGGCCGCGGGCAGGCTTGCGGGATTCGAGCAGTGTGACCTGCTCAGCCACCTGCGCCTCGTATTTGTACTCGGCGGGGCGCTGGTTCTCGAGCGAGATCTCGGGGACCATGGGCTTTTCGGTTTCCGGTCCGAACAGGGCAACCTTGGCGATATGCCAGGGGCGCTTGACCGCATCCATGACGGCTGTCGACTCATAGCCCGAATGGACCATGCAATCGGCGCATTTCTCATAGGCACCGGTGCCGTACTGCTCCCAGGCCGTATCGTCCATCAGTTCCTTGAAGGTCTTGGCGTAGCCTTCACCCAGCAGATAGCAAGGACGCTGCCAGCCAAACACGGTACGCAGGGGCTTGCCCCAAGGCGTGCAATGATAGTTTTCATTGCCAGCCAGAAAGTTCAGGAAGAGCGGCGACTGGGTGAAGCGCCACTTCTTGCCCTTGCCCAGACGGAAGATGTCACGGAAGAGCTGCTTGGTCTTCTGGCGGTTCAGGAAGTGCTCCTGATCGGGCGCACGCTCATACGCATAACCCGGTGCCGTCATGACGCCATCGACGCCGAGCGCCATGACTTCATCGAAGAAACGCGCCACGCGCTCAGGCTGCGCGCCGTCGAACAGCGTGCAGTTGATGGACACGCGGAAACCGCGCTCCTTGGCGGCGCGAATGGCCGACACTGCGCGCTCATACACGCCTTCCTGGCAGACGGACGAATCATGCATCGCCTTGTCGCCGTCGAGATGAATATCCCAGGAGAAGAACGGGTTGGGCTCGTAATCATCGAGCTTCTTCTCGAGCAGAAGACCGTTCGTGCAGAGATAGACATACTTCTTGCGCGCCGTCAGACCCTTGACGATCTCGGGCATCTCCTTGTGGAGGAGAGGCTCGCCGCCAGCGATGGCGATGACGGGGGCGTCTGCTTCGGCATCGGCATCCAGGCATTCCTGCAGGCTGAGGCGCTGGTTCAGGATCTGGGCCGGGTAATCGATCTTGCCGCAGCCCGCACAGGCGAGGTTGCAGCGGAACAGGGGTTCGAGCATCAGAACGAGCGGATAGCGCTTGCGACCCAGAAGATGCTGCTTGACCACATAGCGTCCGACACGGACGGCCTGCATCAATGGAACGGCCATGTATCTCTATGCTCCTACACCAATCGACGTGCACGCACGGGACCAGAAAAGGCCCGGCGGAAATAGCGCGTCGACGTCAAACGTGAGACCCGCAGGTCGTATGATTTCGCAAGACATCACCGAAATCGGGACCGGCGCGCAAGACTGAAAAGGATACGAACGGGATGGTAAAACGCTGCCTATACACCCTGCAGGTGGCCCACCTCAACATCGATGACGTTTCATTGCGCGATCTGTGTCATTTTGGCGACATGTAAAGGCAATAACTAACCAATTTTTAAGCCGAAATCTGTTGCACCCCACATCGTGATTCGCGCATTCGCTCCTCTCGTTATTGCAACACGGTGGGAAGATTGCACTTTTCGACGTTATGTCGGACATATGCGACAGTGATTGATGAGCGGATGTCTTGTTTAAAACACGAGTCACCCCAGCTTCCGACTACGGATCCGGACACCTGTCGGCACCGTTTACCGGGACAGATTTGAGGACGCAGCATGACACGATTTCCCATCACCACGCCCGACGCGATTCCTGCGCGGCGCCTGAGCCGTGCCGCGCTCGGGCTCTTGGCCCTGATTTCGGCACCCGTCGCGTCTTCCTTCGTGTTCATGCCTGCTCCCGCCCTGGCCCAGTCCGAGGCCCAATCGCCGGCCGTGGCGCCCATCAACGACCTTTATACGGCCCTGAAGCAGATTCAGTCCCCGTCCAGCGGCACACCTGAAGCCCGCGCCCAGATCATGGCTCCGGTGATCGATCGGATTTTCGATCTGTCGACCGTGCTCCATAACTCCATCGGCATGCGTTACACGACGCTGTCTGCAGATGAGCAGACGAAGCTGCTTACCGCTTTCCGACAGTTCACCATTGCCCGCTATGTTTCGAGCTTCAAGCAGGGTGGTACGGCGCAGTTCACGGTCAGCCCGACCACGCGTCCCGCCCCCACGGGAGGCAGCACCATCGTGAGCACATCGATCGGTGACGGGTCGGATTCTGCGACCGCTATCAATTATGTGATGATGCCTTCTGGCGGTGGATATCGCATCGTCGACATTCTGCTCAATGGTCACATCAGCCAGGTTGCCGCCCAGCGCGCTGATTTCAGCTCGACGCTGGCCCGCGGCGGCGCGGATGCCCTCGTGACCCTGCTCAACCGCAAAACCGCAAAGTTTATGAATAATTAAGATGCACTGTCGGCCCCCTGCAATAAAACACCCGGAAAAGGGGAGAGGGGGCGCGTGACTCTCGTTTTGAACTGGCTAGGTTATGCCTCTGCGGGGATCGCGTTGTGTGGATGCGCTCAGTCGGCAATCGGCGCGGGGCTGATCGCTGCGTTCCGGCGCCAGGAAAAGAGCGCGGTTCGCCTCGATGCGCGCCAACCCACGCGCATCGAGGCGAACACAACCCAGATTCTCCCCCCGGTGACGGTGCTCAAGCCCCTGCATGGCGACGAGCCGATGCTCGAACAGGCTTTGCGCAGCTTCTGCGAGCAGGACTACCCGCGTTTCCAGCTCGTCTTCGGCGTTCAGCGCAAGAGCGATCCAGCCATCGCCATCGTGCAGCGTCTGATACAGGACTATCCCGAGCGCGATATCAGCCTCGTAATTGACGATACGGCGCACGGAACGAACCGCAAGGTCGCCAATCTGATCAATATGTATCCGAGGGCGAAGCACGATGTCCTCGTGATTTCCGACTCCGATATTCATGTGCAGCGCGGCTATCTGCGCGATATTGCAACAACGCTCGCACGTCCTGGCGTCGGCCTCGTGACGACGCTCTATGCTGGACTTCCTGCAAGCAAGGCGTTGGTGCGTGAGTTCGCCGCCTCGCAGATCAATCATAATTTCATGCCTGGCGTGATGATGTCTCGTCTGCTGGGGCGTCAGGACTGCCTTGGTGCCACCATGGCCCTGACGCGCAGGCTGCTGGAACGGGTGGGCGGTCTGGCGGCTCTGGCCGATCACGTGGCCGATGACGCCATTCTGGGCCAGCTTGTGCGGGCCCATGGGCAGGAGATCGCCCTCGCCCCATGCATGACCTGGACAACCGTTGCCGAACCCTCGGCGGGCCACATGATCGAGCACGAATTGCGTTGGGGGCGTACGGTCAAGAATGTAGAGCCGGTCGGTTACGGTCTCTCGGCCATTCAACTTCCCCTTTTCTGGTCGAGCGTTGTCCTGGCCTGTTTCTGGCCCGCACGCGGTGCTCTGTGGTTTTTCCTTGGCGTCTGGGCGATTCGCAGCCTCGCAGCCATGGCGATCGACCGAAACGTGGGGCGCCTATCCCCTGCCCTCTATGCCCTGTTTCCGCTGCGCGAATGGCTGTCTGCCGCCATCATGGTGGGCAGCGCGCGCGGCAAGCGCGTGGCCTGGCGTGGCCAGACCCTCCATATCAGGCGAGCGGCGCCGATTACACCGCCAATACAGCCGGTCGAACCCGGGGATTAGACTTTTTACCGTTTCAGCCTCATATGCTGGGGCATTCGTCAGGAATACCTGACCCTTTCACCTTTGCGGATCTTGAGATCCGGTGGTTTTTGCGAGGACCTTCATTGTCATGATGCGCACGCTCTTTCTTCAGCCCCCTTCATTCGACGGTTTCGATGGCGGCGCCGGGTCGCGTTACCAGGCCAAGCGCGAAATCCGCTCCTTCTGGTTCCCGACCTGGCTGGCACAGCCTGCCGCCATGGTCGAAGGCTCACGCCTGATCGATGCCCCGCCGGCTGGCATTGGCATGGAGCCGATCCTGAAGGACGTGATGAATCGCGACCTCGTGGTGATGCACACCTCCACACCGTCTTTCGCCTCTGACGTACGCGTTGCGCAGATGCTCAAGGACGCCAATCCCAAGCTGATGATCGGCATGGTTGGCGCGAAGGTGGCGGTGCAGCCTGACGAATCGATGGCCAAGGGCAGCCCGATCGACTTCGTGGCGCGCAACGAGTTCGATTTCACGATCAAGGAAATTGCCGAAGGCCGCGATCTGAAGGACGTGGACGGCATCACCTGGCGCAACAAGGATGGCGAGATCATCGCCAATCGTGACCGCGCCATGATCGAGGACATGGACTCCCTCCCCTTCGTGACCGAAGTCTACAAGCGCGACCTCAAGATCGAGGATTACTTCATCGGGTATCTGATGCACCCGTATATCTCGATCTATACCGGTCGCGGCTGCAAATCGCGCTGCACCTTCTGCCTGTGGCCGCAGACCGTGGGGGGCCATCGCTACCGCACGCGCAGCCCCGAGCACGTGGCTGCCGAAATCCGTCTTGCCAAGCAGTATTTCCCGCAGGTGAAGGAGTTCATGTTCGATGACGACACCTTCACAGACGATCTGCCCCGTGCGGAAGCCATTGCGCGTGAGATGGGCAAGCTGGGTGTCACCTGGTCGTGCAACGCCAAGGCGAACGTGCCCTATGAAACGCTCAAGATCATGAAGGAAAACGGGCTGCGCCTGCTTCTGGTCGGCTATGAGAGCGGCAACCAGCAGATCCTGCACAACATCAAGAAGGGCATGCGCGTCGAAACGGCGCGCGAGTTCACCAAGAACTGCCACAAGCTGGGCATCAAAATCCATGGCACCTTCATTGTCGGCCTGCCCGGCGAGACGAAGGAGACCATTCAGGAAACCATCCAGTTCGCCCGTGAGATCAACCCTCACACGCTGCAGGTTTCGCTGGCAGCTCCCTATCCCGGCACGGCGCTGCACAAGCAGGCTACCGAGAATGGCTGGTTCAACGAAGCTGAAGCCGAGCTGATCGACGAAAACGGCGTGCAGATTGCCCCGCTGCACTACCCGCATCTGTCTCATACCGAGATCTTCAACTCGGTTGAGGAATTCTATCGCAAGTTCTACTTCCGCGCGCCGAAGATCGCCTCGATCGTCAACGAGATGGTTCGCAGCCCGCAGATGATGAAGCGTCGTCTGCGCGAAGGTGTGGAATTCTTCCAGTTCCTCAAGGGCCGCAACGCGGCCTGATCACTCAGGCGTCGTCTGTTCCTATGCGTCGTTTGATCATCTCGGCCGATGATTTCGGCCTGAGCGAAGAGGTCAATGAGGCCATCGAGATTGCCCATCGTGATGGGTTGCTCTCGACGGCCAGCCTTATGGTAGCCGGCCCCGCAAGCCTGGACGCCGTGCGTCGGGCCAAGCGTCTGCCTAATCTGCGGGTCGGGCTGCATCTGGTCGTGATCGAGGGCGATACGGCCCTCCCTGGCGCGACCATACCGGCCATCGCCACGCCTGATGACCGGTTCGGCACCAGCCAGCTCGGTCTGGGCGTGTCCTATTTCTTCCGCCCCGCCGCGAGGCGCGCGCTGGCACGTGAGATCGAGGCCCAGTTTCGAGCTTTTCTTGCCTCGGGCCTGTCGCTCGATCACGCCAATGCGCACAAGCACATGCATCTGCACCCGACAATCGGGCGCCTACTGATCGAAACCGGGGGGCATTACGGGCTGCGCCATGTGCGTACACCCAGCGAGCCTGCCGGGCCACTCAGCGCTGCCGAGACCCATCTGGACTCGCTTGGGGCCTCGGCCATGCGCCGCTGGTGCGGGATATTGCGTCATCAGATCGCCCGAGCGGGCATGACAACCAATGATTCCTGTTTCGGATTGGCCTGGAGCGGCCAGATGCGCCCAGGACGTGTGGCAGGTCTGGTCCCGCACCTGCCCGAGGGTCTGTCTGAGATGTATTTCCATCCGGCTCTGGAACAGAACGCGCTGCTCAAACGCCTCATGCCCTATTACGACCAGCGTGGCGAATTTGATGCCTTGGTGAGCCCGGAAGTCAGGGAGGCTGTGCGCAAAAGCGCTGTCACGCTTTGCGACTGGTCGGGCAGGCCTGTCGCCACACCCTGATCTCCCGAAAAATCATGCACGCGAGCTTGCTCTTGATACGGCTCAAGGCGCATCGGAAAAAACGTGAAGCCCGCCACGCGGGCTTCACGTCAGACACTCTCAGAGAGCGGAATCCACCCAGGCCTTGAGCGCACTCTTGGGAAGCGCACCGGTCTTCTGGGCGACGACCTCACCATTCTTGAACACCATAAGCGTCGGAATGCTGCGCACACCAAAACGCGTCGGGGCTTCAGGATTCTCGTCGATATTGATCTTGGCCACCGTGAGACGGCCCTTGTACTCCCCACCAATCTCATCGAGCGCCGGCGCGATCATCTTGCAGGGGCCGCACCATTCAGCCCAGAAATCAACCAGTACCGGGCCTTCGGCCTGCAGCACATCCTTATCAAAGCCGCTATCGCTGACAGCTACGGTATTTTCGCTCATCCTGTTCTTCCTTTCCAATGCAGACCGCTCAGGTCCGTCTCAGCATCACATATCAGCAGTTCCTTCTTGGCGTTCAAGAGGGAAGAGCGCCTGTCGGTTCCACCACGTCGCGTGCCGAGAGGCTCCAGACTTCAGAACCTTCCTTCAAGGCACCGTGTTCAGCAGCCCCGGCGCCTTGTCCTGACAGATCGAAAAACCGCGATCGGCGCCTGTGACGCGTGTTTCCCCCCAAGAGCCGAAGCGGCATCGCGCGCACGTGACAGCGAAATCGCCCGCTCCTGAGAAACACGGGGGAGCGCGCGACGTTTCATGGTCAGCTTCCCTCTGTCGGGGAAGCATTCTCTTCGGGAGGCGCCTGAAGGCGTAGCCCGGGCCAGCCAGTTGGAGAAGCGCTTTTGTCGATGCGGTCCATTCACCCTGCGCACTCTGCGCGAGCCCTCTGCCTCCGGGTTCTGGGTGGCGTGAGCCTGGTGGCTCTTATCGCGACCGCACAGGCACAGCCCACCCTGGCGCCGCTTCCCCCATCGCCCGACGCCCCTGATTACGTACCAGTACCCTTGATTGCCGCCGCACCGTCGAGCAGCAACACGCAGCGTGTCCCGATGAGCGCGTTTGATCCGCTTGTCACCCCGGCAACACAACGTCTGCTCCCCGGCAAGATCGTTTTTTCCATGCTGGTAACGCCCGATCTGACCAAGGCCGAGAATTTTTACGGTCCGCTTTTCGGCTGGAGTTTTCGCCCTGTGAACGGGGGTAAACATCCTCGGGTCGAGATCATGCAGGCTGGCCGGGCCATCGGGACGATGGTGGCGCACCCGCTGGATAATCCGAAGCAGGATGTTCCCTTCTGGCTTCCTTTCATCTCAACTTCCGATACGGCAACGGTGGCACGGGTGACGAAGCGCTATGGAGGGCACGTTCTGTTTGGCCCGCGCAAATGGGACGGGCTGGGTCAGGCAGTGATTGTTTCCGACCCCCAGCAGGGAATATATGCCGCGCTGAGCGCCCAGTCTGGCGATCCGGAGGATCTCTCCACTGCGCCCATGCTGGATAGTTTCTCCTGGGCCACGCTCCTTACCCCCTCACCCAGCACCGCCGCCGGGTACTATCAGATGCTGTTCAATTACCAGGTCACGGCTGCTCCTGAGGCCGATAGCGGCGCGCATTACATCCTGTCCTCACAAGGACAGGAACGGGCAAGTGTGAACACCCTTCCCCCTGACGTGATGCCCAGAGACAAGGCGCGCTGGATACAATTCGTGCAGGTGCGCAACAGTGCCACCACCGCGACACGGGCGGTTTCTCTCGGTGGACAGGTCATCGTTCCAACCCATGTCGATCGCGATGGAGCCCTGATATCCGTGATCGCCGACCCGACCGGCGCTGTATTCGGCGTGATCGAAGCCCAGAGAGACATGCTTGAGATGGGACCGGCGCAATGAGAAAGGCTTCTTGCGGCAAATCCGCTGCGCTCTTCGCGCTGCTCGGCCTCTGCGGGCTTGGCTTGTCCGGCTGTTACGGCCATGACGATTATTACGGAGGGGGCTATTACGGCTATCCCGGCGGGTGGGGGCGTCAGGGCTGGAACGGGGGCTATTCCGTTGGCCCGCATTACGCCGGACGTGGCTGGGGCGGACCCGGCTATCGCAACCGTTATGACCGGCCGCGTCAGGATCATGGAGATCATGGGGATCATGACAGGGGGCATTTCGACCGCAATGGCGGCGGCCACCATCACTGATTTCCTCAGACTGGGTGCCGTCCTACTCCTGCCTGGAACGTTTGCTCCCGTATGGGCCACGCCTCAGCCTGTCATGGTCAGCTTCTGACAGGCGCAGGCTGCGCGGATCGGACAGGGGCTGCTTGGCTCCGAGGCCGTCGAGGCATAGGGTGGGAGAGCATCCCCACCGGGACATGCCCCCCGGCGCCGGGCTGCGGCAGATCAGGGTTCGAACGGGACAAAGCTGAGTGTCGGCCCCTCCGTCCATACCAGAACCAGAACGATCTCATGGTCAGGATAGAGCTGTGAGAGCACAGCGCCATAAGCATTCATCTGGCGACGATAAGCAGCGGGAACGGCCTGACCCGGGCGCGGAGGCTTCTGACCTGTCTTGTAGTCGCAGAGCATCACCTGGCTGGGCGTCACGCACAAACGGTCAACCTGTCCAAGTACCACCTGGCCTTGCGCAATGCCCGTCACCGGCTGCTCAGCGAGGCTGCCGGGCGCAAAAAGCGGGGCAAGGCTCTCGTGAGTCAGGATGGCACGTATCTGAGTCAGAAGCTGCGCGCGGTCCTCTGCCGGGAGACCATGGGCCGGCTGGGCAAGCCAGTTTTCGGCCAGCACGTCCCATTCCTCAGGGTTTCTGTCCGGCAGCCATTGCAGGAGCCTGTGCACGAGTGTGCCCCGGTTGATGGCCCGCGCGCGTCTGCTCTCATGCCCTGACGCCAGAACAAGCGGAGAAAGCGCGGGGGGCGCCTCGCCAAAACGCGCTTCATCCGGTCGGCTGGGCGCCAGAGGTCGTGTGAGGGCAGCCTCCTGTGGCGCGGGGATTACACGCCAGTCCGGTGCACTGCCCAGAAATCCGGGGAGCGCTATCAGAGCAGGTTCATGATGCCTGGCAGGAAGTGCGGTTTGATGCTCGGGCTCGGCTTCGATCACGAGGGCCTCTCCCTCCCACCCGCCCTCGAAAGACTGCGGTGCAGCCCCGAGACGGTCGAACCCGTCCCGGCAGAGCGTGTACCATGAGGTGTCGCTCTGCTTCTTTCGGGGTTCCCAGCCGCATATTACAAGCCAGTCACTGGCCCTTGTGAGCGCGACGTAGAGCAGGCGGTTACGCTCGGCCTGCGCCGCCGCTTTTTCCGCTTCTTTCAGACGGTCGCCCAGATCGGAAGGCAATTCCCGGCCCGGCATCCAGACGGGCAGATCAAGACCATTCTGACGGGTCCAGAGCAGCTTTCTCTCGCCTTGAACCTCCCCTGTCATATCGGGCAGCACCACCAGACGCGCCTGCAACCCCTTGGAGCCGTGCACCGTCATAATCCGCACGGCGTCGATCTCCGCCTCGGCCTCACGCTTGACGGTCAGGCTGCTCGAAGCGAGCCAATGCAAGAAGCCCTGCATGGAGGGCGCATGAAGCCCCTCGAAACGCAATGCCGCAGAGAGCAAGTCATCAAGAGGTTCAGCTGCTTCCGGCCCGAGGCGGGCAAGGGCGCGCGCGCGCCCTTCATGGCGGCCGAGCGCATCGGCAAGGATCTGATAGGGCGTCGCGAAATCGATGCGGGTCTGGAGTGCGGAGAGGCGCTTCCAGGCGCTCTGCCAGTCTGGCCGCTCACGATGACGCTCCCGCAGCACGGTCCAGAGCGGCACATCACCGCGCCCCATGGCAAGATCCATGAGCGAGGAATCGCTGACCCCACCAAAAGGCGAGGTCAGGGCCGTGGCCAGGGTCAGGCTGTCCTGTGGCAGAAGCAATGCATGGCACAGCGCCATCATATCCTGAACGGCGAGCGAGTCAGTCAGTCCCACTCCTACCAGCGTGGCGACCTCGACTCCCTGCCCCTTGAGCGCGCGGATCAGCGCCCTGAGGAAAGCAGAGCGCCTTGGTACCAGGACCAGAATCTCCCCCGCGCGCAGCGGTGCCTGACCCGGCTGGGGGGACTTGCCGATCTGGCCTGCAATCCATTGCGCCAGATGATCGGCCAGTTTCTGGGGAGCCCGGCTCTGGCCCGCATTGCCCGTCGGTGCGGCCCAGGGATCATCGATCCCGTCTTTCTCGTCCTTGGGCACGAGCGGCCATAGTTCAACGCGTCCGCCCTGCCCGGGACGCGCCGAGCGATGAGGCGGCAGAATGTCGCGCCCGGGCTCACGCAGCCCCTCGGCCGCCAAAGGGTTGGCGAAAACCGAATCCACCAGATCGAGAACGGGCGCGACCGAGCGAAAGGACACGCCGATCTCGGGGATGCGCCATTCCTGCCCTGCCCCCTGAACCATGGCCTCGAAACGCTCGCGCGCCCGGAACAGGCCTTCGGGATCAGCGCCCTGGAAAGCGTAAATGGATTGCTTGAAGTCACCCACAGCAAAGACCGTGCGGGGCCGCCCCTCCATTTCGCGCGCGCTCTCGCCCACGAAGAATTCCTCGACCAGCGCGGTGGCAATCTCCCACTGGGCGAAAGACGTGTCCTGTACCTCGTCCAGCAACAGATGATCCAGACCGCCATCGAGTTTGTAGAGCACCCAGGACGCCCCAGGGTCGCGCAGCAGATCGCGCGTGCTTGCAATCAGGTCATCGTAATCGACAAGCCCCCGCTGAAGCTTGTCCTGCGCGTATTGGGCCAGGGTGGGCGAGGCGAGCGCGAAAAGCGCAAGGTTCAGCGCCACCAGACGCTCTGCCGCAATGCTGCGACCCAGCGCGATCAGGCGCTCGGCCTCCCGGGTGAAGACCTCCATGATATGAGGACGATCCCGGTTGATGGCTGCGGGCACGAATCCCCTGGCCGCGCGCGGCGTGCCGGTGCCAGTCACGAAAATGGCCTGCCAGTCCTCGGCGTTGCGGTCATGAGGCGAACGAGACAGGGCATCGAGCATCCGGCTCAGCAGAACCTGCATGGTAGGAGTGCCTAGGGGCAGCGCTTCTTGAGCACAGCGCCGCAGGGCCTCTTCCTCGGGTGGCGCAGTACGCTGGCTTCCAAGGCCATCGATGCTCTGCTCCCCTGCGCCAAAAGCCCGACGATAGGCGCGTTCGATCGCACCCGGCTCGATCTGCCAGCGTGCGAAGCTCTGGCGCAATCTGGACACACGTCCCTGCAAGCCCCTGATGCGTTCAAGATACTCTTCCAGCCCCACCTGTCCTGCCAGAAGGCTGAGACGCGCCTCCATGGTCGGGTCCCCCATTGCGCGGGACAGCGTGTGCTCGATGGCATTGGCCAAAGCGAGGCCTGAATCCGTCTCTTCCATGAGGGTGAAATGCGGATTGATTGCGGCTTCCAGCGGAAAGCGCCGCAGGAGCGACTGGCAGAAGGCGTGGATCGTGCCGATCTTCATGCCACCCGGCAGATCAAGCACGCGCACGAACAGCGCGCGCGCCGCCTGCCGCGTCTCAGCCGAAACAGGCACGCTGAGCGCATGAAGCTCCCGGTCGAGTGCATCATCGGGCAAGGAAACCCAGCGCCCGAGACGCGACTGAAGGCGATTGGCCATTTCAGCCGCTGCCGCACGGGTGAAGGTCAGACACTGAATGCGCGCGGGATCCGAACCCGGCACGAGCACCGGCGCGCCTGTCTGCGGGTCAGACACGAGAGCCGGCAGCATGAGGCGCAACAGACGATCGATCAGCAGCTTGGTCTTGCCGCTGCCAGCCGAGGCCGAGACGAACACGGAAGCCAGGGGGTCGGAGGCCAGACGCTGGATATCGTTGGCCGAAGCGATTACCTGGGATGAAGATGTAGAGCTCGGGCTCATTCTCCGCCCTCCTCACGTGCGGCGCTCCACTCCGACACACGCGCCAAATGGGCGTAGTCGCTGTAACGCGGCACATAATCGGGATGCGGGTGCGAGCGATAGGCGGTTTGCGGATCATCGAACGCCTCAACGCGGCGTCGCAGGCGATCGAGCGCGCTCTCGACCAGGGTGTCCAGCGCCTCTGCCTTGCCCGGTACGGAGAGTTCCTCCCCCCGGTTGCGGTCGCCGGTCAGACGCCAGTAAAGCAGCGAGGCCGTCTCGGCGGAAGGCAGATCGGCGAACCCGCCAAGACGCAGCATGGCAGCCTCTAGCACGAGTTGCGAACTCCATCCGGCCTCGACATCGCCCAGCTTGGGCAGGCTGCCGGTCTTGTAGTCGATAATCGTCGCGCGCCCATCCTGACCGATCTCGATACGGTCCGCACGCGCGCTGAGACGAAACGGCGCATAGGGGGGTGTCAGGGTCATCATGCCCATCTGCTCGGTCTTGAGCAGGCGCGGGGCTTCACGCATGGCCTCGCGCTCGCAAACCCAATCGGCAATACGCAGCACGCGCGGGCGCCACCACGCTGCAAGGGCCGGACGCAGGTCGCGCTTTGCCAGCGCGTCCAGCAGGGCCTTGTGTAGCGCCCGGCCTCCTTTCTGGCCATCGGTCAGCCAGCGTTCGAGCCCTTCATGCACCACCACGCCGATATCCGAACGGTCGGCCGCTTCTTCCAGAGCCGGGAGGGCCTTCAGCCTGAGCACATGGCGGGCATAGATCGCGTAGGGATCGCGCAGCCAGGTATCGATTTCCGTGACCGACAGGCGCCGGGGCCGACTGGCTACAGGGGGGCGTGGCTCCGGCGGCGGTACGGGACGCGCCGGGCCAAGCGGCTGATCCATACGTGCCTGCCAGATCAGGGCCGGATGGGATGGCAAAGACTGACCGCGTCCTTCCAGCAGGGCCTCGAGACGCACCAGCCACCGCGCCGGCACGGCAGGGGCGCCGTCACGACGCGAGGCGCTGGAGAGCACGATCTCACGACCCGACAGAAAAGCCGTGGTAAAATCATGTGCTGCCGTGCCGATCAGACGCTCAGGCGAGGGCAATCCGGCCCGTGTGCGCATGGGGCGGCTGAGCCAGGGTCCGGGATCGGTGGCGGGCGGCCAGATCCCCTCGTTCAGCCCGCCCAGAATAACCAGATCGGCAAATTGCAGGCGCGCCTCGAGGACGCCGAGGATAGAGACACGCGGATGCAGGGCCTCGCCGTCGCGCCCCTGCAACACGCGCTGCCCGAACACCATCTGCCCCGCCATCGAAGCCAGCAGGAAAGCGGGCATGCCTGACAAGGTTTGCGGTGGGAGCACGGCACCATGCGTCATCAGGCTGGCGATATGGCGTGAAAGGGCATGGCCCTCTGCACCGAGCCAAAGCCTTTCCTCCCCCGGCTGATCCTGTGTGGTGGTCAGAGCCTCGGCCGCACGTACCAACGCCGCCAGAAGATCCGGCAAAGGATGGGCAGCCTTGCCAAGCAGTGGAGAAAGCGCTTCGGACAGACGATCGAGAAACGGCCCAAGCGGTTCTGCCTGATCGGGGCTGTCGGCTGTTTCGGCGCCGCTTTGGTCCTGCTCGTGCAGCGCACGGCGCAACCCGGCAATGCCCGGCGGCGGGGCTGGCCCACGCAGAACGAGCCGCTCCAGCCGGCGCGCCGTGGCGCGGCAATTACCCGGCGTGGTGCCGAGCGCCACGAGCGGGTGCTTCAGCATGGCCAGTAACGCCACGGGAGCGAGATCGGCCGAGGCGGCCTCCGCAATCAGACGCAGCAGTATGGCGGCGGGCGTCAGGGCCAGGGCCTCCCCTGCGCTGTCATCAGCCACAATGCCGAAACGCAGCAATTCGGTCGCGACACGTCTGGCCAGAGCGCGGTCTGGCGTGACCAGTGACGCCGTGCGTCCCGGGCTGTCGACCGCTTCGCGCAGGATCATGGCCAGGGCGGCGGCCTCCTGCTGCTGGTCATCCGCCTCGACGCGCGTGATTCCGGCAAGCGGGAGACCCTCCCGGCTCTCCCCCCAGGCGGAGAGTCCCTCCATGGGGCGCATGAACAGGCTGGTAAGGCCGATACGCGCACTCAGGACCTGACGGGCGGGATCATCCTGAGGATCAACGCCGTCTGACCAGACAGCCATAGTTTCACGGGAAACATCCAAGTCATTGAGAAGTCGTCGAAATCCGGATTGAGGGTGGCTTTCGGGCAAATGGGCCCAAAGTGAGTCCGGCAAATCGAGATCGACACCAGGCAGGATCACGCAGCCCTGAGGCGCGTCCAGCACCGCCCGCAGAATGGCGCAGACGGCAAACATGCCATCGGTGAAGCCGACAGCCCAGAGCGGTCCCTGAGGCGGGGCATCACGCCAGCGTGCCGCCTGCGCCTGCAAGACGGCCACCTGCCGGGCCACCGGGTTCATCAGCCCCGTCTCGCGCAGCCATTCAGGCCAGGCCTCTGTGACGATATGGAGGAATTGCAGCGTCTTGTGCCAGTGATCCGCAAAGCGCGGCTCAGCTGCATCGGGCAGGCGCTCGCGCAGATCGACCGCGACACGCTCGGCGTCATCCATCAGCTCTGCCAGCGCCGAGGCAAGCGGCCAGGCCTGCTCAAGCGTCAGATCCGCGCTGAACACCCCCCTTGCCTGCAGGACCAGAGCCGCCAGAACCGACAGGCGGCGCAAGGGATCAACAGCAGGCGGAAAGGAGAGTGCATCGGCACCGGCCAGAGCGAGGTCGTCCTCATTCACGTCGCTGACAGGCACGATACGGGGCAAAAGCGCGGCTCGCCCATCGAGACAGCGCAGAAACGCCTCGGTCAGATTGCGCGCGGCCCGTCGGCTGGGGACCAGAATAAGCGCGTTCTCCGCTCCATGCTGCGCAGGCCCTGCGAGCCAGCGACGCGCCACATCATCGAGAAAGGAGCGATCAGCCGGAATGGTCACGAGGGTCACAGGCGGTCACTCCACCCCTTAATCTGCGCCGTACGACAGGCTTCCTCCGCCCCTTGGGTGAGCGTGAGGTGGAGCGCGTGAGCCGGGAGTTCATCCCCCGCCCGCTCTGGCCACTCCACGAGCATGATGCCCTCCTGCACCTCATCCCAGCCCAGCTCGAAAAGGCCGTCCGGCCCATCCAGACGCCAGAGATCGAAATGCGCAACCGCTCCCTTTGATGTGTCATAGAGCTGAACGAGAGAGAACGTCGGACTGGGTACCTCCAGCGTCGGATCGTTAGCCAAGGCCCGCAGAAAGGCCCGAGCAAACACGCTCTTGCCCATGCCCATTTCACCATGCAGCGCGATCACGTCTCCTGGCTTCGACAACTCTGCGACACGGATGGCAAGAGTTTCGGTGGCAGACTGGTCGGGAAGATCGAGTTCGCTCATGGGCGTAGTCTAGAACTGCGCCGAGGGGATGGGTAGGGGCTGCGAGAGGTCGAGACACACCCAACCCGCGTCGCTCTGTATCACAACAATCTCTCAATTTTAGGCTTTGCTGACTCTTGGGGCCAAACTCAGCCTCATCAATATAATCGGCCCACAAATAATAAATACGATCATAGAAATAAAAAATGGATCGTTCGATAAAATTAGCATGTTACACACCGTTGATTGGTGGTTGCTCGTTTAGGCTCAGGACTCATAGCCAGAACATGACGGTAGCAGCGAGGCAGATGGCGGAGAAAAAGACGATCGGGCATCTGTCGTAGCGCGTCGCGACCCGCCTCCAGTCCTTCAGGCGGCCGAACATCGTCTCGATGCGATTGCGCCGTCGGTATTTGCGCCTGTCGTAACTGACCAGCGTCGTGCGGAATTTCCGGCCGGGAATGCAGGGTTTGATTCCTTTTTCTTCCAGTCCGCCCCTGCACCAGTCGACGTCATATCCACGATCGGCAAGGAGCCATTTCGCCGCAGGAAGACTCTCCAGCAGAGCCGCGGCGCCGGTGTAATCACTGAACGGACCTGCCGTCATGAAGAAGCTGAGCTTTCGGCCGCTCCCATCGGTCACCGCGTGTAGCTCCGTGTTCATGCCGCCTTTGGTGCGCCCGATCAGGCGGCCCGCATCCCCTTTTTTGCCCGCAGGCTGGAAGCCGTACGGTGCGCCTTAAGGTGGGTCGCATCAATCATGATCGTCTGATGGTCCGCCCTGCCAGCCGCCAGGCCGTCCCTCAGACGGACAAAAATCCCCTCAGCGCTCCATCGCTTCCAACAATTGCAGAGCGTCTTTTGCGGCCCATATTCCTGCGGTGCATACTGCCAGCGCAGTCCATTGCGGTTCACCAAGATGATCCTACTCAGCACGCACCGATCATCGACACGTGGTCTGCCATGGCTCTTGGGAAAGAACGGCCGCAGACGCACCATCTGTTCTTCCGTCAGCCAATACAGGTCGCTCATCCTCAGTCTCCACGCAGAGGCTGAATCAGACTCTTCCATCCAGATCCATGGGTCCCGAGCCTCGCCGACACCTTGGACAAGCACGCCTACCCCTGCCCAAAGGCCTGAACTATATCCCCCGCCAAATTATCGATTTATTTTGGATACAATGCTGCGATTTCAGCCGATCGACAAGTTTCTTCAAGCCCGGAGGTCCAAAGTCCCCCCCCCCAATCGTGTAGGGTGGTTACAAAAAGGCCACCGCCGATTGATAGAGAGGTCAGCCGCTGCTCATGAGGAGAAAGCCCGCTGATTTTCAACCGCGCGACCCTCGATGGGTCTGACAAAGCCCCAATTATGGCGTCCTCAACCCTTTCGGAGCAAATGGTAAGCTGTGCCCCAGCCCCGAAGATAATGAGTCTCCATGCAGGGCCAATCTAAGCGCCCATCAAGATACATAAGGTCAGCTAGCGTTGATCGTAGTCGGTTGGATATTTTGAGCATCGCCAAAAGCCCAGGTGTGGGATGCAGGATAGGTGGGCGTAACATCGACCATCAAGACTAAAACAAGGGTACACCTCAGAAGAATATTTAGCACCCTCGGGTCAATCCTACGAACTCACACCACTCTGTAAGCCGCCAAGTCACAAATGCGGTCACACCGGAACTTGCTATCTATCGCCTCGCGATTCGGGGCGCGGCCTTATCCAACAACATCACCACATCAGACCGGTGTACTGAAGGACGGCATATGGATTAACCATACAGCCTCTGTTAAATTTCGTATTGATCTAGGCTTGTCGCGATCAGTTCCGCCTACCAGATTGACGCGGGCAAACCGTCCCGGCAAATCACTCTATCCGTTTAGTCGCCTGTCATTCCGCTCCGGAGGAGGCTGCTAGAAAACTGCGTTTCCATGGAAGACTTAAAATGAACAGACTGGAAAAATTAGTAATATCACTGAATTATTTTTGTATATTCTTAATTTTTCTAGTCATATTTTTTCTGTCATACGGCATTGTCGTTACATCTGATTATGCTTTTTCAGATGACTATGCCCTCTTGTTTGACGCTTCAGTCCGCAATCTTACCGCTGCGAGCACTATGTTAGCGCAGGGTGGCAGACCATTGTATGCGATATTCAATTACATCTTTTTGCTGACACCCAATCTGACAGACTTGGGTTGGATCAGGTTAGGCTCGATATTGGGCATAGCAAGCTTTTCCACGCTTCTGTATCGGCAGATCAGAACACACATAGATATCCCGGCGGATATGGCAGCGATAGCCGCTATTTTATGCGGCCTGGCTCCAGCATTTCAAGTATATTCAGCGTGGACCATTGATGCCCCATTCCCATGGGCGGCATGCCTCTCCGGCATCAGCCTGATGATATTGGCACGAACCGATAGGAAGCCTCTTCGTCGGCTAATTTCTTCCTATCTAGTCTTGACCACCTCCATGATGATCTACCAACCTGCAGCAATGGTATATTGGGTATTCGCTGCCGTAGTATTTTGGGATCAGCGAGACCGAAGCGCGGTAATTACACTCTATGCACAATCCTTAATTGTTATGTTTTCTGCATTGGCAACAGACTTTCTTGCAAGCAGAATAATTCCCATCATACTTTTCAATAATCCACCCCCACTTGAAAGGGCAGGTGTCACACATGATGTGTTTGGGAAGTTATACTGGTTTCTTCATGAGGTATTGCCAAACGCACTCCGCCTCCCTTCGATCGGGGACAGCTACATTGTTTCTTTTTCATGTTTCGCACTGATAACAGCAGGGCTCATATTCAAATTTCATAAAAACCCATCAAAGATTTGCCTATATGCAACCTTAATCCCCCTGTCATATGCTCCCAATTTGATCGCAAAGGAGAACTGGGGAAGTTACCGCTCGCAGGCCGCCCTTGGCGCACTCTTAACCCTTCTTTTTTTCTTGACAGGTTATTATCTGGCAAGCCTAACCAAAGCAAGGCTCCTGATACGGAATGCCGCCATTCTTGCGTTGGTCTATTTCTCGTTCCTCGCGCACAGAAATATCGACCGCCTATTTGTCAAGCCTCAGGTCAAGGAGTTGGCCCTCGTCGAGAAATATCTATCTGATGAACCTCACCTCCTCGAGAATATTCAAACAGCACAGTCTGTCTACTTCATTCCATCCCATTGGGAAAATGCCCTCGTCACTCCCATCCGGTACGACGAATTTGGCCTCCCCTCGTCAGCGCAGCCATGGGCTCCGGTCGGGATGGTGTGGTCAATCCTGCATTCGAGTGGATATCCGACGCCGCCCGGCTTACTCAACTTCACCGTGGGACCCAAAACACGGGCTCCCCTGTCCAAAGATATCGCAGTAGTCGATCTAGATATGGCCATTCAAACCAAATTCAGATGAATCAAAAAGTGTGCGATAAAGCGGCAATCGAGATGGCGCAAATAGGCGAACACCAGAAAGCAAAAAGATGAATCTCTCTCTCTTCTCCATAGCTATCTTAAGCGTGACACTGAATGCTGTGGCACAGATTGCACTAAGAAAAACGATGTTGACGTTAGGCGCGTTACCGGCGTCACTGTTTACTCTATTCTCCTTCCTGAGTAATCTCGCCGGAAATATTTGGTTCTTGGGCGGGATGCTTTGCTACGCGGTGAGTATCGGAGCGTGGATGGTTGTTCTAAGTAAAGCGGAAGTAAGCGCCGCATATCCCTTGCTGTCTATTGGCTACCTTATCACAGCTGTTATTGGTTATTTTTTCCTGGGGGAGCATGTGAACACGACCCGCGTTATCGGCATCGGCATTATCTGTGTCGGTATCGTCGTAATTTCGAGGAGCGCATAACCATGAGACATATCATCACCGGTGGATCCGGTTTTACCGGCAAGGTTTTGACACGGTTGCTTCTTGAAACCGGGAGTACCGTCGTTCACTTCGACCAAAATCCAATAGAGGATGGTATCGCAAAGGGAGATTTCCAAACGGTCAAAGGAGATATCCGGCGCCCGGACGACGTAGAGCGCCTCAATCTCACCGCAGGGGATGTCGTCTATCACCTCGCAGCGCGGCAATTCGCGAACGACGTCCCTAAACATAATCGAGATGAGTGGTTCTCAGACGTTAACGTCAATGGTACCCAAAACATCGTTGATGCCATGCAAAAGGCTGGCTCGAAGAACCTCATCTTTTTCTCGACTGACATGACCTATGGCAAGCCAGGGATTTGCCCCATCCCCCCAGATAGTGAGCAAAAACCCCTCGGTCCCTACGGTAAAAGCAAGCTTTTGGCGGAAAAAATCTTGATGGATGCCGAGGGAATCAACGCGACAATCTTTCGACCAAGGCTCATAACAGGCTATGGACGCCTTGGAATCCTTGGAAAGCTCTTCAGTCTGATCTACAGAGGTCTCCCGGTACCTATGATTGGAGATGGATCCAATCGGTATCAAATGGTTGGTGTGGATGACTGCGCGCGAGCTGCGATACTCGCTGTAGAAAAGGGATGTCCACCTGGCCCATTCAATCTGGGCTCAAAGTCTCCTCCGACGACTTATGACCTTCTATCAGGTATCATAGCTCACGCTAAATCGCGTTCCAAACTTCTGCCTATACCTGCAACCGCAATAAAGACCGTTCTATCTGCGATGGACCGTATTGGTGCCACGCTCTTGTATCCGGAGCAGTTCATGATCGCTGATGCGGACATCATGCTTGAGACTTCCAGTACAGTTGAACAACTCGGCTGGTCCCCTTCCCTCGACGACGTAAGCATGATGAATGCTGCGTACGACGCGTTCATCGCCACTAGACGCTGATTGTCGAAATCGACGAGCTTTACGAGGGTATAGAGTTGCGCCTCAAAGATATAATATACGAATGCAGGCCTCATCAGTATCTCAAGAATTCCTTCGTCCTCATAGGGCCGATGTTTTATGCCAAATGGGATTTTAGAATACTATGTCAGACTTTACTTGTATTTGTCGCATTTAGCGCAATGGCAAGCGCTGTTTATTGGATAAACGATATATTTGACGTCGATCTAGACCGACTCCATCCGACGAAACGCCAGAGACCGATTGCCGCGAAACGCATCTCAATTACCTTCGCGTATAGATTTGTCTTTATCCTGTTTTTGATAAGTACACTTATCTCCTATACGGTCAGCTATTGGGCGTTATCGTTTATTATTGGGTATGCTGCGATCAATATTTTATATTCCTTGAAGTGGAAACACGTCCCAGTCATCGACGTATTCATCATTTCTTTTGGATTTATGTTGCGCATACTGGCGGGCACCATGGGCTTAGGGATTACCACGTCATCCTGGCTGGTCTTGTGCGGCCTTATGCTAACTTTATTCTTGGGCTTCTCTAAGAGACAGGCCGAGCTCATGAGTATAAACGATCATCCAGATCGAAACAAACTCCTGTCACGCAAAGTACTAGACGACTACTCACCCGCCATGATTGAGCAATTTATGGCGATAAGTGCAGCATGTACGATAATTTCCTATAGTCTCTACACGGTATCCCAAGAAACTATAACGAAACACCACACTAGCGATCTATTCTATACTGTACCTTTTGTTATCTATGGTATTTTTAGATATATATACCTGCTGCACAAAAAAAATGGTGGACAGGATACAGCCAGAGACCTTTTGTTCGACCGGCATATGTTGATAACAGGTATCTCATGGATAATTTTAACTACCATCATCTTAACAACAGCGAGATGAACATGGCGGTTATCAATGAACGCGCGCACAAAAGCCTGGCTTTATTTGATTTCGACGGAACGCTTACCCGAGGAGACAGTCTTTGGCGTTGGCTCTTCTTTGCTTTAAAACCAATAAGACTTATCAAGTCTGCCATACTAACTCTTCCGTGGCTTGTAGGGTATCGGCTAGGTTATATTTCTAATAACGAGGCAAAGGGGCGCCTTCTGAGCGCTGCTTTCGGAGGAATGTACGCGGAGAACCTGCGCAATGTTGGTCGCCTCTTCGCTGAGGAAGTCATCCCGCAAATCCTCAGAGAGGATATGATGGCTCGCGTGACGAGCTACCAGAGCCGAGGTTATGAATGCGTTCTGGTCAGCGCCTCCCTAGACTACTATCTCGAGCCTTGGGCAAGGTGTGCGGGTTTTGTGCAAGTCCTCTGCTCGTCGTTGAAGACGGACGAATTGGGAAAAGTAGGCAGCGGTTTCGCTGGCCTCAACTGTCACGGCGCGGAAAAAGTCGCTCGTATCCAACGCTATATTGATTCCCGGTCGGATTGTAAGCCTGTCGTCATAGTCGCTTATGGCGACAGTCGAGGAGATATCCCCATGATGGAGCTTGCGAGAGAGGCATGGTGGGTAACTCGTAGCGGAATTGAGCCATTTACTCGCTCTGCTGACAAAAACACCCACGAGCCCTGACTACTCAGCATCGTCCCTGATACGCGTACACCCGTTCCGTTATCCTAGGGTTCTTCCATCTGCCCCTTGAAATGGAGCTTAAGCCAAGCTTCGCAGTGCCCATGGCGTCCCGCATTTTCAGGTAGATTTGCTACCTTGCCCATAGCCTCGATAGGCGGGAAGATCGACCTTGTGCAGAATTGCATAGCCCCGAAGCCCGAACCCCATCACAACGGACGCGGTTCCGGCCAGAATGGGAGGCATATCCAGTTCGTGCAGCCCGACATAAAGCCCCGAGGCGAGAGCGGCAGCCGTGACGTAGAGTTCGGGGCGGATCACGATGGAGGGCAGTTCGGCCAGCACGTCGCGAATGATGCCGCCCATGCACGCCGTGACAACCCCCATGATGGCTGCAGGCAGCCAAGGGATACCATAAGCCAACGCCTTCGCGGCGCCGTACACCGCGTAGGAGGCCAGGCCGAGGCCATCGAACCAGTCGATGGCGCGCTCGGGCCACAGGCGATGCGGCGTGCACCACACCAGAAAAGCGATACCCAAACAAACGGCCAATGGCGCCGTTGCGTGCATCCAGAAGACCGGTGCGCCGATCAGCAGGTCACGCAGCGTACCGCCGCCCACCCCTGTCATGGCTGCGAAAAAGGCGAAGGTCACGATGTTCTGCCGCGCCCTGGCTGCCACCAATGCACCCGATATGGCAAAGACGGCCGTACCCGCCATATCGAGGTCCGACAGGGTCGAGGCCGAAAGCGCATGGACGGAGGCGAGTGTGGCAGGGCTCACGCAGCGAGCGCCTCGATATCGGCGGCAAGCTGCGCCACGCGTGCGGGATCGGCGTCCCAGGCGAACATGAAGCGCGCGCCCCCGCCGATGAAGGTGTAGAAGCGCCAGCCCTTTTCGCGCAGCCCCTCGAGCACGCGTTCCGGCGCCTTGAGAAATACGGCATTAGCCTGCACCGGGAACATGAGGGACAGCCCAGGGAGCGCCCCGACGCGCGCGGCCAAAGCGCGGGCGCAGTCATTGCCATGGGCACCATTGCGCAGCCAGGCACCGCTTTCAAGGAGTCCGATCCAGGGAGCCGAGATGAAACGCATCTTTGAGGCGAGCTGCCCTGCCTGCTTGCAGCGATAATCGAAACCCTCCGCGAGGGCGGAGTCGAAAAACAGGATCGCCTCCCCCACGCCCATGCCGTTCTTGGTGCCTCCAAAACACAGCACATCAACACCCGCTTTCCATGTCATTTCCGCCGGGGTGCAGCCCAGCGTGGCGCAGGCATTGGCGAAACGCGCGCCATCCATATGCAGGCGCAGCCCATGTTCCCGGCATGTCTGCGCAAGGGCGCGTATCTCGTCCAGGGAATAGACCTCGCCCGTTTCCGTGGGCTGGGTGATCGTCACCACCTTGGGCTTGGGGTAGTGGATATCGCTTCGACAGGTCGCCAGCGCCTTGATATCGTCGGGAAAGAGCTTGGCGTGGTCTGTACGCGCCACCAGGAGCTTGGACCCGTTGGAGAAAAACTCGGGTGCGCCGCATTCATCGGTTTCGACATGGGCGAAGGACGAGCAGATCACGCTATTATAGGACTGACATAGCGCAGCCAAAGCCAGAGAATTGGCCGCAGTGCCGTTGAAGGCGAAAAATACCTCGCAATGCGTCTCGAACAGCGTGCGAAAGCTGTCTGCGGCGCGGCTGGTCCATTCATCCTCGCCATAGGCGGGCACCGATCCCGTATTGGCCTGACGCATGATGTCCCACACCTCGGGACAGATACCGGCATAATTGTCACTGGCGAATTGCTGGGCCACGGGCGCAGGGTCCTTGATCGCTACCGGGATCGGAACGGGCTTCAGACAAGGGAGGGTGTGGCATGTCCCGAGATTGCCGGAGCGGCCACATCTCTCCGGGTGAGCGGAGATACCACCTTGCCCGGGAGCAGGTTGGCGCCGGAGAAACGATACCGGCTCTTGATGCTGGCGCCTTTGGTATCAAAGCCTGACAGGCCGCGCAATGCGCTTGTGTCCATCGGCTCTGGCGCAAGGGGGTGCATCGCTTGACGGAATGTGGTTTCTATCGCCCTCATTGCTAAGCACGACTGAACAGAAACGGATGACAGCTGACATGGGCCAGACCCCTCTCGACATCGATGTGGCCATTATCGGTGCAGGGCCGACCGCGCTTTTTGCCGCGTTCGAGTGCAGCATGCTCAAGCTTTCCTGTGTGCTGATCGACGCTTTGACCGAGATCGGAGGTCAATGTGCGGCGCTCTATCCCGAAAAGCCAATCTACGACATTCCCGCCCATCCCTCCATCGAGGGTGGCGCGCTGATTGCCGCACTCGATGCCCAGATCGCGCCGTTCGATGTGCCGCGTCTTCTGGGCCAGCGTGTCGAGAAACTTGAAGGAAATCGTGGCGCTTTCACCCTCTCCACCGATAAAGATAATGTGGTGACAGCGCGCGCTGTGATCATCGCGGCTGGTGCAGGGGCATTTGGACCGAATCGCCCCCCGCTCGACGGGCTGGACGCTTATGAAACCAGCGGCGCCGTGCAGTATTACGTTCGCAAGCGCGCCGATTTTACAGGCAAGCGTATCGTGGTAGCGGGCGGCGGCGATTCCGCACTCGACTGGGCGCTCTCCCTGTCCGACATTGCGGAGAAGATCTATCTGCTGCACCGGCGCGATCGCTTCCGTGGCGCGCCGGAGACCCTCGCCCAGATCGAGGCACGTGTAGCCGATGGCCGCATCGAGAAGGTCGTGCCCTACCAGCTTCACGCGCTCCAGGGCGAAAACGGCGCGCTTGCAGCAGTGGACGTGATCGACCTCGAGGGTCAGGTACGCCGTATCGAGGCCGATACGCTCCTCCCCTTCTACGGGCTCTCCACCGATCTGGGGCCGATAGCGACCTGGAACATCGATACGATACGCAGCACCATTCCCGTTACCCCTTCGAGCATGGAAACCAGCCTGCCCGGCGTTTTCGCCATTGGGGACGTGGCCACCTATCCCGGCAAGCTCAAACTGATCCTGCAGGGTTTCAGCGAAGGCGCGATGGCCGCCCATGCCATTCACCCGATCGTGAATCCCGATCAGGCGCTTCATTTTGAATACTCCACCAGCAAGGGCGTACCCTCGGGCTCTTGAGCCGGAATGGGGTGTCAGTTTAGTATGATCTCGAAATGATCGGAAGATTTGAGACCCTGATGACAAGCCTGCCAGATACGGCGGAATACGAGGCCAGACAGCGCGCAGGCGGGTGGCTACGCATCGACCTCGACGCGCTGAAGCATAATTATTCCCTGCTGAAATCACTCGCAGGGCCGAATGTCACTGTGGGAGCGGCCGTCAAGGCTGATGCCTATGGACTCGGGGTCGAACGGGTAGCCCCCGCCCTGTACCGTGCCGGATGCCGGCGGTTTTTCGTCGCGACGGTCGAGGAGGGGCTGCGCCTGCGCCCTCTTCTGCCTCAGGATGCCGCCCTGTGCGTTCTCAATGGGCCGACACCGGGCAGTGAGGCGCTGATCAGAGCGCAGAATCTGACGCCGGTGCTCAACAGCCTCGATCAGTTGCGGCGCTGGGCGGCGCTCTGCCTGGCTGAACCCGGACCCACCTCTTGCCTCGTGCAGCTCGATAGCGGCATGTCGCGCTTCGGACTTTCCGAAGCCGATATCGATGTCGCCGTGGCTGACAACCTTCTGGCCGGTCTCGATGTCAGCCATGTCATGAGTCATCTGGCCTGCGCTGACGATGCATCCTCACCGCGCAATGAAGGCCAGCGCCTGCGCTTTGAGGCGCTGCGACGCAAGCTTCCATCTTCCCTTCCCGCCAGCCTTGCTGCGTCGAGCGGCATCTTCCTTGGCGAGGCCTATCATTTCGATCTGGTACGCCCAGGCTATGCGCTTTATGGCGGCAACCCAACCCCCGACCGCCCCAACCCGATGCGTGCTGTCGTGACGCTTCTTGCCGGTATGGTGCAGGATCGCTGGATCCCGCCCGGTGTGGCGGTGGGCTATAGCGCGCGCTTCGTGGCCGAAGCGCCCACGCGCATCGCAACCCTTTCCGTTGGCTATGCTGACGGGTTCCACAGGCGCGCTGGCGGTCTTGCCAGTGCCGTCCTGCCCGACAGTCCCGATATCGCGCTTCCTGTCGTAGGGCGGATCTCGATGGACTGCATGGCGCTGGATCTGACCGCGCTGGGAGACAGACCCCTGCCCCCCGGCACCGGTTTCGAGCTGATCGGCCCCCATCGTCCGCTGGACGATCTGGCCGCGGCACTGGATACGATCGGTTATGAGCTGCTGACCGGACTCGGCACGCGCTTCCATCGTGAATATATCGAGAGTTCCTCATGAAGATCATCGTCATGGGCGCCGGTGTGATCGGCGTCACCACAGCCTGGTATCTTGCCGAGCAGGGCCATGAGGTCGAGGTCATCGACCGCCAGCCCGGTGTCGGGCTCGAAACCTCCTTCGCCAATGCCGGTCAGGTTTCACCGGGCTATTCCACACCCTGGGCCATGCCGGGACTTCCTCTCAAGGCGGCGCGCTGGATGTTCGAGAAGCACGCACCGCTGGTGGTGCGGGCTGCCGCCGTGAACACGCCCATGCTGCGCTTCATGATGCAGCTTCTGAGCAACTGCACGCATCATGCCTATGATATCAACAAAAGCCGCATGCTGCGCATTGCGGAATACAGCCGCGATTGCCAGGCAGAACTGCGCCGCAGCACGGGCATCACCTATGATGACGGGCAGAAGGGCCTGATCCAGCTTTTCCGCACGGACAAGCAGGTGGAGCACGCCCATGAGGATATGCGCCTGCTTTCCGAGAGCGGCGTGGCCCATGAACTGCTCGGCACCGAAGAGGTACTGAAATACGAACCGGGTCTCACCGGGGCGCGCCAGATTCTCAAGGGCGGTCTCCGCCTGCCGGGCGATGAATCGGGCGATGCCTATCTCTTCACGCAGCGCCTCGCCGCCATGGCGGCGGAGAAGGGCGTGAGCTTCCGCTTCCGCACCGAGATCGAGGCGATCGAAGCCGCAAGCGACGCCATTTACGGCATTCGCACCAGTGCCGGTCGCCTGACCGCCGATGCCTATGTGCTGGCTCTGGGCAGCTACTCGCCCCGTCTGCTCAAGCCGATCGAACTCGATCTGCCGGTCTATCCGGTCAAGGGCTACTCGCTCACCGCGCCGATCACCGATGAGAGCCGCGTCCCGACCTCCACGGTCAATGACGAGACCTACAAGGTGGCCATGACACGCCTTGGTGATCGCATCCGCATTGGCGGTACGGCAGAACTGACCGGCTGGCGCCTGAAGCTGAGCCAGGACCGTCGCGAGACGCTCGAACTCTCCTTCAACGACATGTTCGGTGGTGCCGATCTGAGCCGCGCCCGCTACTGGACCGGGCTGCGCCCCTGCACGCCGGATGGCACACCCGTCATCGGCCCGTCGGGACGTTACAGTAATCTGTGGCTGAACACGGGCCATGGCACACTGGGCTGGACCATGGCCTGCGGCTCGGGTCGTATCCTCGCCGACCGCATCAGCGGCAAGCGCACCGACATTCCCTCACTGGATCTGTCACTGGACCGCTACACGTCCTGATGAGTTAAGGGGCTCCACCCCATGACGGCGCAGAGCGAAGCATCTGCGCCGTCATGCCAAACCCGGAAAGCAGCTTGTGGGAGTCTGTCAAGAATACGGACTCGAGCGCATCGCAGGCTTCTGACGTCACCGTCACGCAGATTGTGTCGCGCCCCTCTCCCCGATTCTAGAAACGCCCCCTGGCTAGGCCTCAATACGCCATTGGTGTGCCTGAGCCGCGACGCTCATTTTAAGCGAGATCATTGCACAAGACGCAGTAAGCCGATAACTCTAAGCGTTCCCGAAATGATCTAGTTCCCGAGAGACGATGCCGCACCTTTCCTCGCCCAGGATAAATGCGGTCAATGACCCTATGTCAGATATCCGCTCTGTCAAAACCTATCAGTCGCCCCATCACGCCACGAGCATCTTCCAGGCCGTGACCACCATCGGTGGCCTGCTTGCCTGCTATGCAGCTCTTTTCATGGGCATCTCTCACCATATCTACACCGTGTTGCTGCTGCTTCCCATAGCGAGCGGCCTCGCGATTCGCGACCTTCACGCTCCAGCATGATTGCGGGCATGGCTCACTCTTCCGTTCGGCCGTGGTCAACCACCACGTCGGGCGTCTCTGTTCGCTTTTCACATTGACACCCTACGACCACTGGCGTCGACACCATGCGATACACCATGGGGATTGGAATAATATCGATAGCCGAGGAAGACTATCGGATATATATTCTGACTGTACTACAGTATGTGAATATTATAAAATGTCACCTGTCGAACGCATAGTATAAAGAATATTCAAAAATCCGATCATCTACATTTTTATTATGCCTCCCATTATATTTTTCATAGTCTAGCGTATTCCCTTCGATGCGCCTCGCAGCTGGCGCGCCGAACGCTGGGGCGTTCACGTCACAAATCTCTGTCCGCTGCTTCTCTATGGCGGTCTTGCCTACCATTTTGGCGTGGCGACAACCGCGCTGCTCGCATTCGGTGTCGTCTATCCGGCTGCGGTCATCGGCGTTGCCCTCTTTCTGGTGCAACACAAATTTGAGGGGGTGCACTGAGAGCGTTCCGAGAATTGGAATGCGTTCGAGGCGGCTCTCACCGGATGTTCGTTTCTGCGCCTGCCTGCCTGGCTGAACTGGTTTTCAGGCAGCATCGGGTTGCATCACATTCATCATGCTGCCCCAGGCATTCCGAACTATCGACTAGCGGCCTGCCATGATGCGCACCGCATTTTCAGTGACGTCAAAATCATCGGATTGCGCGAAGCAGCGCGTGAACTGTTCCGCCACACACTATGGGACGACTCGAAAGGCGAGATGGTGCCCTTCGCGACGGTCAATCGCGCACGACCACGCAAAACGGTCATTGTCCCCACTCTGACCTGAGTTCAACAGACAGGTCGTCCGGCGCGACCATGGCCTCGCAAACGAGGCTTTTTCTCCCCCTGGCTGGTCGGCACTTGGCGAAACCCTATGGAACGCACCGCGTCGATCAGCGCTATCGCCCTGCAAGGGGCGGGGGATCATCTGCCGGACAGTGAAAATCGAGCACCGCCCAGTCAGGTGACTAACAAAAAAAGGGGCCGTTTCCGGCCCCTTTTCCGTAACCAGTCTCAGGACCGATCAGTTGCCGGAAGCATCCTTCTCGGCGGCAGCTTCTGCACCCTTCTTGTGGTGCTTGTGCTTGTGCTTATGCTTGTGCTTGGCACCCTTCTCTTCAGCCGGAGCGGCAGGAGCCGCTTCGGAAGCCGGTGCCGGTGCCGTAGCAGCCGGTGCGGCGGGAGCAGCAGGCGCGGCAGCGGCAGGAGCTGCAGGAGCGGCTTCCTGCGTGGTCTGAGCGAATGCAGGGGCGCTCAGCGTCATGGCAAGAGCAGCAACACCGGTCAGAAGACGACGATTGAAAACGAGCATGAAACGAGCTCCAGAATACGAATTCACATAATCACAGGCGTCAGTCAGACTGGTTAACAGGCCGCCTGAACTTATGACTTCGGGAACGCTATCAGTATTTTCCACGCTCGTCTTGAGGAAAATTAGATAAAATACGTGTAATCGCACGGTAAAGGCGTGTTTATGCCTTAATGCCGACATGATTACAAAAAAGGCCACCGCGATGCGGTGGCCTTTCCTGGATCAGGCGTCAGACTTGACCTTCGACATGCGCTTGCGCTCGTTCGGGTCCAGGTAACGCTTGCGGATACGCACCGCAGAGGGGGTGACCTCGACCAGCTCGTCATCTTCGATATAGGCAATCGCCTGCTCGAGGCTCATCTTGCGCGGCGGGGTGAGAAGCAGCGCGTCATCCTTACCGGCGGCGCGAATGTTGGTCAGCTTCTTTTCACGCACGGCATTCACGTCGAGATCGTTCTCACGCGAATGCTCGCCCAGGATCATGCCCGTATAGATCTTCTCGCCAGCTTCGACGAACAGCGTGCCGCGATCCTGCAACGAGAACAGGGCGTACTGGGTGGTCGCGCCATCTTCTGCCGAGATCAGCGAACCGTTACGACGACCTTCGATCGTGCCGGCATAGGGCTTATAGCCAGCGAACAGACGGTTCATGATGCCCGTACCGCGCGTGTCGGTCAGGAACTCACCATGATAGCCGATCAGGCCGCGCGACGGGATGAGGAAGGTCAGACGAACCTTGTCACCACCCGACGGACGCATGTCCTGCATCACGCCCTTACGCATCGACATCTTTTCGACGACCACGCCCGAATAGGGCTCGTCGACATCGACCAGAACCTCTTCGTACGGCTCTTCGCGCTCGCCGGTCTCTTCGTTGTTACGGAAGAGAACGCGCGGACGACCGATGGTCAGCTCGAAGCCTTCGCGGCGCATGGTCTCGATCAGCACGCCAAGCTGAAGTTCACCACGACCGGCAACCTCGAAAGCTTCGCTTTCGGCACTCTCGGTCACCTTGATGGCCACGTTGCCTTCGGTTTCCTTGAACAGGCGGTCACGGATCTGGCGCGACGTCACCTTCTTGCCTTCACGACCACCCAGCGGGCCGTCATTGATGCGGAAGGTCATGGTCAGGGTCGGCGGATCGACCGGGGTCGACGGCAGCGGCGCATCGAGAGCCGGGTCTGCAATAGTGTCGGGAATGGTTGCGTCGGACAGACCGGCCACAGCCACGATGTCACCGGCTTCGGCTTCATCCACCGGCACGCGGTCCAGACCGCGGAACGACAGCAGCTTGGTCAGACGACCCGTTTCCACGATCGTGCCATCGGGGCGCAGCACGCGCACCGGCATGTTCACGCGGGCGCGGCCCTGCTCGATACGACCCGTCAGGATGCGGCCCAGGAAGTTGTCGCTCTCGAGAATGGTCGAAACCATGCCGAACGGCGCTTCCTTGTCGAGGCCCGGCGTCGGCACATGGCGCAGCACCAGGTCGAACAGCGGGGACAGATCCTTGCGGGGGCCGTTCATCTCCAGATCGGCCCAGCCCTGACGGCCCGAAGCGTACAGCATTGGGAAGTCGAGCTGATGCTCGTCGGCGCCCAGTGCTGCGAACAGGTCGAAGATTTCTTCATGAACTTCATCGGGACGGGCATCGCCACGGTCGATCTTGTTCACGACCACGATCGGACGCAGGCCACGGGCCAGCGCCTTGCCGAGCACGAACTTGGTCTGCGGCAGAGCGCCTTCAGCCGAGTCGACCAGGATGATCGCGCCGTCCACCATGCTCAGGATACGCTCGACCTCACCACCGAAATCGGCGTGGCCCGGCGTGTCGATGATGTTGATGCGCGTCTCGTTCCACACGACCGAGGTGCACTTGGCAAGAATGGTGATGCCGCGCTCACGCTCGAGGTCATTGCTGTCCATCGCGCGCTCAGCAACGTGCTGGTTTTCGCGGAACGAGCCGGATTGCTTGAGAAGCTGGTCAACAAGGGTGGTCTTGCCATGATCGACGTGCGCGATAATGGCGATGTTACGGATTTCCATGAAGCGGTCCTGATCGGGCTTGCAGGGTCATGCCCTGCCGGATCGCTCCCTGGGAACGACACAAAGCCGGGACTGACGGATTGGCCGTCTTCTGCACAATTTCCCGTCAGAGTGCAATGAAAGGATCGGAAAGACCGGGTTTTTTAGCGTTTCCGGGTCTTATTCTTGCGCGTTACGGAACCGTACCCCGCCGCTTTGGGCGGGGTACGCCCCTCGCATCGTCATGTGAGAGACGAGGGTTTCCAAAGGGTGACCGCCCTTTGGCAGGGTTCGGAGCGGAGCCCCGAAACAGCCCTCAGGCCTTGAGCGCGAAATCGGCAGCAGGGCGTGCCCCCATACGGGTGATGATCGCACCAGCCGCCTCATTGCCCAGCTGGCCACAAGCTTCGAGGCTGCGGCCCTTGGCCAGCCCGGCGAGGAACCCGGCAGCAAAGGCATCGCCCGCGCCAGTCGTATCGACCACCTTCACGGCCTCCGTTGGAACGACCAGCTTCTCGCCATTGGCCAGAATGACCGCGCCCTTTTCGCTACGTGTCAGCACGACAAGAGCCGCATCGCGCCCGGCCTGTGCGGCAGCAGCATCAAAATCCTCTGTCTCGTAAAGCGCACAGATCTCCGCCTCATTGGCAAAGAGAATATCGATGTGACCGGCCACGAGTGCACGGAACGCAGCATGGTGGCGTGCCACGCAGAACGTATCAGACAGGGTGAGCGCCACGCGGCGACCCGCCTTATGCGCGGTTTCCGCCGCCAGGATAAAGGCTGACTGGGCACGGTCCTTGTCGAACAGGTAGCCCTCCATATAGGTCACGCCAGCCGCGGCAACGGCCGATTGGTCAACATCCTCCGGCCCGAACTCGGTGCAGATACCCAGATAGGTGTGCATGGTGCGCTGGCCGTCGGGGGTGACGAGAATGATGCATCGCGCGGTCGGGCGATCGGCGTTCTGGACGGGGGCGGAAGGATAGAACAACTTTTGCGCTGTCAGATCCTTCGCATAGTCCAGACCGGCTTCATCGGAGGCGACCTTGCCCAGATAGCCCACCCGCGCGCCCAGACGGGCTGCCACCACGGCGGTATTGGCAGCCGAACCGCCCCCCATGACCTGCTCCGGGGTGATCTGTGCCTCGATCGAAGCGGCCTGATCGGCATCGATAAGGGTCATGCTGCCAAGAGGCGAGCCCAGAGCCGACAGGGTTTCATGCGAGACCGGAGCCAGAATATCGACGATAGCGTTGCCGATGCAGAGCAGATCGAGTGTCGGGGCAGTCATGAAGTCTCCAGCGAAATGAAATTGGGCAAGGAATATCGTGTTCACGCCATGAAATGACCAAGATCAGCCCTGATCGTGACGATGCGTGAACGACAGTTACGGCATTCTCGCCTCAAGGCCATGACACAAGACCGGGTCAGGGTCAAAAACCGCGCAGAACCGCCTTTTAGCGACTTGTCGATTTCGCCTCTTAACGTGTAATCCGGGTCTGGACGGAAATCGTGTTTTGCACGTGTTTTCGTCTGGCACCAGCCAGCTTCGGCACCCGAACCGCCACCTTCCAGAACGCGCAGCGGGGTTCTCTTGTTCAAACGACGCAAACCAGAAGATACAGCGCCTCCCTCTCCATCTTCAGGTGCATCGGCCACCAGCGGCCAAAGACCGACTGCCTCGGGCGCAGGTAGTTCGTCGCTCTTTCCTGAGCGTCCGGCCCCAGCGGCAGACGCCTCTCCAGCCTCACAAATCAAGGATTCTGCCGCGATGGGTCGTTCGCCTTTCCCTACCCCCCCTGCTCCTGCCACACCGGCAGCCCCCTCCGCTCCGGCTCGCCCGGCGGCCGCAGCCGCGGCCGCCCCGGGTGGTCGCCGCGAGGCTTCCGATCGCCGTACGCTGGTCGTAGGCCGCGGCATCTCGGTTCAGGGCTCGATCCAGGACGCCGAGCGTCTGGTCGTTGAGGGCACAGTCGAGGCGACACTGCTTCAGGCCACCGAACTTTCCGTCGCGCAGGGCGGCGTGTTCCGTGGCGAGATCGAAGTGGAAGACGCCGATCTGGCCGGGACGATCGACGGGACGCTGACGGTGCGCGGCAACCTGACCGTGCGCGCCACGGGACGCCTGATCGGCAAGACGCGTACACGCCGTCTCCAGGTTGAAGATGGTGGCCAGATCACGGGTCATCTCGAAATGATCACGGGTGATATGCCTGCACGTCCGGCCTCGATCGAGACGCCTGCGCCTGCCGCAGAAAAGACGGAAGAAACCACGCCGAGCGTCTGATCGGCTGGTCGGTAACAAAGAAAAAGCCCGGTCCTTCTGGACCGGGCTTTTTTCATGAGAGCCCCTCGGAAGACGGCTCCGGCACTAATGGCGCGAGGCGCTGCTCAGCCCACGCTCTCCCGGCGATCGCGAAGCTTTACATAGGCCACGGCACAGTGCTCGGCACAGTAAGGCTTACCGGGAACCGGCTTCGCACCACAGAAATGAAAGCCCGGTGTACCCGGATCGCCATTGGGCCAACAGCAGGCAGGACCACGACGCGGCGAGGTATCCGCGGTCAGAGGGCGCAGAAGCGGACGGAGCATCAGATCTGGTGCCATGGTCTTGGCCTCTGCAGGTTTGCGGGGTGAGGATGCCTTAGGCGCGGCCTGCGCCTCGTCTTCCATGACAGCCGAAGAAGCCTGAGCGGGCGCAGGCTGGGCGGCCGCAGTCCTGACCGCCGGTTCCGCACGGCTGGCGGCTGACGGCGCGGGCTGGCTAGCCGGGCGCATGGTTTCGGCAGAAGACAGCGGAGCCGCCGTCACGGGCGCAGCGTCAGAAACGGATGCCCTGGTTTCAGGGCTCTTGACCGAAACGGCCTCAACAGGCTGCGCACTCTCCGCCGGCGCGCTCGCGACAACAGGCGCAGCCTCAGCAGCAGCGTCCTTGCGGGGTTTGGCCGAAGCACGAATAGGCGACGGGCGGGGCGGCAAACCCAGACGATGCGCCTTGCCCACAACGGCGTTCTTGGTAATCGAAAGCTGTCTGCCAATCTCGGCAGTCGACAGTCCTTCCTGCCACAGCGTCTGAAGACGGGAGATTATTTCGTCAGTCCATTCCATCGCCCGTGCTCCTCATTCAGTCCTGTGACGTAAAACTAGGCTGTCGATACGACTTGCTCAATCCGTAAATCGGATTTTTCTATGATGAGACTGGCGGATAAACACAGAGCTCTTGTCCAAGTCAATCTGAACTCGCACGAATTACCAAAGAATGAGGACGATTGGGCCTCTGAAGCCCAATGCTGCGCCCTCATCCCGCCTGTTTCAGGGCGATACCGTCTCTTCAGAGCTCTTTTGCGCGCGAATAAGCCGGACAGAGCGCCCCGCGACTGCAAGCTGGATATCTCCACGCAGGAGAGCAAGGGCATCATCGCCAAACACAGCCCTGCGCCACCCCTGCAGAACGGGGCTATCTGTCTCACCCAGAGCGAGACTGTCGAGATCCTCGCTATTCGCCACCAGCTTGGGGGCGACGCGATTGGCCTCACAGCTGGCGGCGAGAACGACCTTGAGAAGGGCCACGAGCGCGGATGAAGGCTTGGCGCCCTCCGGCTTGCGCGGGGGACGCGGCAGATCCTTCTCGGGTAGATCGAGCCCGAGTTTGATGGCAGCGAGCAGACCCGGTGCTGCCTTCCCCTCGGCAAAGCCGCGCGACACGCCCCGCACGCGTGACAGGGAGTCCGCATCCTGAGGGCGCACGGCGGCGATCTCGAGAAGGCTCTCGTCACGAATGAGACGCTGACGGGGAATGTTGAGCGCCTGAGCCTCCATTTCGCGCCAGGCGGCGACCTCGCGCAGGACGCCCAGCATGCGGCGGTTATTGGTGCGCGCCTTGAGGCGTTCCCACTGGCGGCGCGGGTCGGGGCGGAAGGTTGCCGGGTCGTTCAGCACGGCCAGTTCGGCATCGGCCCAATGCAGGCGGTTCTGCTTTTCGAGTTCGCGATGAAGCGTCAGATAGACATCGCGCAGATGGGTGACATCTGCCGCCGCATAGGCGATCTGCGCCTTGGAGAGCGGGCGGGCGGACCAATCACTGAAACGATGGGTCTTGTCGATGCTCGCACCGGTAATGGCGCTCACCAGCGTGTCGTAGCCGACCTGATCGCCATAGCCACCGACCATGGCGGCCACCTGCGTATCGAAAATCGAGCAGGGCAACGCATCGAACAGATGCAGGAAGATTTCCAGATCCTGACGGGCCGCGTGAAAGACCTTCACGCAGCTTTCTGTCGCCAGGAGATCGGCCAACGGAGCAAGGTCCAGGCCAGGGGCGAGCGTATCGATCACGGCAACATCGGACACACCGCCAAGCTGCACCACACAGAGTTCCGGCCAGTATGTATGCTCGCGCACAAACTCCGTATCGATCGTAACGAACGGCTCCTGCTTGAGTCGGGCGCAGAGTTGCGCCAAATCGTCTGTAGAAGACACGATGACTGGGGCTGGGAAACCGGCTTGAGACACTTGCATCTCCCATCCATACATCAGGGCAGACCCTCATGACCACATCAGAGAATGATCTCGCAGCACTCAGCCAGCTGGGTCGACAGACCGTGCAGCCGGACAGCCCCGAAACCGCCACGCTCGAGCGCGTGCCGAGCCCCCATAAGGGACGCGACTACGTGGTACGCTTCACCGCACCCGAATTTACCTCGCTCTGCCCGGTCACGGGCCAGCCCGATTTCGCCCATATCGTCATCGACTATATTCCGGGTGACTGGATTGTCGAAAGCAAGTCGCTGAAGCTGTATCTGACCAGCTTTCGCAACCATGGCGCGTTCCATGAAGATTGCTCGGTCAGCATCGCCACGAAGCTGGTCGAGGTTCTAAACCCGAAATGGCTGCGCATCGGCGCCTATTGGTATCCGCGCGGCGGTATTCCGATCGACGTATTCTGGCAGACCGGCCTGCCACCCGAAGGGGTATGGGTTCCCGCCCAGGACGTGCCAGGCTATCGCGGCCGGGGCTGATTGACGTTTCCGGGGCGGCCCCGAAGACGGCTCTCGCACATCTGGTCCTGAAATGGGGCCCGTTCTGGAAATTCCTTTTAATGGTCTCCAAAGCGCTTTCCCTGACAGACTGGCCCCTCCTGATTCAGGAGAGGCTTCATGCAATCGATTGTGCGCGCTTTCATCGTCGTGACCCTGTCGGGTCTGTACGCTCCCTGGACACCAGCCCGGGCGTCTCCTCCGCCGGCCTCTTTTCTCTTCCTGATCCAGCAGCGTTGCGATGTGCCCACGGCCCTTCCGGGAGATCCCGCCTGCCGCACCATGCGCCCTGTAGAGCCGGGAGAGGACCCGCTTTATCGCCTGAGCAACGGCGCAGAGGGAGAGGGGCGGATCGATATGGTGAATCTCCCAATCGAGCGTCATGGAAAATGGCGCGTCGTGAGCCCAGATGCCCATGTGAACGTGACTGATGCGACCACAGGGATCAAAGGCGGCGTGTCCGTCGAGGGCGTTGGGGCGCGCTTTCTCTCAGTGCTGGGCAGTTGGAGCCCCGTCGCAGTCTCGCATTTCACCAATGCGGCCTGCGACGCCATGCCCGACAACTCTGACCGGTTCCTCGATTCCTGGGTGCTCGGTCCGGCTCAGGACGGCACAGCCATGGCAGGACATGGCGAAACACGTAGCGGCAATCTGACCCGGTATGAGGGGGAAACGGATGGACCCGGCTGTCCTGCCCGTTTGCGCAAGGCGGCCTATAGCTGGATCAGGCAGGACTATACGTACCGCTCGGGGCGGCGCTTTCCGAGCCTGGTTTCCGTGCATTACAGTGCCGCCAGCCCGCAAGGTGGACCGGGCGAAGCGGAGCAGAGGGAACGGCTCTATCTCGCCTGGGGGCTCGGCCTGGCACGTTGGGAGAAATGGTCGCGAGAGGATTGGCACAACCCGAAGACAGGCGAAACGGCGCTGGATCAGGCGCGGCGCGTATTCGTGTCGGGCCGATGCAATACACCGATTGACGACCGCGATCAGGGCGACGGCGTGACTTATGGTGCCGTCTCGTCAGACGGCACCTATGCCGAGGCGATCAGGACGGCGCCGGATTCTCCGGCCCATCGCTGGGTCCTGACGCAATGTCAGGACTATACCAGCCTACGCGCCGGCCCGACGCGCGATCTACAGCAGATGAGCGCCGGAGCCAGTTCGGAGTTCTGGCGATAGGGGTATGGGGTGCCGACACCCCCTGTCACGATTTTGCCGGGAGAGCTGGACAAAAAAAGACCGGTGTCCTTTCGGACGACCGGTCTTTTTTCTGAGTCCGTATCGCGACCCGGTCAGTGGATCGGATGCGCGGCCTCTGCGGCTTCGATTGCAGCGCGCGTTGCCTGGATCTTGCGAGAGATGCGTTCCTGATCGATGATGTCGTCAGCGGCGACATTGGTCAGCTGCATTTCCAGCATTTCCAGACGAGTTTCCGCTTCGCTGAGCACGATATCCTCGACCGGCAGGGCCTCATCCGCGAGGATGGTGCAGCGATCGGCCGTGATATCGGCGAAACCACCGGAGACGAAGAAACGCTCGGTTACGACGCCTCCCTCATAGAGGGAAACGACGCCACCGCGCAGCAGGAGCATGATCGGCGCATGATCCGGCATGGCCGCGATATCGCCTTCCTCGCCCGGAATGACTGCCATCTCGACTTCCTTGCGGAAGAGCAGCTTCTCCGGGCTGATGATTTCGACCTGAACCGGCATGGGCTTACGCCGACTCCTTCATCTTCTCGGCCTTGGCGATCGCTTCTTCGATCGGGCCGACCATGTAGAAGGCGCCTTCGGGGAGGTGATCGTACTCACCGGCAACGATTGCCTTGAAGCTGCGCACCGTGTCATCGAGAGCCACCAGCTTGCCCGGCGACCCCGTGAAGACTTCAGCCACGTGGAAGGGCTGCGACAGGAATCGCTGGATACGGCGCGCACGGGCCACAACCTGCTTGTCCTCTTCCGACAGCTCGTCCATGCCCAGGATCGCGATGATGTCCTGCAGGCCCTTATAGGTCTGAAGGATACGCTGCACGTCACGGGCCACCTGATAGTGCTCGTCACCAACGATCTTCGGGTCGAGCGAACGCGAGGTGGAATCCAGCGGATCGACAGCCGGGTAGATACCCATTTCAGCGATCGAGCGGTTCAGCACGGTCGTGGCGTCAAGATGGGCGAAGGTCGCGGCCGGTGCCGGATCGGTCAGATCGTCGGCAGGCACGTAAACGGCCTGAACCGAGGTGATCGAGCCCTTCTTGGTCGAGGTGATGCGCTCCTGCAGGGCGCCCATCTCGGTGGCCAGCGTCGGCTGATAGCCCACGGCCGAGGGGATACGACCCAGCAGCGCCGAGACTTCCGAACCGGCCTGGGTGAAGCGGAAGATGTTGTCCACGAAGAACAGCACGTCCTGACCTTCCTCATCACGGAAATACTCCGCGAGAGACAGGGCAGAGAGGGCGACACGGGCGCGCGCGCCCGGCGGCTCGTTCATCTGGCCATAGACCAGCGCGACCTTCGATCCCTGGGTCGAGCCGTCCTCACCGATCTTGATCACGCCGGCGTCCTGCATTTCGAAATACAGGTCGTTGCCTTCACGCGTACGCTCACCGACACCGGCGAAAACGGACACGCCGCCATGAGCCTTGGCGATGTTGTTGATCAGTTCCTGGATGATGACGGTCTTGCCGACGCCAGCGCCGCCGAACAGGCCGATCTTGCCGCCCTTCAGATACGGGCAAAGCAGATCGACAACCTTGATCCCGGTGACGAGAATTTCGGAAGCGGCGGCCTGATCCTCAAAGGACGGGGCCTTGCGGTGAATCGGGTAATGCTTGTCAGACACAACCGGGCCACGCTCGTCAACGGGCTCGCCGATGACGTTCAGGATACGGCCGAGCGTCGCCGGGCCGACGGGCACGGTGATCTGGCCACCGGTATCCTTCACTTCGCTTCCGCGAACGAGGCCGTCGGTGCTGTCCATGGCGATGCAGCGCACTTCGCGCTCACCGATTTCCTGGGCCACTTCGAGCACAAGGGTCTGGTCGCCAATCTGGACGTGCAGCGCATTGAGGATATGCGGCAGCGTGCCTTGGAACTGGACATCGACCACGGGACCGCGGACCTGCGTCACGCGACCCACGACGTTGCTGCTGGCAGACGACAGAGTTTCGGACATCGTATTTCGGCTCCTGCGTAAAAGTCTCAGACGGCTTCAGCGCCGGAGATGATCTCGATAAGTTCTTTGGTGATGTTGCTCTGGCGGGTGCGGTTATAGCGCTGCGACAGAGAGTCGATCGCCTTGCCTGCATTCCGTGTCGCGTTATCCATGGCAGTCATGCGGGCACCCTGCTCACCGGCGGCGCTTTCGAGTAGCGCAGCGAAGAACTGGACCTGGATGTTACGCGGCAGAAGCTGAGCGAGCAGCTCGGCTTCATTGGGCTCAAACTCATATTGAGCGGTATAATCTGTCTTGTTGTCGTTCTTGGCCACGGGCAGGGGCACAAGAGCCTCTTCCGTCGGGACCTGGGTCATCGCGTTGACGAAGCGGTTGAACACGACCGTAACGCGATCGACCTGGCCGCTCGTGAGCAGTTCGGTCACGCGCGTGCCGAGATCGGCCGCCTTCTGGAACTGCACTTCGCGACCGCCCGTGCCGTCGATACGATCGATCAGCTTGCCCGGGAAGATGCGGGCCATGGCGTCGCCGCCCTTACGCCCGATCGGCAGGATGCGCACGGTCTCACCCTGAGACTCCAGGCGCGAGACGATCTGGCGCACACTGCGAACCAGATTGGCGTTGAACCCACCCGCCAGACCGAAATCGCTGGTCAGCAGAACGACGAGATGCGTCGAGCCCTTGCCACCTTCCATCAGGATGGGCAGCTCGCCCTGACCTTCCGTCGCGGCAGCCAGTTCGGACAGCATGCGACGCATGGCAGCGGCATAGGGGCGCGAGGCTTCGGCATGCTTCTGAAAACGGCGCAGCTTGGAGGCTGCAACCATCTTCATGGCGCTCGTGATCTTGCGCTGCGATTTCACGCCCGCGATCCGGGCGCGCAGTTCCTTCAGCGAGGGCATGATTCGTCCTTAGGCTGCGAAACGCTTGTTGAACGCGGTGAGCAGCTCGGTCAGCTTGGCTTCGACTTCCGGCTTGATCTGGCGATCATTGCGGATGGCATCGAGAATGTCCTTGCCGGGGCCGCGCATCTCGGCCAGCAGCGTGGCTTCGTAACGCACCACCTGATCGACCTTGACGACGTCCACGAAACCGCGCGTACCGGCAAACAGAACCACAACCTGCTCTTCAACCGGCAGCGGCGAAGTCTGGGGCTGCTTCAGCAGTTCCGTCAGACGGGCGCCACGCTCGAGCTGCTTGCGGGTAGCGGGGTCCAGATCGGAAGCGAACTGCGAGAAGGCCGCCATTTCGCGATACTGGGCGAGGTCCAGCTTGATCTTGCCGGCAACCTGCTTCATCGCCTTGATCTGGGCGGCGGAGCCAACGCGCGACACCGAACCGCCCACGTTCACAGCCGGACGGATGCCCTTGTAGAACAGGTCGGTCTCAAGGAAGATCTGACCGTCGGTGATCGAGATCACATTGGTCGGGATATAAGCCGCAACGTCACCCGCCTGGGTCTCGATGACCGGCAGGGCCGTCAGCGAGCCGCCGCCGAATTCATCGGACATCTTGGCAGCGCGCTCGAGCAGACGCGAGTGCAGATAGAACACGTCGCCCGGGAAAGCCTCGCGGCCCGGCGGACGGCGCAGCAGCAGCGACATCTGGCGATAGGCCACGGCCTGCTTGGACAGATCGTCGTAGCAGATCAGGGCATGCATGCCGTTATCGCGGAAGAACTCACCCATCGAACAGGCCGAGTACGGTGCGAGGTACTGCATGGGAGCCGGATCGGACGCGGTGGCGGCGACGACGATGGAATACTCCATCGAGCCTTCTTCTGTCAGCGTGCGAACGAGATTTGCAACGGTCGAGCGCTTCTGGCCGATGGCAACATAGATGCAGTACAGCTTCTGCTTCTCGTCACCCGTGGCGTTGACGGGCTTCTGTGCGACGATGGTGTCGATCAGAATGGCCGTCTTGCCGGTCTGGCGGTCACCGATCACGAGCTCGCGCTGACCACGACCAATCGGCACCAGGGCATCGATGGCCTTGATACCGGTCTGCATCGGCTCGCACACGGACTGGCGCGGCATGATGCCCGGAGCCTTCACTTCGGCGCGCTTCATGACAACGTCGGTCAGCGGGCCCTTGCCGTCGATCGGGTTGCCGAGCGCGTCAACAACGCGGCCCAGAAGCCCCTTGCCGACCGGCACTTCGACCACGGCACCGGTGCGGGTGACGGTATCACCTTCACGGATACCCTCGCCATCGCCGAACACGACAACGCCAACGCTGTCCTCTTCGAGGTTCAGCACCATGCCGCGATCGCCGGTGGCCTGGAAATCGACCATTTCGCCGGACATGGCATTGGACAGGCCATAGACGCGCGCAATGCCGTCACCGATGGACAGGACGGTGCCCGTCTCGGAGACCTGCGCTTCGTCATTGAAGGACGCGATCTGCTGCTTGAGGATGTCCGAAATCTCTGCGGGACGGATATCCATCACGCGGCTCCCTTCATGGCATTCTGGATGCGGGTCAGACGCCCGCGAATGGAGGTGTCAAATAGCTTGGCGCCAATCTGCACGACAAGACCACCGATCAGCTCGGGCTCGACGCGCTCGATCATGGAAACGCGGGCATAGCCCGCTTCTGCCAGGCGAGTCTGCAAGGCGCTGCGCTGGCCTGCCGTAAGCGGCTGTGCGCTGCGCACTTCGGCAATCGTCTCGCCACGACGCTTCGCGTCCAGAGCAAGAACGGCACCGAGAATTTCATCGACGCGGGCGACGCGACGGTTGCGGGCGATCACGGCCACGAAACGCTTGAGCGTCTCGCTGAAGCCCTGCGCGTTCAGCACGGCTTCGAGACCCTGACCGGCCTGGCGGGAATCGAGACTCTGGTCGGCCAGGAATTCGCGCAGCGAGGCGCTCTCCGCGATCAGCTTGCGCAGGGCGCGCACCTGATCCAGCACTTCAGGGAGCACCGATTTTTCATCAGCATAGTCATAGAGCGCAAGCGCGTAGCGTTGCGCCATGCCCCCCGACACGTCCCTGCTGACCTGCGGTGCCTCGGCTGTTTCGACCACTGTCACGTCTGGCGTTCCCACCCCAATTACACAAACATCCTGATGACCATCGCGACCATAGTGCCGGGCAATGCGCCTTGGGCATCGTGCATGGAACCGATCGATCATGACTCAGGTAACGAGACTGTTCGTCCCGATTCCGCAATAACGGATCAGGCCTCGCGGGGCGTCTAGCACGCAGGCCGCGCCAAGTGCAACTGACACTCTGCGGCGCAAAGCCCGGAAAAGCACGCCGTTCTACCAGGCAGTCCTCCTCCGAAGCGTGAAGACTACCTCACCCTCCCCCAGACACCTTCGGGGGCGAACCGTTCCGGATTTGCACTTTTGCGTGTGAACTTGCGAAAAGAGCGCCCTCGGTAACCAACAGACTCGGAAAGCCCACCTCTTTCATGCCCCCCGTTCGCCCCGCGCCCACTCTCGCGCGCGTCCGCTCTTCGGCCTGTACGCTGTCTCTGCAGGTATTTGTCGCCGTTGTATTCACCCTCTGCGGCTTGACCTGCCCTCCGCTGGCCAAGACAGCGACTGGCGCACCCACACCCGCGACCGGTGAGAACGCAGCAAAGGAGGCAGCCCCCCGCATGCCGGAACAGCCCGCGGGCGTGCCTTACTGGGACAACTGGACAGATGGGCAGGGCGTCAGTCATCTGACCAAATGCAAGCTCAGGAATTTCACCCTGATGCACATGGCAGCCCATGCCGATCCGCAATGGGTCAATCACGCCCAGCAGGGTCAAGCCCGCATGGTCACGAGTGTCCAGCCAGCCGCGTGGAAGGGCGGATGGCACGCCCCCGAAAGTGTACAATGGATCATCCCAATACAGGGCGTCTGGTTCGTCCAGAGCATGGATGGCACGCGCGTTGAGCTCAATCCGGGCGACGCCCTGTTGAGCGAGGATGTTGGCGGCAAGCCCGATGCTGACGGCCATGTCGGTCATTTGTCAGGAAATGTGGGGGACGCGCCTGTCGCGCTCATGATCACCCAGTTCGCCGCAGCCCAGCCCAGCCATGCGCCGTGCCAGACCCGCTAGGCCCGGTATCTACCCCGAAGAACCAGGGAAAGCTCGGGCGCCTTGTTTCAGGGAAGCCCCGCCCTGATATCGCGCCGTTCAGAGAGATCGGCACCCGCTGATGATGCAGACACCGCTCTTCTCGCGGCCAGCCAGTGCAGTGCGCGGAAAGCAGATTTTCGGGGAAAACTCGGCTGGAGCGGGCGAAGGGAATCGAACCCTCCTCAGAAGCTTGGAAGGCTACTGCATTACCACTATGCTACGCCCGCGCTTCAGCTGATGGCTCTCCCTAACGCTGATCCCTGCAGGACGCAAGAGACAGTTTTACCCGAAAAACTGCAAATGATCTCTTGACTTAACCGCCAGCGCGCCGCATTACGCCGCAAGTGGTCTCGTCATGACCCAACCGAACAGGATGTCTCATCCGAGACGGTTGACCAGGCGGACGACGATAGGGGTGTAGCTCAATTGGCTAGAGCGCCGGTCTCCAAAACCGGAGGTTGAGAGTTCGAGACCCTCCGCCCCTGCCACCACGCCGCAGCCGCTGGCTGATCATGTCAGCGAGCGGAGTCGGGCGCGGTATTCCGCCACGCGCGGCTTTCAGATAAACATGAGGATGACGGTGTCGGTCACTACCCCCAAGCACGGGTCGCAGCAGTCTTCGCCCTCCAAGGGAGGCGCATCGAAAGACGCCCCGAAACCCTCTTCCAAACCAGCCGCCCGCTTCAATCTGGTTCAGTACCTGAAGGATGTGCGCACGGAGGCGACCAGGGTGACCTGGCCGACACGCCGTAACACGCTGGTCACCACGGGTGCCGTTCTTGCGATGGCCGCCCTTACTTCCGTATTCTTTTTCGTTGTCGACCAGGTCATTGGGCTTGGCGTGCGCGAACTCTTTGGCGTTGGAGGCTAAGACGAACAACCATGGCTAAGCGTTGGTACGTCGTGCATGTCTATTCCGGGTTCGAGAAGAAGATCGCGACCCACATCAAGGAACAGGCTGCCCAGAAGGGTCTGAGCGACCAGTTCGAAGAAGTTCTGGTTCCCTCCGAGGACGTCACCGAAGTTCGCCGTGGTCGCAAGGTCAATGCCGAGCGCAAGTTCTTCCCCGGCTATGTTCTGGTGAAAATGGAACTGACCGATGACGCATGGCATCTGGTCAAGGACACGCCCAAGGTCACCGGCTTTCTGGGGACACGCAACCGTCCCTCTCCCATCACCGAAGCTGAAGCCGAGCGTATGCTGAAGCAGGCCGAAGAAGGTGTCGAGCGTCCGCGTTCGGCCCTCACCTTCGAGATCGGCGAACAGATTCGCGTGGCCGATGGCCCCTTCACCTCGTTCAATGGTGTTATCGAGGAAGTGGACGAGGAGCGTTCGCGCCTCAAGGTGAGCGTGTCGATCTTCGGTCGCTCTACCCCCGTGGAACTGGATTACACACAGGTCGAGAAGCTCTGATCGCTTCGCCATAAACGACAAAAAAAACCCGCCCCCGAAAGGAGGCGGGTTTTTTCATGCCTGGAGATCAGGGCTCGAAGAGGCAAACCCCTCGGCCGGAGGGGGATATCCCTCCGAAACTTCAGGGCGTGATCGGCAGGACCGGCAAAGAGCGGATCTTTTGCGCGGCCATGTCAGCCAGTTGTCCGGTCAAGATGCTCAGCCCCGCGACCAGCGTGCTCGCGCGCTTGTTGTCCAGCCGGGTTTCGAATTGCACCGGAGTCGTCAGGTTCGGGCCGATTCCCGGCTTGTCACCATGTACCGAGAGGGACCCGATCAGTGAGGCGTTCCCCTGCTGATCCGCATTGAAGGCGGTGATGGTCACCTCGACGAAGGCCTGAGGCTTGGTCGAGACCGCGTCGTTCTGGGCAAACACGGTGCTGCCCGGCAAGCGCTGGGCAAGATCCCGTGTCAGCACACGGCCAATCATATCGCCGATCGGTTCGCTCCAGGCATTCCCCTTTGCCATATTGAGCTTGTAGTCCTTGTCCTGCCGGACGATCTCGTCACGATCGAGGCTGGCGGTCACGACAGGTGTGCGTATCTCAACCGTGACCGGGCCGCCTGGCTGAGCCATGCCGGAAACGGGCGCGATAGAATAGAGATCCGGGTCGCTGCCACAGGCGGTGAGACCGGTGGCCATCAGCAAGGACAGGCCCAACAAGGCGGCAGGGCGACGCGACCGGATCTTCGAGCCCTGGCGCGGGCGGGAGGGAGAGAGCTTCTTCACGTCAATGGCGTCCCGTAATCAGTGCCGAGGGGTGGTGGTTCAGATAATCCGTCAGGAAGCGTATGGAGCGAGCAGCCTGACTGAGCTGCGTGATCATCGCCTGCAGATCGCGATGGAAATCCGTATCGCCGCCATAGCTGGCCAGGACCACCTGGGCATTCTTCAGCGTTCCCTGCAGCGCATCGCTCATGGCAGGCAGTTTCTTGAGGAACGGCTTCATGCCCTCATTGGCGTTCTGGGTCAGCTCGGAGATATGCCGCAACGAATCGCGCAGGGCGACTATCGACTGCTTGACCTCGGGGCTGGCCAGGCGCTGATCGGCATGGGCCAGAAGATCGTTCAGGTGCTCGCCAATCTGGGTCAGCGGCATGGCCGCCACCTTGTCCATCGTCGTCGCAGCCGAGGCCATGATGCCGTCGATTCCGCCAGGCTGGCTCGGAATGATAGCCACACCATCTTCATAGGTGATTGTCGCCGGCTTGGCATTCTTGACGAATTGCAGGCCGATCATGGACTCGCCGGTCAGGAAGCTCGCGCTCTCGACCGAGGCCCGCATCCCCTTGGCCACAAAGGCCGCCAGAAGCTTGTGCTGCGAATCACGTGAGGATTCTTCCGAGTTCAGCACGCGCTCCGGCTCGAGCTCCATCTCGACACGGACCCGCGCCGAGGCATCCTGCTCGTTCACCTTGAGCGAAACATCGGTCACGCTACCAACCTGAATGCCGAACATGCTGACCGTCGCCCCTGTCGTCAGCCCCTTGACCGAGCTGTCGATATAGGTGGCCGCCTTCACGCGCTGGTGGTAGCGCGCATTATCGGCCTCGGCCTGGCTGGCATAAAGGCGGAAGACAGAATTCGCCGGAGCCTGAGGCGCATCAACCTTGAGACGACGCGTCGGCAGACCAAAAGCAACACCGCCCGAAAGCAGCGCCTGCAATGAGGTCAGCTGAACCTTGAGACCGCCAGCGCCGAGCCCGACCTGAACGCCAGACACGTTCCAGAAGCGCGTATCGGTGCGCAGATAATGGTCATAGGGCGACTTTACGAAGACCTGGACCATGATCGGCCCCTCGCCCCCGGGCGGCATGGTATAGCCCAGCACCTCACCCACCGACATATCTCGGAAAAATACAGGAGCCCCCTCGCCGATCGACCCAAGAGTGGGCGTGACCAGCATGAAGGTTGAGCCGGGCTGATCGGAGCGCACACCTGGCGCGGCCTCGAGCCCGGTGAAATTACTTTCGTAACGCCCCCCCTTCTCGCCAGGGTCGATCGCGATATAGGCCCCTGAAAGCAGGGTTTCGAGCCCCGTGATACTGGCCCCGTTGATACGCGGCCGTACGACCCAGAACCGGGTATGGTCGGTAAGGATATCTTCGGTATCTCCGTTCATGCGCACATGAACGATGACGCGACGCATATCAGGGGTCAGGCTGATATCCTGCACTGTCCCGAGCGTCACGGCCTTGTTCTTCACCTGAGTCTGGCCAGCCGTCAGGCCGGACGCCGTATCGAAGGTGATGGTGATATCCGGCCCGCGATTGGCGAAGCTGCGCCAAGCGAGCCACCCCGCGATCACGATGGCGATGATCGGTATCAGCCAGACGATCGAAAAACGTGTTTTTCTGACCCCGGCCTTTTTGGGGGCGGGTGTCTGCTGCGGGGATTGGTCGTTTTGGTCGCTCACGCGCGCTCAGGCTCCATATCGTGAGGAGGAAAGGGATGACCGGCCTCGGAGATCCCTCCTTGGTCGGAATTTTGTCTCGCCTCGTCGGGGGCCGGTACCGGACCGTTCTCCCCGGCGGCGTCCCACATGCTACGCGGGTCGAAGCTATGCACCGCAAAGATCGTCACGATGACGACGATGGTGAAGAAAACCACACCCGGGTCCGCCAAAACATTGGCGAGAAAGTTAAAATGAACGATCGCAACAAGAATTGAGATCATGAAAACGTCGATCATCGACCAACGTCCGATGATATCGATCAGGCGATACAATTTGGTGAGCTGCCGCAGGCCGCGCTTCTGCTTGCGCCATGTGCCCAGTACCATGAGCGCCAGGGAGACGATCTTAAGCACCGGAACGGTGATGGACGCGAAAAGCACCAGAAGGGCCAGGGGGATGAGATTGGACTGCCACAGCTCGATCACGCCATGAATGATGGTGCTCGTGTCGGGTTGACCCATCTTGGTGTAGGTCATCACTGGCAGAAGGTTGGCCGGGATGTAACAGATGATCCCCGCGAGGAGCAGGGCCGCCGCATTGGTCAGACTATTCGACTTGCGCCGGCGCAGGATCTGATGGCAGCGCGGGCAATCGCCCATATCACCCTCACGCGGCACTTCATGATCGAAGGCCATGACCAACCCGCAGGAGTGGCAGGAGAGCATGTGCTGGATGGGCGGCATGGACTCTTCAGTCGCCGTCAGATGCTCGACCGGGAGGATGCGGCCCTGACCGTCTTCCATCTCCTCGCGGATGTCACGATTATGCCAGATACGTTCGACATCGAGCGTCGAATCCGTAGCCGCCATGGTAATCATGAGCGCCGCTATCAGAAACACACCTGCCTGAAGATCGACGATCGCCAGATCGATCAGCTTGGTATAGGCCACGAAAACACCAAGGATATACACCTCGATCATCGACCACTCGCGCAGGCGCTCGTACCAGGACATGAGGCACGGTGCCCAATCTGGCATGTGCCGCTGGCTGGCCCCGTAGAGAATGGCCCCCATCAATGCGATTACGACGCCCGGCATGACCAGAGTAGTCAACCCCACGATCACACCGATTTCGCCAAACCCCTCCCGCCCGAGTTCAATCGGACCGGTCAGAATGGTTACCGTATTGACGCGCCCATGCACGTTGATGGTGAGGAGATGGGTGAGGAGCAAGGCCAGATACAGCGCCGCCGAGGCAATGCAGAAGGCCGTTGGCGCGGCGATGGGCGGTGTATGCCGCCGTCGCGCAAGCTGCGCGTCGCAACGTTGGCAATACGCCACTTGCCCACGCTGCAGGCGTGGTACGGTCTGGAAGAGCCCGCAATCGGGACATTCCCGCAACCCCTCCACCACCTTGAGGGTGGGCATGGGAGGCGCTGCGGAGGTCATGGTGACGGCATTGCGCCACAGACGCTTATGGAAGCGATCAGACATGAAACATGTTGTAGCGAACGATTCCGTCGAGAGATAGGTGTTTGGCCTGTTGCAGTCGCGCCCGGTCTCGGCTATAGCACCGCGCCAAGGACGCCGACATAGCTCAGGGGTAGAGCAACTGATTCGTAATCAGTAGGTCCTCGGTTCAATTCCGAGTGTCGGCACCATTTCCCCCTCCGTTATCCTGCATGACCCATCTGCGCGAGGCTGCGCCTTCCGAGTACCCAACCTGCGACGCAATACAACGCGAGGAAACCGAGCGGGATCCAGTCGCCGCGCAGGCTTTGTGCAACGAGATCGCTCAGCACCGTCGCAAGATTGATTGCACAGGTTGCGATTGCCAGCACCGGCACCACACCGATCCAGAGTGTACCAAAACGTACTCCGCCAAGCGGGACGCGAAATCTGGCGGGCGAACGGTCTGTTTCCCCCCGCAGGCGCATGACCGCCACGGCGATCACGACGAAGCCGATCATGGTCCCAATACTGACCAGATCGGCCAGAAGGGTGATGGGGAGAAGCGCCGCCGTAAGGGCGGTGAGCCCGGTCGTCAGGGCGACCGCCAGAACAGGCGCGCCGCTCCGGGCATCGACCAGGCTGAGCCGTTCACTGATCAGGCGGTCATGCGCAAGGATATGGCATAGCCGCGACTGCCCGTAGAGACTGACGAAAAGCACCGAGCCCAGCCCGATGACGGAACCGAACTGCAACACCACGCCAAGCACAGGCATGGCAAGCGCCTGCACAGCCAGAGCAACTGGAGAGGCCACATCGAGCTGATGAAATGGCACAAGCCCTGTCATGACCAGCGAGACCAGGACATAGAGAACGGCGCTGATGGACAAGGCGCCGATCAAGCCAAACGGTACATCCCGCCCGGGATGTCGTGCCTCGGAAGCGGCGATCGAAATCGAGTCAAAGCCGAGATAAGCAAAGGAAACCACCGCCACGGCACGGAGCAACCCGGCTAATCCAAACGAGAATCCCCCCTCGGAAGGCGGGAGGAAAGGATGCCACAAAGCCGTGTTCACGTGGCGACATCCCACCCAGACGAACACGACCAGCACAGCGAGCTTGAGCAGTACGAAACCGCTATTGGCCCAGCTTGCCTGCCTGATGCCGCGAGAAAGAATGAGCCCGAGGGTGAGGACCAGGAACAGGGCCACGGCATTGATCTGCGGTGCGAGATGAAAACCGCCTGACTTCCAGATGACGGTCGAGCCCGTCACACTGTCCGGCAAGGTCACGCCAAGGGAGGACAGCAGCCCCGAGAGATAGCCGGTCAGCCCGACTGAGACGGCCGAGCCGGCCAGCGCATACTCAAGAACGAGCATCCAGGCCACCCACCACGCCGGCCTAACGCCCAATGTGGCGCGAGCATAGCCATAGGCGCCTCCCATTGCTTCCGGCAGGGCTGAGGCCAGCTCGGCATAGCACAACCCCGTAAAGCCACATCCTATGGCGGCCAGGACGAAGGCGAGCGAAACGGCAGGGCCTGCGTAATGCGCGGCGGCAATGCCAGGCAGTACATATATTCCCGCCCCGACAACGCTGCCGATACCCATCATCAGCAGGCCAAACGGCCCAAGCTGACGATGCAGAGTGCGAGACTGGCCGTCTTCTGCCATGGTGCCGTGTTCCCCAAATTCCGATTGGGGAACAGCGTGACGCCACGCCCGGCGCAAGGCAAGCCCGCTATAGCTTTTCCGGGCGTAGGAAAAGCTCAGAACATCATGTTGACCGCGATCTGCGGAGCGACATTGAGGCTGGTATTATGACCGGCAAAGAAAGTGGAAGCGCCGGCAACCACACCGAAGCGGGGGGACCAGCTATATTCGAGGGCGGGCGCGACCATCCAGTCGCCGGAAGACCCGCTGACGCGGTCGATACGACGCCCCGAGCCCTCAGTCCCCCATACGCGGGCACCATTGGCCCAGTCGCGCAGCAGATCAACTGCAAGAACGAGACGCTGATTGAACCCGAATTCGAATGACGCTCCGGCCTGACCGCTCATCCCCGGTCGCCCCCTGCCGACGAAGCCTTTGGTCGTACCATAGCTCGTCAGATCATTGAGGCGTGCCGAGCTGACGGCGCGACGGAAGGTTGCCCACATACGCAGACGGAAGGTGTAGTCATGAGGCAGCTCATAGGTGGATTGCTCGACCAGCGCCGTACGGAACACATAGGCCCCGTTTCCGACCCCGTCCTGACTCCGCCCTAGATTAGTGTAATCACCGGTCGGCATGAGCATGCCGGCGAAAAGACTGAGCGAGGGGATATAGCGCTTGGGATTCGGATCGAGGAAGCGCCAGAGGAAATCGACTGGAAGATCGCCGAATTTCAGGCCGCTCGTGCTGCCGTCGTGACGCTTCCAGCCATAGCTGATCGCCGGAAATATCTGGATACTGACATTATCGGTCAGACCGTATTTGACCATGGTCGAATTACTGACGGTACGCTGCCCTGATTCCATGGGCATGCTCGCGCCATTTGAACCAAGATAATCGACTGCCTGATTATACGTCAGATAGGGCTCTATGCCGAGCACCCCAGCCTTGAACTGAGGACCGGATGGTGAAATGAGCGACCCGGTATACCATTGCTCGCGCTTTGGTTGAGGCTCAGCATCCGAGGCCCGCACCGTAGTGACCGAACAGAACGCAATTGCTGCAGCAGCGAATTGGGAAATCCTGATCAAGATCGGACGAAGTCGTCCTGCAAAGGAATGATACTGTCTCAAAATCCGGTCGCATTATTTTATTGTTACCTAGCGACGGTTTAAAACCTTATTTCAGGAAGGCAATCTTCCAGAGCCAGGTTTTTCTTGAACACAAAGTCAGAAACCTTGATACGCAAGCGTCAAAGCACCCTCTGGTCACGGAGTTGTGAACAAAGAATAAATCTTGGCGACCAAAATACAGATTTTATTGTGATGGTGATTTTGGAAGCGACGCTCCAGACTTTTGAAGAAGAAGTCTGGAGCGGGCGATGGGATTCGAACCCACGACCCCAACCTTGGCAAGGTTGTGCTCTACCCCTGAGCTACGCCCGCGTTCCGTTGGACGGGTGAATACTGCCTGCAGCGATGGGGCGCAAGGGGGTTTTTTGAAAAAAGGCGTTTTTTTTCACTTTGCTCCGAGAGCTCTCCGCCGGGCTTGCTTCCGAATAGCTTCAGAACAATCTTGTAGCCATGTTTGAAAGGCGGTTCTGCTCAGCGCGGCCGCAGCTCCGGAACAGAGAGACACCATGGATTACATCATCGGACAGAGCCCCTCACCAAAACAGGAGGGACAATTCGCTCCTCCCGCCGCCGGCGCCATGATTGTCGATGCTGATCAGCGCAGCTTCATGCCGGAGGTGCTTGAGGCCAGCCGCCAGATTCCGGTTCTCGTCGATTTCTGGGCACCCTGGTGTGGCCCATGCAAGCAGCTCACCCCGATACTTGAGCGCGCTGTCACGGCGGCCGGCGGACGGGTGAAACTGGTCAAGGTGGATGTCGAGGCCAATGCGGCCCTTGCTGCCCAGCTGGCGCAGATCGGTTTGCCTATCCAGTCCATTCCCCTCGTCGCTGCCTTTTATAAGGGGCAGATCATGGACATCATGCAGGGTGCCCAGCCCGAGAGCGAAGTGCGTCGCTTCATCGAGCAAGTCGTCAAGGCGACCGGCGCGAGCCTGCCGAGCGCTGAATTGCTCTCCGCCGCCGCTACGGCGCTTCAGGATGGTCAGGCCGCAGAAGCTGCAAGCCTCTATGCCTCGCTGCTTGAGATCGAGCCGGAAAACGCCGAAGGCTGGGGGGGCATGATCCGTGCCCTGATTGCGCTCGATGATGATGAAGGTGCCGATGAAGCCCTGAGCCAGGTACCGCCCAAGCTGACCGAGCATCCGGCCATCTCGGGCGCGCGTTCCGCACTCGCTCTACATAAGGAGAGCCGTCAGGCGGCGTCTGCCCTCGACGGCTTGCGCGCCGAATGCGCTCAGGCCCCCGAAGATCTGGCGTTACGCTTCCAGCTTGCCGGAGCGCTCAACGGCGCAGGGGAGAAAACTGAGGCCGCCGATACCCTTCTCTCGATCATCAAACAGGATCGCGACTGGAATGAAGGTGCGGCCAAGGCAGAATTGCTGCGCTTCTTCGAAGCCTGGGGCAACACAGACCCGGCCACGCTGCCTGCGCGACGCAAGCTCTCCGCCCTTCTGTTCTCCTGAACGCCCTGGCAGGGGGCTACTCCGCTCCCTGCCTTCCCATCTTTCCAGGGCGGATTACCATGTTATGCCGCCCTTCCTCCTTTTTTCAGTCAGGAATTCACACATGGCCCAGGATCTCGACCCGCGTCTTCTCTCGATGCTCGTTTGCCCCGTTACCAAGGAAGCGCTCACTTATGACCGCGAAGCCCAAGAGCTCGTCAGCAAGGGAGCCGGGCTGGCCTATCCCGTGCGTGACGGTATTCCGGTCATGCTGCCGGAAGAAGCGCGCCGCCTTTCCGCCTGAGACAAAAAGCCCAGTTCCGTACGCGCACCACACCTCAAGAGCGGTATCTTGCCGTGCACAGGCCAGATCCCCATCGCCACGGTCGCATCCCGATCAACGAAATGGCCTCACGCAGGATCAGGGACCATTCCCTGATCTAGCGCACGACAAAAAATGCTGTGTCGATCGTGAAGCTTCCGTCTTCAGCGATCTCGAAGACCTCGCGGACCGACGGGCTCGTTGCCTGCTGCAGGGAGAGGATGGCCTGCCGATGCAGGTCCGGCGTGCGTGTCCGCGCAACCCAGCTTCCGAAATCCAGCCGCAGACGAAAAGCCTCCTGCGCTTCCACGGTGAATCCCGCCTCCGCCAGTGCCAGACGCCACTCATCCACGCGATAATTGCGCATATGGGACGGGTCGCGCAGGGTCTCGATGGCTTGCAGGACCGAGTCTTCCATCGCCCCGGGCGGTGCCACCGTGTCGATGAAGACCCCCACGCCCTGAGGACGTAGGACACGTCTCGCCTCGGCCAGTCCGCAGGCCAAATCCCCCCAGTGATGGGCGCTGTAGCGACTCACAACGGCGTCGAAGGCATGGTCGGCAAAGGGGAGTGCTTCAGCAAAACCGCAAACCGGACGAATGGATGCGAGGCCACGTGTCGCAGCCTCCGTCTTCACGGCAATCGCCATGGTCCGGGTCGGATCACAGGCGACGACCTGCGTCGCGCAGGCAGCCAATGCATAGCTTACATGTCCCCCACCGCAACCGAGATCGAGCGCGCAGAATGGTGCTTCAGATTCGAGAAGCATCTTGAGCCGGTCGAGATCCTCACCCTGAGCATGCGTCGCGCTCTGAACGTAATCCTGCGCGCGATCGCTGTATTGGCGGGTAACGAACTCACTCATGACCAGCATCCCTCTTGCCATAGGAAACTTCGGCGTCCGGCACCGCATATTGCGGCTTGACCTCGCTGGTGACTGTCTCAGTCGCGAGGCCTGGCAGCATGGGCGGTCCCGACTGCCCATCCATACCCGGAATTGCTACGGGCAGCGACGCATAGGCGCGCGCCATGCGATCCCGCTGGGGGGGGCGACCGGGTGGGTGGCCTGGCGGACCATTGACCGCAAGATCGGGCTTGGGTGGGCCAAAGCCATTCCCCGCGCAGCCGGTGAGTACCGCCATGAAAATGAGGAGCGGGGTTGGACGCATGAGACAAGTTCTATCAACCTCGCTCGCACCCGGCAATTGACGGATGGAAGTGCGTGCGGCAGGCAGGGCGGATTGTCTCAAGGAGAACTCTGCGTGTTCGATGGATCGCTCGCCTCACCTCGCGGCCGAAGAAAGGCCTGGATCGACAGCCTGTTCGTCGATCATGCGATCTTTCGCCTGCCCTGGACCAACCTCGCCCCTGTCATTCCGGGCAAGGTCTATCGCTGCAACCACCCGACACCGGCCCGTCTCGCGCGGCTCAGAAAGCGGCTAGGGCTCAGAACACTCGTCAATCTTCGCGGTCATCGCCGCTGTGGCTCGGATGCCCTCTCACGCCATGCGGCAGAAGCCATTGGCCTTACCCATATCGACATGGCCTTTGAGAGCCGGGGTGCGCCTCATCGTGACCGGATTCTGCGTTTTGCCGAGCTCTACACCCGTATCGAGCAGCCCATGCTCATGCATTGCAAGTCCGGTGCGGACCGGGCCGGGCTGGCCTCCGCATTGGTGATTTTGTTCGAAGGAGGGAGCGCAGCGCAGGCGCTTCGCCAGCTCCATTGGCGCTTCGGCCATTTCAACCGCTCGCGCACCGGGATTCTGGATGCATTCGTCCTGCGCTATCAAGCTCAGGCAGAGGGCCGTATCCCCTTCCTGGAGTGGGTTGCACAGGAATATGACGAGGTTCAGCTCAAACAGGATTTCGTCGCAGGCAAGCTGTCCTCCTTCGTGACCGATAAAGTCCTCCGCAGGGAATAGAGGTCAGACCACGGACAGCGGCACCCCATGGCGGAGAGTCCTCCGACATGGGGCCCGATCCTAGCTGGCCGAGGCCATGCTTTTGACAAGGCTGACGAGTTGGTGCCTGACGCGCTCATCTCCGATGCGCTGGAAGGCTTCCAGCAACTCGCGAGCCGCCTCGTCGAGAACGGCCCGGATGGGTGCGCCTGCGCGCTCCGTCAGATCTGGGACGCATCCCCCCGTAGAGGCCACGAATGTGGGGGGAGTTTCTGAAAATCCCGATGTCCGGGGGCCGAACCGCCCCCCATCCTGCTCATTGCGCGTCAGATCATCGAAGAAAAATCCGATTGGCACGTCCAGAACGCGTGACATTTCATACAGGCGGCTTGCACCGACCTTGTTCGCACCGCGCTCATACTTCTGTACCTGCTGGAAAGTCAGGCCAAGCGCGGCTCCCAGCTTCTCCTGAGACATTCCCAGCGAAGTCCGGCGAAGTCTGATGCGTGCGCCCACGAGGGCGTCGATCGGACCCGCAGCCGATGCGCTTTTCGCGTTAGGGTTCATGAATATGGACTCATACTGAGGGTAACAGCATGCGCCAATCGCAATGCGTTAACCTTTTATTATCTATTTTCGACGGCGCCCAAACAAAAGAGCCAGTATGGCGGCGAGCGCGCACAGGCTGAGCGGCACCGTTCTCCCACAGGATGAGAAGATGGTCGGCGGGTGTGGCGGGGGCAAGGCAACAACAAGGCTGTCCGGCTTTCCCCAGGGCAAACGCCCCAGCAGATGCCCTGACCCATCAAAGGCGGCGGTAATCCCCATATTGGCTGCCTGGACCACCGGCAGCCCCTCCTCGACGGCGCGCATTCTCGCCGTGGCCAGATGCTGCCGGGGTCCGGCGCTATTTCCGAACCAGGCATCATTGGTGATATTGGCAATCCAGTACGGGCGCTTACTGCTGACCGCATGACCCGAAAAAATGATCTCGTAGCACACCATGGGAGCGACGGCTCCAAGGACAGGCAAGGACCAGGTCGCCAGACCTTTCCCCGGCGTCAGTTGATCCGGGAGCAGGTTGAACGGGATGAAACGGGGCTGATACTCCCCAAAAGGAACCAGGGTCGCCTTGTCGTATATGGCCTGGATACGACCGCTCTCATCAAGCGCCATGATACTGTTGTAGAAGCGGTTCTCGGCATCCCGGCGATCAGAGCCGATCATGCCCCAGGCGCCGTCGGCGGCCTGGGCGATGATGCGGCGTGCGCCCTCCTCCTCATCCAGCAACCCGGGGAAGCCGGATTCTGGCCAAAGATAGACAACAGGACGATCGGCCGCGATATCACGGGCCTTAGCCACGCCCTCACTCGTAAGGCGCAGATAAAGCCTGAAGGCGTCGAGTGCGCCATTTCGGGTGAGAATATCCTTTTCCTGGACATTCCCCTGCAAGAGCGCAACCACAGGGTTGGAAACCGGCATCAGGATCGGATGAGAGAGGCGATACCATCCGCCTAGCCCCCATACGATCACGAGCCCGGCGAGGACGGCTCGGGTTCGATTGCTGTGCCAGACGAGAAGCCCGATCAGAACGACGAGGAAGGTCAGACCGTCCACGCCGACGACAGAGGCTGGCTGGATAAGGATATCGCCGATCACACCCGGAATCTCGACGATACTGCCCGTCGGATTCCAGGGAAAACCGGTGAAAATATAGACCCTTCCCATGTCAGCCAGTGTCCAGAGGGCGGCCAGCAGGACCATGCGCATCAGGCCCGCTGGAACGAGCCGGCATAGGAGAACAGGCACCATGATGAATGGCGCGAGAATGAGCGCGCATCCGGGGGCAGCGATCGGCACAGCCCACCAGAACTCATGAACACGCGTGAGAATGGCATTGGTCAGCCAGGACAGCGCCGCCGTGTGGAAGGCCAGACCAAAAAGGAAGCCGTGCAGGGCCAATTGGCGGGTAGTCGTTGCGTCCTGCGCGCAGCGATACAGATAGAGCAACCCCAGAGCCAAAGCAGGAAGGCAATATACGGGCGGCAGGGCCAGAGCGGTCAACGCTCCGACAACAAGATCGGCCAGAATCATTTTCCCGGTGGAAAATGGGAGCCGGCTCGGCGGGAAGGAAGAATTCCTGAGCCGGAAAGACACATTCTGCTCCTGATCTACTCGAGCGCGTCCCTCAGGCGGCGCTCGTAATGACGGTAGTATTTATCGGCCAGCAACTCGCTTTTCACGAGCACGGCAACATCCGTCGTGTTGAATTGTTCATCAACCACCGCTCCATCACCGATGAAGCCGCCTAGGCGCAGGTAGCCCTTGATGAGGGGAGGCAAGCGGGACAGGCATTTCCTGTGATCGAGCAGATGCGGATCGCGGCGTTGCATATCGACGTAGCGATCGGGGAGCGCACGAATACGCAGGGCCGGGGGGGCCAGATGATTGTGGTAGAGATAGGTCAGCTCGTCAGCCATCAGCTCCGGGTTGGTTCCGGGCAGGCTGGCACAGCCGAACAGCACATCGATGCGGTGCAGGAAGATATAGGAAGCGATACCGCGCCAGAGCAGTTGCATGGCTGAACGGCCACGATAACGCTGGTCCACACATGAGCGCCCGACTTCGAGCAGGCGACCAGGAAACTCGATCAAGGGCGAGATATCGTATTCGCTCGAGGTGTAGTAGCGCCCGAGCAAGGCTGCCTTGTCGCTGGTGAGCAAACGATAGGTGCCGACCACACCCTCCGCACCTGAAGACACGGCGTGGTCGATGACGAGAAGATGGTCCGCGACCTCATCGAATTCATCGATATCGCGCTTCAACCGTGCCGTCTGCGCACTCGGCCGGGCGCCCATCTCCTCGAAGAAGACACGGTAACGCAGGGCCTGAGCGGCCTCACGCTCCGCGTCGGTCGTCGCGATACGAACACCCAGCTGACCGCCGCGCAGTTCCGGAAAGGCATCACGCGCAAGGTCGAGGGTCGAGAGGGACTGACCGGCAGGAGACGTTGTTTCGCCGTCAGTGACAAGCAGGCGAAACATCTCGGCATGCGAAGGTTTGGCGTTCATCCGTCCTGACCTGTTGTCTCGCCGGGCTTCTGCGGCAGGCGTCGACCAAAGAGTTCGAGACGATGAGAGACCAGATCGAAGCCAAGGCGGCGCGCGAGCGTCTCCATCAGGGCGGCATGATCCTCATCTTCAAATTCAACCACATGGCCGCTATCGACATCGATCAGATGGTAGTGATGCTGATGCCCGGGCTCGCTCGCCTCGTATCTGGCGCGCCCACCACCGAAATCGCGACGCTCGAGAATGCCCTTCTCCTCAAGGAGGCGGACCGTACGATAGACCGTTGCAATCGAAATGCGGGCATCCATCTGCGAGGCGCGGCGATAAAGCTCCTCAACATCCGGGTGATCTTCCGCTTCGGACAATACGCGCGCGATGACGCGACGCTGCCCTGTCATTTTCAGGCCTCGTTCGATACAGAGTTGCCCGATACGCGACTCTTCCTGAGCCCGCCCGCTTCGCTTTGCGTCAGCTTTCGCTTCAGATACCATGGAATACGGCGTAGCCGAAAAACCTGCCCTTTGCCAACGTTAAGTCGCAGGCAAAGGGCGGCTTTCTCATCGCCTGTGGCCGAGCCCGATCTTGCGCGCAAGATTTGAGCGATGGCTGGCATAATTGGGCGCGACCATCGGATATTCGGGGGGCAGATCCCAGCGCTCGCGATATTGCTGGGGTGTCATGTCATACACGGTCTGCAGATGGCGGCGCAGGAGCTTGAGCTTTTTCCCGTCTTCGAGACAGATGATGTAATCGGGAAAGACCGATTTCTTGGGCGGTACTGCCGGTGTAGGCTTCACAGTCTCGGGCTTTGTATTTGCGACATTTGAAAGTGTCTGATGCACGGTCCGAATAAGATTGGGTAGATCCTGCCCCGATATTTCATTATGAGTGACGTAAGCAGAAATAATCTGCGTGGTCAGCTTTTGTAAGGTCAGGTTTTCCGGCTCGCTCGACATTCCGTTCTCTCCATAGAGTATATACACGTTAAGATATACTCATATGTAAATGGAATTCAAGAAAATCTGCAAAATACAGTTGAAGATAAGATATAATGACATTGAAAATTGTTGATATCACCCAGCAGATTTGTCCGATGACAACAGTCCATGTGCGGCTGGCGCTGGATCAGGCCTCTAAAGGCGATGAACTCGAGATCCTGCTGAAGAGTGAAGAAACACTGAGGAATGTGCGGGTGTTACTCAACACTCTGGGAGAGACCCCCTTCGAGACCCACCCTCACGATGAAGACGAAACGCGCTACAGGATCACACTCGTCAAATCATGACGCAGAACCTGAGCATCACTCCCGTCGGGATAATAACGCTTCCTCAGACCGCATGACCTGAAGCCACAGCACGCATAAAGCGCCAGCGCCGCGCCATTCGTGGTCGAGACCTCGAGGAACAAGGCTTCGACCGCCCTTTGGGCCAGGAATGCGATCGCATGATCCAGCAATGCCCGGGCGAGCCCCTGCCGTCTGCAGGCGGGATGTACCCCAAGGGTCAGGATTTCTGCCTCATCCCCGGCCTGACGCACGAGGATGAGCCCCCGCGGCTGGTCTCCGTCGAGAGAGAGCCACCCCAAGGCCCCAGGCGTGCCAAGCAGTGCGTGGAACGCGTCGCGGGTCCAGCGCTCTGCTTCTGGAAAGCAGGCTTCATGAACCGCCGAACAAACTGCGGCATGGCACGGCCGGGCAGGTTCCATCCGCAATGCGGTCATCCGACGCTGGGGGCGGGACGCAGACCCTGCGCCGGCAGCTTGGCTTCCGGCGCATCGACATAGACGGGTTGAAGGGAAGGGCTATCAGCTACGGCGAGCCCGGCTTTGAGCACCAGCGTGATATCCGGATGCGTCAACTCCTCGCGCCGCAATGCTGCGCCGGAAAGCGACGCCACGCCATTACCGATCACGTGCGTCTCGTCTGGTAGATCAAGGCTGTCAGGTGGTCCAGCCCAGAACCGCCCATCGGAAAACTCGGCGAAAATGCGATTGCGACGCGCATGGGTCACGCATACCGCCTGCGCCCATTCCGGTCTGGCCCTGTAGCATTGTCCAGTCGTGACACCGCGCAGCCGCGCGCCGTATCCGGCGGACAGCCCGTTTGCAAATGCGAGGCTTGCCCGTAATCCTGTAAACGAGCCTGGCCCGGTGACCGCCACGATGAGATCAGGACCGGAGAGCCAGGCGGCGGCGCGCAGCATATTCCGACAGATAGCAGCCAGGGAAGCTGTCGCTCCCAACCCCTCAAGGCGCTCATGAGCGACACAGAACGCACCGTCGAAGAGTGCAATATCCCCGCTGGCCCCCGCGCCCAGAGTGGCACCATTGAGCACGAGGCATCGGAGCGACCCGGAGCCAGGCATCAGAGCACCAGGCAGGCTTCGTCAAATCCGAGACGCATCGCCCGCTCAGGCGCTTTCTCGGGCCCAGGATAACCGAGGCCCGCGATGAAATTTACACGCCAACCGGTGTCGTTGAGGAAAACATCCTCAACTGAATAGGCGTCGAAGCCGGAATAGGGCGCAACCGCCAGACCGAGCGCACGGGCGGCCAAAATGAGATAGCCCCCCTGAAGGGAGCCATTACGCATTGCGGTTTCCTCGGACAGGCCGACATCGGCGGCAAACCAGTTGCGCAGTCCCTCTTCCCTGTTCAGCCGGGGGAGATGTTCGAAAAACAGCGGGTCGTGGCATACGAGGACGACTACCGGCGCCGAGAGACAGGACTCGACATTGCCCGGCGACAGAGCAGGACGCAGGCGCTCTTTCATGTCATCTGCCGTGAGGAAAACGAGGCGAGCCGGACAGCAATTGCCGGAGGTCGGACCGAGTTTGAGCAAGTCGTAAAGCGCGACAAGCATTTCACGCCCGACGGGCTGATCGGACCAACTCCGGGGCGTTCTCGCCTCGCGAAACAGTTGATCGAGCGACAATGCATCCAGTGACGTCTGGAGACGGGGCTCTGGATGACTCTCGCTCAAACTCTCAATCCTCAACCTGTTCGACGGCAACCACTTCGGGAACATAGTGGCGCAGCATGTTCTCGACGCCATGCTTGAGCGTAGCGCGCGATGACGGGCATCCGGCACAGGCTCCCTGCATGGTCAGCCGCACGATGCCGTCGCGATAGCCTCTGAATACGATATCCCCCCCGTCGCCTGCAACGGCAGGACGGACGCGCGTGTCCAGCAACTCGCGAATCTGGGCGACTACAGCCTCGTCTTCAGGGGCGATCGCCTCTTCCTGCGTCTGCGCCACGGAATCGAGACAGGCTGCGCCTGACTCGAAATGTGCCGTGATTGCCGTGAGCAGGACCGGCTTGAGCGTATTCCAGCTGAACTCGTCAGTCTTGGTGACGGAGATGAAGTCACCGCCGAGAAACACACCGCAGACGCCCTCGACGTCGAAGAGCGCGCTGGCAAGCGGTGACCGCCCCTCGGCAGCTTTCGGGTCAGCGAAGTCGGCGGTCCCGCGATGACCGGTCACAGCACGACCGGGCAGGAACTTCAGAGTGGCGGGGTTTGGGGTATCCTCGGTCTCGATAAACATCACGGCTCTCAGATAACGGTTGCTGCCGTGACATGTGCCATCAATCGCGACTCTGCAAGTCCTTTATCCGCGATTCAGGCCTGCGTCACACCAAGCGGCAAGGTAATCTCGACGCATAGCCCTCGTCCGGGCGCGTTATGGAGATCGACCTTCCCTCCTGCGCGTCCGACCTCGCGAGTGACGATGGCCAGGCCAAGCCCCATCCCGCCTGTTGCGCGAGAGCGCGATCCTTCCACGCGGTAAAAAGCCGAAAGAACCTTTTCGAGCTCGGCCTCGGGAATACCCGGACCGTCATCGACGACCGAGATCAGCGCCGTTTTTCCATCGGTCCGCAGGGTGACATGAGCATCCCCACCGTAATTGCAGGCATTATCAATCAGGTTTGCGAAGACACGCTTGATCGCCAGAGGGCGTACCAGCGCATAGCACCGGTCTGGGCCCTCATAGCTCGTATCCCTGCCGCGATCGCTCTGGGAGTCGAGCAACGTGTTCAGAATGGCCACGAGATCGACCTGCTTGACGGGCTCCGGGTCGAGATCACCCGCGAGGTAGGCGAGCACCCCGGTCACCATCGCCTCCATCTCGTCGATATCGGCTTCTATGGCTGCCTGGGTCTCCTCATCGTCCATGAAACCGGCACGTAAACGCAACCGGGCAAGCGGCGTGCGCAGATCATGGGAGACCGCTGCCAGGATCTCGGTCCTGTCATTGATCAGACGGCGGATACGATGCTGCATCTTGTTGATGGCTTTCGCCAGACCACGCACTTCGCGTGGTCCGCGCTCATCGACCATCGTCCATTGCATATCGTCGGATTTTGCGATGCTGTCCGCCACCTGCGCGAGCGCGCGCAGCGGCGTGCTTAGAGAACGCACGATCATGGCCGCAGCGATAGCAACTGCACCAGCGGTAATGGCCGCGGAGGCCAGCCCCCCAGTCATATGACGATGCTTCAGGATACCCGGCACGTTGAAGGCCAGAAGACTGCCATCGGCCAGTTGCAGCGTGCCATGAATGCTCGAGGAGTCAGCCCGATCCGCCCATACATGGATATTGGCTTTCCCGAGATCGCGATCGTTTGCAATCAGGCTGTCTTCGACGCGGCGCAGGCGATGCGGCTGGTCCAGATCGATCGGCTGGTTGGCCGAACGCCACGCCACGCTGATCCCGTTATCTGAAAGAAGCGCCCCCAAAAGGCCGCGCTGGCTTATGGGGGTCGTGCGCAGCACGCGCAGATCGGTGCTCAGTTCCTCTGCCAGCTGGGTGATCCGGCTGTCATCATCGATATAGGTCTCGGCCTCTTCGTAAAAAAAGGCACTTGCGACAAACACCAGTATGACGGCTGCCAGAAGGACAACGCTGACACGCCCCACCAGACCCACTGGCCAGAGACGAATGATCCGGGGCGTGCCTCCCCCACCCAGAGAAAACGGCATTCGGCCTCAGACGCGCTCGACTTCGGCGACAAAGATATAGCCGAGACCACGGACCGTACGGATCAGGGCATCGGCGTCAGCGCCGAGCTTGCGACGCAGGCGGCTCACCAGAACGTCGATGCTGCGATCCGACACGTCACCGAGGCGCGTGCGAGACAGCTCGAGCAAACGGTCACGGGCGATGACGCGCTGCGGATTATCCAGGAAGCTTGTGAGCAGGTCATGCTCTGCGCCAGAGATATCGACGACGGCACCAGACGGGTCCGTCAGTTCGCGACGACGCAGATCGAGCTTCCACCCGGCAAACAGGATCGTTTCCTTGCGTGAAACCTCGGTTGGTGCCGCGCCCTGACCACGACGGAGCACGGCGCGGACCCGGGCCAGCAGCTCACGCTGACCGAAGGGCTTCGCCACGTAATCATCGGCGCCGATTTCGAGGCCGAGAACACGATCACGTTCCTCGCCTCGGGCAGAGACCATGATGATTGGAGTCTGGGCCAGCGGAGCTTCGCCCGGATGATTCGTTCCCTGACCGTTACGGATGGCGCGGCAGAGCTCGACACCGCTGGTCTTGGGAAGCATGACGTCCATGACGAGGAGATCGACAGGACCGACAGCGAGAGCGTCCCACATTTCATCGCCAGAGGCGACGCTGCGGACCCGGAAGCCGTCACCCTGAAGGGCACGCTGAATGAGGGTTCGCATGCCGGGATCGTCTTCAACGATAAGGATACGAGCCGGCAGGTCGGGAGCGGTAGGTACTGTCGTCATTATCCCATCGATCATGCTGTGGTAAACGAGATTTGATACAATCTATGTCTCAAATCGCGCAAGAACAACCTTCTCGATGGGGTTTGCGACGCATTACCTCATTTTGATGGTTTGGAGATCAGAAGGGTCCAGAGCTGGGCCAGATCCTGGGCACCATGATCACCGTGGACGTCGGCGAAGGTCTTGATCGCGTCATCCTTGCGACCACCATCCATCTGCGCCATGCCATATTGCAGCTTGGCGCCTTCAGGCGCGACGGGCTTCTTGGCGAGGCCTTCACGCATGAGGGCCAGACCTGCGTCCACCTGTCCGTCCAGAACGAGATTATACCCGGCCGTCAGCGAAGGTGCCGCGTTGGGCAGCTTGCGTGCCGCTTCGGCGTCCGCTGTCAGGCTCGCCTTGGTTTCGGCTGCGCGCTTCACCACCATCGCCTTGAGGCGGGCCTCGCGGGCCGCACCGGCATCCTTGCCGAGCGCACCGCTGGCATAGGCCTGGTTCATGAGGTTGAGCCCGAGCTGGGGCAGACCGCCCTGCACGGCGCGTTCGACCATGTCCATGTAATCCGACGGCTCTTTCAGCACGCCGGTAGCCATACGCAGACGCTCAAGATTGAAGGTGAGTGCATCAGGCATCTGCGGATCGGCCGCAAGATTGTGAATCAGCATCGCCCAGTAATCGGGCTTGGAATAATACTTGGCCAAGAGCACATAGGCATGCGTCTCGTTGGCTGAGTCTTTCATCTGGTGATAGCAGGTTGCCAGGAACTGAAGCTGGTTCTCGGCCGGAACATGCTTCGCCTTGATCTCGGCGTTGATCTGATCCTGCTGGACGCGCGCTGCGTTCTTGTAGTCCTGCTGCAGATAATAGGACTGGACCAAGAGAGTCTGCATCTGGGGATTAGGTCCCGCGATCTTCAGATAGCGCTCGATCGCCGGAACGGCTTGTGCATAGTCCTTGGCGTTATAGGCCATCGTCGCATTGGCCATCAGCATCTGCTGTTTCGCGGCCGCCGGAGTGCGCGGCGACGCGATGAGCACGTCGTAGGCCTTGGATGCAGCAGCCACATCGCCCGACGAAGCCGCAACGGCCGCGCGCATCTGGGCGATGGTGTATTTCTCGTAATCGGTCTTCCCCGGTACCGCGTCGGCGGTGTTCACCGCACTCATGGCCTTGGCGTAGTTCTTAGCGCCCAGAGCAGTTTGCGCATCCTGCAGGGGCTTGCCGACCTTGGCGCTCAGCTGGTCTTCAGCGTGAGCAACCGTAATCAGGCTGGACCCGATGACCGGAACGAAAGAGGAGGCCGCCAGAAGCGAGCTGGCAACCAGGAGGGCGCGAGAACAACGGGGAAAACGCACTTACTGTCCTTCCATGAACTGGTCTTGACCCACGATACCGAGCTTGGTGATGCCAAGACGCTGCGCGTCAGCAAGCACATGGGCCACAGTCTTGTAGTCTGCCAGGCGATTCGGGTGAATATGCATCTCAGGCTGATCGGGCATGTTGGCCGCGTTCATGAAGCGCGCCTGAAGATCGGCCTCGGAGGAGACGGGTTCGCCATTCCAACTGATGGAATTGTCGAAATCGACCGCAACGGTGACAACCTTGGGCTCTTCGGTGCTGGGCGGCGGATTGCCCTGCGGCAGGTCCAGCGCGACCGAATGCGTCTGAAGCGGGATGGTGATGATCAGCATGATGAGCAGCACGAGCATGACGTCGATCAGGGGCGTCGTGTTGATATCGACGATGCCCTCGTCTTCATGCGTGCTGTCGGATCCAACGCTCATGGCCATGAGGGAACTCTCCAACAGGCGGAAAGCCGGCCAAGACCGGCATCCGGGAAAAACGGAGCCGGAGTGCCCTGCCGCCTCGCGGGGTCGGCACGGCACTCCTGAAGCGGGGTCCTGACCGAAATCAGGAGTGAGGCTGCTCGGTGATGAAATCGATGCGATAGATGCCAGCTTCCTGACACGTCGCAACAATCTTGCCGACAGCTTCGTAACGGGCCTTGCCGTCGCCCCGGATCTGGATCTGGGGCTGGGGCTTGATGACCGCGACCTTCTCGAGACGATCGAGCAGATCCTGATGACCACGCAATGGAACTTCGTTCCAGTACGCCTGACCACTCGCCGTGACCGCCAGGACGATATTGCCTGGCTTGGTCTGGGTCGGCTGGTTGGCGTCGCGTGGCAGCTGCACCTTCACGGAATGCGTCGCAACCGGGATGGTGATCAGGAAGATGATGAGAAGAACAAGCATGACGTCGACGAGCGGCGTCGTGTTGATCGCCGAAACGACTTCGTCTTCTTCACCACCCCCACCGACGTTCATTGCCATGATCAGGCAACTCGCGAGCTGGTGGTCGTGGTCGTCGGGCTGTGATCAACGCTTACCGTCGGGGCAACACCGTGACGGAAGCCACCCAGCAGCACGGACTGGACGTCGGCAGCGAAGTTGCGCACGCGGTCCATGGCACCCTTGTTGCGGCGAACGAGCAGGTTGTAGCCAAGAACGGCCGGAACGGCGGTAGCAAGACCGATAGCCGTCATGATGAGCGATTCACCAACCGGGCCGGCAACCTTGTCGATCGAGGCCTGGCCTGCAATGCCGATGGCGGTCAGAGCGTGATAGATACCCCAGACGGTACCGAACAGACCAACGAACGGCGAGGTCGAACCCACGGTGCCGAGGAAGGCAAGGCCACCCTGCAGACGCGTGTTGATGGTGTCGACCGAACGCTGAACGGACATGGCGGTCCAGCTATGCAGGTCGATGGCGTCGCGCATCGAGCCTTCATGATGCTCTGCAGCAACGATACCCGTCTCTGCGATGTAGCGGAACGGCGAGGCCGGCTTCAGGGCAGCAGCGCCTTCCTGAACGGTCGGCTTGGTCCAGAATTCACGGGCAGCTTCCTTCGAAGCAGCGAAGACCTTGGACTGCTCCAGGAACTTCGTGACCATGATGATCCAGGTACCAGCGGACATGATCACCATGATGATCAGAACGCCACGAGCGATGGCATCACCGTTCGACCAGAGCGCGCTCAGGCCATACGGATTTTCCTGCGACTTCGGCGCGGTGGCTTCGGCAGGCGCCTCAGGAGCCGGGGCTGCAGCGTCGGGAGCCGGAGCGGCCGGGGCGGCGGCATCGGGTGCCGGAGCGCCAGCAGCAGGAGCAGCGGCGTCAGGAGCCGGAGCGGCGGGAGCAGCAGGAGCGGCGGCATCAGGGGCTGCAGGAGCAGGCGCGCCCTGTGCCGGAGCGGCGGCGTCGGGAGCAGGAGCGGCAGGCTGGGCAGCCGGCGTTTCCTGGGCAAGAGCAACGGCCGGCACGACCACACCTTGCGCCACGGCAAGCGTGACTGCCAGGGCCGGGGCGGCGAGAGCGGGAAGGCGGAACAGTCTCGTCATTAACTCCAAATCCTCTGAAAAAGAGCCCCTTCTAGAAGGACTCTGGCAGTGCCGGCACGCTCACGGGCGGGCGCGGCTTGGTTTCTCACTATCCGGGGCGTGGAGGCTGCCTGCCCCCTGCCCCGCTGGGAGCCGGGGCGTATCAGGCCCCTTTTCCCGTCATTCCTCTGTGCGACCGGGTGCTTGGTCCCGGTCGCGCCGCACTCAGTCATCACCCAAGGTGAAGTTGATGTGCAGCGTATGATGGTGCTCGACCACCGGCTGTCCGTTCGTAACCGCAGGCTGGTAACGGGCCTTGCGGAGGAACTCCATGGCGGCTTCGACGAAGGCGTGGCCGCCGGTCGAATTGGTCACCTGACAGTTCGATGTACGGCCATCCGTGCCGATATCGCAGGCCACCGTGACACTGCCTTCACGGTTTTCTTCCAGCATCTCCTCGGGGAAGACCGGACGGGCACCGTTGATCGGCGAGGCACCGGCCGAGTGATCCGGTACAGGCGGGCCCGGAGGCGCTGCGGGAGCGGGCGGTGCATTATTGGCTGGCGGCACAGGTGCCGGCGGCTTCTCATGCGTGACCTGCTTGATCACATGCTTCTGTGGCGGCGGCTGAATCTGGATCTTCGGCGGCGGTATGTACGGCGGCGGCGGCGTCGTCATCTGCGGCGGCGGCGGCGGTGGCGGCGGCGGCGGCGGCTTCTTCGGTTCCGTGATGATCTTCGTCTTGATCGGCGGATGGAACTGTTCGACGATCTTCGAACCCAATCCGTTCACCAAGGCGTAAATCACAACGATGTGGAAGAGCACAGCGATTGCGATGCCGACGATGTACTTCGTCGGGCGTCGCTCCTGCTCGGCGTAGTTCATCGGTTGTGTCACTCCAAACCCTCTGTCCTGAGCCCCACACCTCTCTTGGCGAGAGGGGCGGACCGACTTGTCATTATCGCAACCGCCCCATGCGACTTGCGTTCCGGTCAGGCGTCAGTCTGGCCGACACATCCCGAAATGTTTACCATGCTCCCAGCGCATGGCTCCCGTGCAAATTGGGCAAAGGTGAGGCATTGCTGTCAAGTCAGTTTCGTTTCGTTCATGCCATTTTCCGGTCGGCAACGGATTGCATACCAGCGACACGACACTTTGAGACACAGTGAAACGGAACATTAATTCACTGCAAGAGTAATATTTATGAAACGCGCAAAAAGGGGCTGAAAGTCTTGCGCTGCAAGAGATTCAGCCCCTTGTGCCACCTCAGCCCTATTGAGCGTTGGCGCTGGCCTCGGAACGCGTTGCGCCAACGCGTTGAGCCAGGGCAGCGGACATGAAATCGTCCAGCGCCCCATCGAGAACAGCGTCGGGATTACCCTTCTCGACGCCGGTACGCAGGTCTTTCACCAACTGGTACGGTGCCAGAACGTAGGAGCGGATCTGGTGCCCCCAGCCGATATCGGTCTTTGCCGCCTCGGTCTGGGCCGCTGCCGCCTCACGCTTCTGCAGTTCCGCCTCGTATAGCCGCGCCTTCAGCATCTGCATGGCCGTAGCCCTGTTGCGATGCTGCGAGCGATCGGTCTGGCAAGCCACCACGATTCCGGTCGGGATGTGCGTGATGCGAATCGCCGAATCGGTCTTGTTGACGTGCTGCCCACCCGCGCCAGAGGCGCGGAACGTATCGACCTTCAGATCGCCGTCATTGACCTCGATCTCGATCGTGTCATCCACCACAGGATAGACCCAGACAGACGCGAAGGAGGTCTGGCGTCGTGCTGCGGCATCGAAGGGCGAGATACGGACCAGACGGTGCACACCGGCTTCGGTCTTGAGCCAGCCATAGGCGTTGGCACCAGTCACCAGAAGCGTCGCAGACTTGATGCCAGCCTGCTCGCCCTCGCTGGTCTCCATGATCGTCACCTTGTAGCCACGCTGTTCGGCCCAGCGCGTATACATGCGCAGCATCATTTCGGCCCAGTCCTGGGCCTCCGTGCCACCGGCTCCCGCATTGACCTCGATATAGCAGTCATTGCTGTCCGCCTCACCCGAGAGCAGGCTCTCGATCTGACGCGCATTCGCCTGCTCGGCCAGTTTGCGCAGGGTCGCGACCGCCTCGGCGACCGTGTCTTGGTCCTGCTCGTCCTCGGCTAGTTCGACCAGTTCGAGCATATCGGCAGTGTCCTGCTCGATCTTTTCAACACCCTCGATCTGCGTGGCCAGCAGCGTTCGCTCGCGCATCAGCTTCTGAGCGGCATCGGCATCATTCCAGAGATCGGGATCTTCTACGCGGTGATTGAGTTCGGCGAGGCGTGTCTGTGCTGCATCCCAGTCAAAGATGCCTCCTCAGCAGTGCCACCGACTGCTTGATCTGCTCCGATAGGGCCTCGGTTTCGGCCGACATGATTCATGCTCCTGCGTGTTGGATGCGTCTCAATAAAGGCCGCCCATGCCAATGTCACCCTGTGGCTGGGCATTAGGGGCCTGTTGTTTCTTCGGGGCACCGGAATTTTCGGCCCCCGCTTCGCCCAGACCGGCCTGGCTGGATGCACCCGCCATATCGGTCTCGGTGTCATACAGATCGGTCCCGGTATCGGCCGCCGTAAGTGCCTCGGTACCCGCCCCGAAGCCCTGCAACGCGATACTCATACCTGGCACCTGATCGGCCTTGAAGCCATCGACAGCCATCAGGCGGCCCGTGTCATAGCGCGCCAGTGTCACCCCCTCGGGAACGCGGAAACGGAGTTCCGGACGTCCCTCAAGCGCCACCTTCATGAAGCGGTTCCAGATAGGGCCGGCAATGCGCCCTCCGGTTTCGCTCTTGCCAAGCGATTGCGGTGTGTCGAACCCGACCCAGACCACGGTGACAATATCGGGGGTGAACCCGGCAAACCACGCATCGCGGAAGTCCTGACTGGTGCCGGTCTTGCCTGCGATCTCACGCGTGATGCCTTGTCCTGCGATCGTGCCGGTGCCGCGCTTGATCACGTCCTGCATCATGGCCGTGATCTGATAGGCACTGGCAGCACTCGCCACTTGACGCCTTTTGTCCTGAACCTGGGGTACCTCGATGCTGCCAGGCGTGGAAGCACTGACAGGCGGGGTTGCAGCGGGCTGAGCCGGGGAAACAGTACCGGGAGCCCCCGATGCCGCGGCGGGTTGAGCAGCCGCAGGCGGCATGGCTGGCGCGATCACGGCCGTCTGGTTGGGGGCCTGCAAGGTTGTCCCCAGGCTCAGCCCCTCAGGCTTCCACAGAACCGTCCCATCACGATCGAGCACGGCATCGATGAGGGACGGCGTGACCAGCTTGCCGCCGGAGGCGATGGTAGCATACGCCCCGGCCTCGCGCAGGACGGTCGTCTCGACCGCACCCAGGGCGGCGGGGAGCACATGGGGCATCTGATCGACGAGGCCGATCGAGATGGCCATATCAGCCACCGATTTCATGCCAAGATGCGCAGCAAGGCGGATCGTCACCAGGTTGCGGCTCTCACGCAGCGCGTCGTGCAGCGTCGTGGGGCCCCAGTTATCTTCCTCGTAGTTCTTCGGATGCCAGTCCCCATAGGACACCGGGGCATCGTCAAACTTCTCGGACGGGGGGATACCCTGCTCCATGGCATCGAGATAGACGAAGGGCTTGAAGGACGACCCCGGCTGACGCAGTGCCTGGGTGGCGCGATTGAACTGCGATTCCTTGAAGGACCAACCGCCGACCATGGCCAACACGCGTCCGGTGCGGGCATCGAGGCTGACAAGGGCCCCTTCGACCTTCGGAACCTGACGCACGGCCACACGTCCGGAATCAGCCTGGGGCTCGATCATGATCACATCACCCGCAGCCAGGCCGCCTGCACTGCGCATCCAGCCCAGATCCTTGGGCAGAACCTGCCCTTCCTGCGCGGAGCCTTTCGATACCCAACCCACGCGCCCCTGAGCCGGGTTCAGCACCACGGCCAAGCGCCACTGATCGATCATGCCCGCAGGCGGCGTCACATCCTTGAGCGCTGCCACCCAGCTTTCACCTGCAATCGCGTCATGCAGTTTCGCGACGGGGCCGCGCCAGCGGCTATGCGCGCGGTCATACTCCATCAATCCCTGGCGCAGGCTCAGCGTGGCGGCATCCTGCAGCTTGCGGTCGAGGCTGGTGTGAACCTCAAGCCCGCCCTGCATGGCCCGATCGGGGCCGTAGCGATCAATCAGCTGGCGGCGTACCTCACTGCCAAACCATTCGGCATTGGGCAGCGGACCGAAGCGCACGGCGTCATGAGGAATGAGAGGCTCTTTCTGCCCGGCCTCGGCCGCCTCACGCGAGATGGCATGGATCTCGGCCATGCGATCCAGCACCCAGTTGCGTCGCTCTATGGCGCGCTCGGGATGGCGATACGGGTTGTAATTGGCTGGTGACTTGGGGAGCGCGCCCAGAAACGCGGCTTCGGCATCAGTCAGCTGATCGAGAGGCTTGTTGAAATAGGTCTGTGCCGCCGCCGCCACGCCATAGGCGCCATTCCCGAGATAGATACCGTTCAGATAGATCTCGAGAATCTTGTCCTTGCTCAGCGTCTGCTCGATGCGCAGGGCAAGAAGCGCCTCCTTCTCCTTGCGCTCCAGCGTGCGGGCGTTGCTGTTGAGCAGCATGTTGCGCGCCACCTGCTGGGTGATCGTCGAGGCGCCCAAGGCGCGCTTGCTGCGATGAGTCAGATTGGTCAGCTCGGCACGAATGATCGCCAGAGGATCAAGGCCGGCATGGGTGTAGAAATTCTGGTCCTCAGGCGCGATGAAGGCATTCTTGACACGCTCGGGAATGGCATTGATCGGCACATAGATGCGTCGCTCGGCTGCCAGCTCGGCCATGATGCGGTCGTCGCCCGTGTAGATCCGGCTGACCGTGGGCGGCTGATAGGTCTTGAGCGTGTCGACGCTTGGCAGATCGAAAGCGATCCGCTCATATTGGTGCCAAATGAACAGGCCTGAGCCCGCAACACCCACCAGTACGATGCCTGCCGCAATGGCAAGGCCCTGACGCCAGCGCCGGAAGCGTGGTCCTCTCGGGGGCTGACGCCCCCCCTCCGGCCCCCTGTGTCCCCCAAGAGGTGTACGCCCGTCATTCCCGCCGCCTGAGGCGACAGAGAACCAGATCAGGGGAAACTCCGAGGAGGAAAGGGCGGTCGAGGCGTGGATCATGAATGCAAACTAGCATTGTCTTGAGGCGCCGTCGCCCCCCTCTCCCGGGGCAGAAACACCCGGTGACAAAAGGGGAAGAGACGGATCGCGACCGGCACGATAGCGACGGCACGGCCAGGCGCCGCTAGGCGCATATGGCGGCGATGACCGTCATCGCCGTCATGAAGGCGCCAGATCGCACAGTAGAGCTCCGAGCCTTCGCGGGCGCTTCGCTCCTCCCGCGTTTTCAGCCGGCGCGCGTGAGAGGCGCGCGTGGCGTTTCCTCCAGGGAATAAGGCCCTGCAGACAGGATTTCGAGCGACAGAAGACGATGTTCGCTTCCCTCGTCAGCAGGGAGAGAGAGATAGGCACTCCCCGCAGTCCAGCGCGCCGTATCACGCGCGCGCGCATGCCACCCCTTGAACTCCTGATGGGTCAGATGATCACGGATTTCCTCGATCTTGCCCGACGCGAAGTGGAGGATCTGTCCGATCTCGACCCCCAGCCTGCGCCTGTCGTCCACAAACGGGCCGGTCACGTCGCAAGGGCGCGAGGCACGCGAGCGGATGAGTACCGATCTGGCAGAAAACGGCAGAATGAAAACATGCTTCTTGCCTGCCACACGCACGGGACGCAGGATCGTGCCATCATCGCATTCAAGATGCAGATCGGCTTCATGGGTCGGATTGCGCTCACCGACCTCCGTCAGGCCAGCCCGTGCCGCGATGGCGCGCCAGACGGTTTCGATCGTCTCACGGTCACGTGCAAGCGGCGCGGCGGCGTCTGTGTCCCAGCTCAGATGGCGGGGCGTCAGGATGGGCGCGCTGGACTGGCAATCATACAAGGCGCGATTGCCGGTATCGAGATAACTTTCGGAAGATGCCCCCTCCGCCAGAACCACGGAATGAGCCTCTGTCTCGAAATGAAAGTAGTCGAAGGCGCGCCGCGTGCGGTCGAACGCGATGGAATGGCCGTTCACGAGCTGGCGCGCCGGGATGAAGTGCCCCCCCACCAGGAGGCAGTGCTCTGCCGTGACATAGAGATCGCGCTCCGGCACCACGCCGTCCAGCGCTCCCTTGCGGATGCACACAGGATAACCTGCACGATCATCCTCAAGCTCTGTATCGACCGTGCAATGCCCGCGCCCGGTCCAGGTGATCTGGCTTTTGGACAATCCGGCTATGGTGATCCGGTCGGACAGCATTTCACTGGCGCCGTTGAATCCCGTGATCATCGTAGTGGGCAAGGCCCCGGCAGAAACGGTCATTTCGGCATACCCAGCGCCTGCCAGATTGATCGTCCCACCGACCGTTCCATTCAGAACTGCCGAACCACCCGCCTGCACGCTGACCGTGCCGACAATCTGACCTCCCCCGGAAATGGCGATCGTGGCCCCCGAGGCCACGGTGCGATCATGGGCCGCACCGGCAAAGACGTTTTCGAGCGCCCCCTGACCGGTCAGGGTTCCGCCGGAAATATAGCCCGAATTGGTGATCGTGCCATTCAGGACCGTGCCGTTTCCGCATTTGAGATAGGCGCCATCCTGTACGGTGCTATTCGAAACCGTGCCGCCTCCGGTCACGATGACATTGGCATTGCCTCCAATAGAGGAACTGATGATCTTGCCGCTGCCATTGACCATAATACCGCCGCCATTGATACTCTCGCCCTGGATAAGGCCGCCATCCTGAACCGTGACCACGCAATTCGTGATGGAGCCATACCAGAGCGCCCCACCCCCCTGAACAATGATCGTCATCCCGTTCCAGGGATAGGTATTAGTGATACCAGAACTAATAATCGTTGGATTCGGCATGATCTTAACCTTCTACGGGTTATTTTGTTTGCGAATTGAGATCATGCCGACCTGACAATCGAAAGTTAAAACCGCCCCCCTCACGTTAATCGACATTAAAGTTAACGCCGTATTGAAAACTCTATTTTATTGTTGCCGCCCCTGAACACCTGACGCCCGTGAGTCAGCCCCACTCCACTCGCTGAAAACTCTGAACGACCGGGGATTGAAGGCAGGATCTGTTGGAGCACAGGGGTCTCGGAGACGACGCGAACGCCGCCTCTTTATGATCACGCTGAGCGTCGGAGCGATGCAGAGCCTGTGCACAACACCGCCGTGTCGGGTCAGGAGGTAGCGGCGCCCTGTACACCGACCTGAAGCATGTAGAGCGCGCTGCCCGCGCACATGACGAGGTGATCTCGCTTCGGCCCGGCGAAGGTCAGGTTGGAGCAGCCCTGAGGCAGACGGATACGCCCAAGCAGCACACCTTGCGGGCTGAAAACGAACACACCGCACAAACCGAGCGGGCCGGTCACACCGCACCAGAGATTGCCGAAAACGTCGGCCCTGAAACCATCAGGATTCATTTGCGCGCCATGAAAACGCATGTCGGCAAAAACACGTCCGTTTGTCAGATTATCGCCCTGAACGTCAAAAACATGGATGGCCTGATCGCCGCCTTTCTTCTGTCCCGGCCCGGCCGGGGTCGAAGCGATGTAGAGCTTTTTGAAATCGGGGGAGAAAGCCAGACCATTGGGGCAGGTCACATCCTTCTCGAGCAGCACGGCCTTGAGCGTCCCATCGGGCGCGAGACGGAACACGTGGTCCTGCTGACGGCGCACACCGCCGATCTCACCAATCAGCTCGCGACCAATCTTCCAGCGTATCTTGCCATCGGGATTAGTCGGGCCTCCCGGCTCATCGGCATGGCCTTCCGAGATATTCGTGCCATAGCCTGGATCCGTAAACCAGACGCTGCCATCGGGATGCGGCACGACATCATTGGGGGAGTTGAGCCCCTTGCCTTCGAACTTGTCGGCCAGTGTCGTGACGCTGCCGTCATGCTCGAAACGCACCACGCGGCGGAAGAAGCCTTCACAGGTGATGAGGCGTCCCTGGAAATCAAAGCAATTGCCATTGGCTGCATAAGAATCAGGGCGGAACTGCGTGACCTCGCCGGTCTCCCAGATATAGCGCAGCGCCTTTGACTGGACGACGTCGCTGAAAACGAGATAACGCCCCTCGCTGCTCCAGGCAGGCCCCTCTACCCAGTCCCCCTTGTCATAGATACGGCGTATCGGCGCTGCGAAATAGGTCAGACCACTGAAGGAAGGATCCAGCGCGATCACATCGGGATCGGGGAAATAGGCCGGACCGGCTGCAGCGCCCCACTGGCGGGGCGGCTGACTGATCACACTGGGCGGGGTCGCGATAACCTCGGACGCGGCGCGTGCCGGCATCGCCGCGCAGGCGGCGCCACCCAGGGCAGTAGCCAGAAACCCTCTGCGGGCGAGGGGGGTCTTGAAGTCCATCTTGTCGTCCTGTGACCATCTTGTGGGATTGCATCCTAGACTGCAACGTTTCACGCTGCGTCACGGATGATGTGAGTTTTGTATCAAGTTATTGTCAGCAACCCCGGCCTGTCTCGCGCGTGTCTGTTCCATCCTATACTGAGGCAACGCCACGCATTGACTCGCTCCGTCAGGGCGGTGTCACCTCACATCAACTCCCTGTCGCCAGATCAAGGACCCGAGTTCCCATGACCTCTGTCAGCCCCCTCGCCGGCAAGACGCTGGACAAAAACGCCCTTGCCGATATCCCGGCCCTGATCAGCGCCTATTATAATCGCAAGCCAGACCCCGCCATCGCTGCACAGCGCGTCGCTTTCGGAACCTCGGGGCATCGTGGCTCCTCCCTCCATACAAGCTTCAACGAGAATCATATCCTGGCCATCGCCGAAGCCATCTGCCGTTATCGCAAAGACAAGGGAATCGATGGCCCGCTTTTCATCGGCATCGACTCCCATGCGCTTTCTGCCCCGGCACAGCGCTCCGCCATCGAGGTCTTTGCGGCTCATGGTGTCGAGGTCCGCATCGATTGTCATGACCGTTTTACCCCGACACCGGTCGTGTCCCACGCCATCCTGACTTATAACAAGGGTCGCGGCACCGGTCTTGCCGATGGCGTGGTCATCACCCCATCGCATAATCCGCCTGTCGATGGCGGTTTCAAATACAACCCTCCCCATGGTGGCCCAGCCGATACCGACATCACCAAGCTGGTGCAGGACCAGGCCAATGCCTTCCTGAGCGCGGGGCTCGAGGACGTGCATCGCCTCCCCTATGAGGAGGCCCGCAAGGCCGATTGCGTGCGTGGCCATGACTTCATCACGCCTTATGTGGATGATCTGGGTGCCGTGATCGATATGGACGCCATTCGCGGATCCAGCATCCGTATCGGCATCGACCCGCTGGGCGGCGCAGCACTCGACTACTGGCCGGCCATCATCAAGCGCTATGACCTGAAAGCCACCATTGTCAGCGATGAGCTCGACCCGGCTTTCGGCTTCATGACCGCAGACTGGGACGGACAGATCCGTATGGATTGCTCTTCCCCGTATGCCATGGCGCGACTCATCGGCATGGGGTCACAGTTCGATGTCGCTTTTGCCACCGATACGGATGCCGATCGTCATGGCATCGTCTCGCGCCCTGTCGGGCTGATGAACCCCAATCATTATCTCGCCGTCGCCATCTGGTATCTCTTCAATAACCGTCCAGGCTGGAGCGCGAAGGCCAGGATTGGCAAGACGCTGGTCAGTTCCGCGCTGATCGACCGCGTGGCAGGCAAGATCGGCCGCGACGTCGTTGAAGTGCCGGTCGGATTCAAGTGGTTCGTCGATGGCCTGTATGACGGATCGCTGGGTTTTGGCGGAGAGGAAAGCGCGGGCGCCTCCTTCCTCCGTCGGGATGGAACGGTGTGGTCCACCGACAAGGACGGGCTGATTCTGGGTCTGCTGGCGGCTGAGATCACGGCCGTCACGGGCAAGACGCCCGCTGAACACTATGCCGACCTCACCGCTGAGCTGGGCGCGCCCTTCTATCAGCGCATCGATGCCGCAGCGAATCCTGCTCAAAAGGCCATCCTCTCGAAGCTGAGCCCCGAACAACTGCCGATGACCCATCTGGCAGGGGACGAGGTGCTCGCCAAGCTGACACGCGCACCAGGCAATGATGCGCCGATTGGGGGACTCAAGGTCACGACTGCCAATGGCTGGTTCGCTGCGCGTCCCTCAGGCACCGAGGATGTCTACAAGATCTATGCCGAGAGCTTTGTGAGCGAGGCCCATCTCAAGCAGATCCAGAGCGATGCACAGGCAGCCATCTCGGCTCTGTTCGTCGCCTGATCCCGGCGCTCTCTCGCGACCTGGACCGCGAGAGAGCTCTCCCCGCCCCTATGCGAGCCTCCCCGCAAAACTCCCTCGGGTCAGACACAGGAATACCGGGAACTCACCGCTCATCGATGCTACTCAAATAATCACGAATCCCGAACATAGAATATCCGGAACGCTGACAGCCTTGTTGACGTCTCCATGCGTTGCGCCTGTTATACTTTTCGTGAGCGCGTAGTCGGCGCAAATTCTTTTGGTGAGGCGGGTTTTCAATACCGCGGTAATGTGGACAATCCGCATCGTGAGTGCCCGTCCAGCGAATGGGGATGAGGGGATGAAACGATTTTTCCGCGCTCTCGGTGTCATGGCGGGTATTTCGGCATTTCTCGGAGCAGGCGCCAACGGCGCTCATGCCGCAGTCCGGGATCTAGCTGGAGACTGGCGCGGCATGCTCACGCTCAGACAGGGTATCTCTCTCCCTGTGGTGCTGCACCTTGCGGCACAGGGCGACATCCTGACCGCCACCATGGACAGCCCCGCCCAGGGGGCTTTCCATATTCCCGTGGAAACCGTGCGCCTCGACAGCCAGACCCTCACGCTCACCCTCCCTCGCCTCTCGGCGCGCTATGTCGCCAAGATCCGTGACGACAATCGGACTCTCGATGGGGAATGGTCACAGCGGAACAACTCCCTGCCGCTGATAATGACGCATGGCGCAGCCGAAGAGGTCCAGAAACGCCCGCAAATACCCAAGCCGCCCTTCCCATATCGCAGCGAGGAGGTGAGTTTCGACAATCCTTCCGGACCGGCTCATCTGGCTGGTACGCTCACCCTCCCCCAGGGCAAGGGACCCTTTCCTGCCGTTCTGCTTATCACGGGATCCGGCTTGCAGGATCGCGATGAGACGGCGTTCGGCCATAGGCCTTTTCTTGTTTGGGCAGACACGCTGACGCGAAAGGGTATTGCTGTGCTGCGCGTCGATGACCGCATGAGAGGCGGCTCCACTGGACCGGTCGAGAGAGCCACCACACGGGATTTCGCGCAGGATACGGAGGCAGGACTGCGGTTCCTGCACAGCCACTCTGCCATCGATCCCAAACGCATCGGGCTGATGGGCCATAGCGAAGGGGGCACGATCGCCTCCATGATCGCCGCACACGACCCCGGTGTGGCCTCCATCGTCCTGCTCGAGGCGCCCCCGGTACCAGGGAGACCGATCATGCTCGCCCAGAGAGACTGGGCCATGAAGCAGAGTCAGGTACCTCAAGCCGTTGCCCGTGAGAGTGACAGGGACTTTATCGCCGTGATGGATGCCATGACGCCCGACCAGAGCCAGAAGGAGGCCGATCAGGCGGCAGATTCTGCATGGAACACAATAAAGGGAACGAAAACAGGGCTTCCTGCAGATATGCGAATCGTCACCATGCCCGCCATACGCTTCATGGATCGCTACGACCCCGCATCTGATCTGGCGCGGGTACGATGCCCGGTTCTGGCCGTGATTGGCAGCAAGGACCGTCAGGTTCCGGCCGATATTGCACTACCCGCTTTCCATCGGGCTCTGGCCGCAAATCACCAGGCGCAAATCGTTGAGCTCCCCGGTCTCAATCATCTGCTGCAAAAGGCAGAAACGGGAAGTTCAGGGGAATATAGCCTGATCGAGGAGGATATCGACGCAAGTGCGCTCGACCTCGTCTCGGACTGGCTCAAGGCACAGCTTCATCCGTGATCTCCGGAGCCCGCATGGGGCCAAGCAGTCATACGGCGAGCGTATAGCCTTCCGAAAGAGTGTGGCTGCGGCGAGGCCCGACCCAGCCTGCTGAGTCGGATGACCGCTCGCAGGGAGACGACGACCGTCAGGGAAAGGTGATCGAGAGCATACCGAGATGACCGGAGTGGCGATCGAGATTCAGGACGAGACGGTCGGGCGACCGGTGCAGATCATGCGCCTCGAGAATGCGTGTTTCCATGGTATCCCACAAAGTGAAGACGGCAGCGTCCATATGATCGACGCTTGCCTCCCCCGATATCTCAATTTTCGAAGCCCCGGCGGGAAGACGAATCAGGACATGCCCGTTGCGCTGGGCATGGATTGGAGCAGAGACACCATCGATCAGAATGCGCCATGAACGGGTGCGCTGCTCGTCCAGCGTCGCAGGACGGCAGGGCATGTCATTCAGCCGTATGGTTGCGTCGGGCATACCGGGCAAGTCGAGTTCAATCCGGAACAGACGCGTGGGCGTGACGCCAAGACGAAATGCCGGCTGGATCGGCTCCTTGGGACGCCAGTTCATGGGCAGCGCCAGGTCGCCCCCAACCGAGGCAGAGGCATAGACATCGAGCCGCACGCCCTTATCCGGATGATCTCCTCCAATCCAGAGATATTCGCTCACACCGCGCAGCTCTCTGATGGCGGGTCGTGCGGCCCCATAGAGCGTCAGGGGATCACCGATAGACAGATCTGCGATAGCCACCGCGCCATCGGGCGTATCGACCCGCAAATCCCCCGGCAGCGCATCGAAAGGCACTGCCGTGGCGACCGCACCGTCACGCTCCAGACGGTGCCATGATCCGATTTGCGCCCAGGAGCCTGGCTGAGGCCGGGCGCTGCTCGCGGTCGAGAGCATGGGCATCACACCATATCGGGGAGATCGAGGATCAGGTGCCTCACGCGCGCCTCCACCGGGAATTCAGGCAGAGGCAGAACAGCGCTATCGGATGTCCAGCGCGTATCTCCGTCCTCGATCTCATGCCATCCACCAAGCGCCCTTGTCGTCAGATGATGGGTGATCACGTCGCAACCGCCCTCATCCTGCACATAGGCCGTGCCGACCCTGACGCCGAGACGACGCCGATCATCCATGAAAGGACCAATGACCTGGTCCGGGCGCCTGGCCGTGGCACGAATGATGACCGCACGGGTATAGGGCGGCAGCACAAAGGCCGCCTGTCCCGCAACGGCATGATCGACACGCGTCATCGCCTTGCCTTCCGCCGTGACGAGGCGGATATCGGTCCTGCCCATTTCGCCCCCTGTCACGCTGACCGCGTGGCCAAGCCTGGCCGAGCGCGTCGCGAGACTAGCCCAGAGCGGTTCAATACGGTCGCGCGCTACGATGAGAGGCAGTCGTGCCTTGCCATGCGCATTTCCCGGCACATTATCCGACCCCGGATGCCGGTTATCGAAAACCACGGCATTCAGACCGGGCAGATAGCTTTCCATGCCGAGATTTTCAGCCTGAAGAATGGCATGGACCGGCGTTTCGATATGGTAATAGGTATAGCTGCGTCTGGTACGGTCATACGCAATGGACCCCCCATTGACCAGCATGCGCATGGGGACCAGCCCCCCTTCGTGAGAAACGCAGTGTTCAGGCGTCACCCATAGAGTACGATTGGGCCGCCCGGCGCCAAATGCGTGGGCATGAATACGGATCAGATGGGCTTCGTCAGGCTTTGCCCCATGAAGCCGCACCTGCTTGTAACCGACCCACCGGACAGGCTGGGGGCCGAGATCCGTCTCGACCATATCCCCGATACGCAGCGTCTCGACGCGGCGCAGTCCCTGGGGGGTGGCAATGAGCGTCCCTTCGGCAAAACATGCCGTCAGGGTCAGGCCACCACGCCCGTCAGGTGAAAAATGATAGCCAGGGATGGAGCCATTGATCGTCACATCGCCATTGGTCGTGTGAATGATGAGGCGATTGGCTTCATGCGTGACACCGGTAATCGTGCGGGGATCGAGATCCTCGATATCGAGGCTGAAATTCTCGCCCGTGGTATTGATCGTGAGGGTGCGCAGCGCATTGATCCGGGTCTTGAGCGAAGCACCGCTGGCCAGATTGATGGTCATTGCGGCTACATTATAAATGGCCGCCGCTGCACTGCCCGAAAGATTGATGATCGTATTATTGGTCCCGACCACACCATTCGAGTTACCGATCGTGAGGCTGCCGCCCGTCACTCTGAACGTTCCGCTCAGCGTCCCGCTGCGCACCACCATCGTGCCACCGTTCATGGTTCCCCCATTGACCGTGGCGCCCTGGATATTCGCTATTCCGGAATTGATGGTGGCATTGTTGATCGTACCCCCGCTATTGCCATTGACCGTACCGCCATTGAGAGTGCAGTTCGTGGCCGTTCCCCAGTCATTGACGTTGAGCGTATCGCCCGCATTCAGGACATACCCCGTTCCGGTCTGACCCCTGTCTTCCCATTTCGGGCTATCACCGGACCCCGTATTAACGGTCTCTTTGCCCAGATTATATTCAGCCATTTTTATTTCCCCCTTATGGGCTGCCGATCAGATCTGTATCTGCGGAACGTCGCGCACGAGTTCCCTGCAGGCGAACAGGCTCTCGATCACCCCTTTGAAATTTCTGATGAAACGCAGGGCCCGCACCCCACCCTTGCTCACAGCCTCCCGCTCGCCCAGACGAGCGAGGTCGTTCATCGTCAGGGTCGTGGACCCGACGACGATATGCTGCTCGAGAATGGTCACGTCATAATCCAGGCCACTGACACGTATGGGGCGCCGCGCAAGCGGTATGTCCCGCCATCGCGCCCCTTCGAAGCGGGCATGTTTCATTTCGGCCCCAAAAGATGATGCCGAAGCCAGATCACATCCCTCGAAAACCGTTCCTGTGCACACTGCGCCATTGAGGAGGGCGCCATTCAGCAAGGCCCCACTCAGATCGACATTGAGCAGAACAGCCCCCGAAAGATTGGCACCACGCAGATCGGCTTCCTGCAGACAGGCCCCGCTGAGCGAGGCACCGCACAGACGGGCCCCGACCAGCGATGCGCCAGAAAGATCCGCCCCCGAAAGATCGGCCCCGCTGAAATTGACACCGTTGAGATTGGCGCGCCGCAGCCGCGAATTGCGCAAGGCAACACCGATCAGATCGGTGTATCCCATTTCGATATAATCGGCGTTCATGTCGCTCAGATCAGCCCCGACAAGCGGCAGATGACGCTCAAGAGCGACATAGAGCGCCTCTGCGCGCTGTTCAGGGAGCGAGAGGGCAAGGTCGGTCTCGTCGAGTTCGACGCTATGCATGACCTGCCCCCTGACGGCATCACGGATCTCGAACGTCCAGCTTCCGGCATTCATTTCTGTCATCCCTGTTCTCGACCGGTTAGTGAAAGACGAGCGCGGCGTTCACGCCCCCAAAGCCGAAGCTATTGGAAAGGCAATACCCACCCCGGTAAGGCAGATCGCTTTGTGGCCTGTTCAGGAAACTGACCCGGCTCGGCTGCTCCAGATTATAGTTTGGCGGGATCATGCCGGTGCGCATGGCAGCGATACCAAGAACAGTCTCGATGGCACCCGACGCCCCCAGCGCATGCCCCGTAAGGCCCTTGATCGAGGACACCACGACCTCTCCATAACCGGCGAATACGCCTTCTATGGCCCCGATCTCGATATCATCCCCCAGCGGCGTGCCCGTTGCATGCGCGTTGACCCAACCGATTGCGTCAGGAGAAATTCCCGCGTCACGCAGGGCACCACGCATTGCCCGTTCGGCCCCCTGTCCGAGTGGATCCGGTGCGACGAGATCATGGGCATCGGCGCTTTGAGAAAAACCGGTGATCTCACCCAGAATGGGAGCCCCGCGGCTGATCGCATGGTCGCGTGCCTCGAGCACGAGTACCGCCGCCCCTTCCGACAGAACGAAACCCGTGCGCGCCCTGTCGAAAGGACGGCTGGCCGCGTGCGGGTCCGTCGCCTCAGCCAGAGCGTTCAGATCGGCAAAAACCTTGATCCCGGCGGGGGTGACGGCCGCCTCTGTGGCGCCAGCCACCACGATCGACTGATAGCCGTCCCGAATTGCCTGAAACGCCTTGCCGATCGCAATCGTCCCCGTGGCACAGGAGGCGGAATTGCCTTCCGCGCCGCCCAGAAAGCCGTAGCGCCGCGCAATCTCGCCCGCGCAGCTATTGATCAAGACGCTTGGCAAATAAAATGGGCGCCCCTGCCCCGGAACAGAGCTCGCTGTGCGGGCGATCGTATCGAGCCCTCCAATACCGGAGCCGATGCTGACGGCAATGCCCGCCCTGGTCGCGGCGTCGAGCTGCATCAGACGTGCCTGACAGACCGCTTCGCGCGCGGCGACGATGCCAAGCTGTATGAAGCGGTCGAGCCTGCGCTGCTCCTTGGCAGAGAACCATTCGTCAGGAGTATATCCCCCTACCCTGTAGGTTCGGGAGGGCACACGCCCGACGACATGCGCGCGCGAAAAACCGCCCCATTGGAAGCGCTCGCGCGTCAATGGCGTTCTTTTTGCGTGCAGTGCCTCCAGACTGCTCGACACGCCGACGGCAAGTGGAGAGACGATCCCCATTCCTGTCACGACCACGCGTTTGGGCATTGTGAGCCGGTGGTTCATCCCGTAGTGACCGTCAGTGGCGCCGCCGTGAGAGGAGTAGTCTCCTTAACGGTTTTCTGCGTGAGAATGAGATCGACCCCGGCATGGTCGAATCCGGCGCGTAGCAGATCCAGCAGATCACCCACCGTCGCGATGACCGGGAAGGAGCTCTCGCGTATCGCTATGCCCGCCTGCTCCTCGATCTCGAACAGCAGTTCCACGATATCGAAACTATCGGCGGAGAGATCTTCCGTAAAACGGGTTTCCGGCGTGATGTTTTCTGGCGCAACATCGAAATGACGCGCCAGCATGCCGATTACAGCATCGTCAATATGATGAGACATCCCACAGGGTCCATTTATTTCGATTGTTGGTTCTTTATTCCGGAATATTCATCACATTATGGGCCAATACAGTGATGGCACGATCAATATGAGAATAGTTTTCGTATATGAACCGTTAACTTCGAGGACAAATGAAATAAATTCCCCCCGCCTGAACCAAAAGTTCATGCGACCATGAACAGTAAGGTCATAGGGAGCCCGACATATGGGAAAACCCTAAGCGATTCAGTATTTTTCCATATTGTGATCTCTATAGAATCGATCATTGCTGATATTTAATCGATTCTGAGATAACAGTTTTGTGTACGCGACCGAGTATTTGGCATCCTGTCTGGCAGCATCACGAACTATACAGCTCTGACCTGAACGCCATGCTGCCATGCAGCCAGAGCGGCACGCGAGATGACGGAACCGCTCGCCCAGCCCCACCGGCCTACGCTGTCTGGCCCCTCGATGGCTGTTAAACCAGACTCAGATGTCAGGTCCGGTTCGATAGAAGGGGTTGATGCGGTCGAATATGCGCTCACCCTTGATCAACCGGTGATGTAAGGCGGCAAGGGTATGAACAACCACGAGCCCGCCTAACCCCCATGCTGCCCAGTGGTGCATGAGGCGAAATGCGCCTTCCGACTGTCCCTCCGACACCCCTGACAGAAGAGGTACATCGCCGAAGCCGAAGAACGACACCGGCAGGGCCAGGGCAGAGACGAGCAGCCAGCCACTGATCGGAGCGCCGCCTTGAAGAATATAGAGCGCCGTATGGACGCCCTGAGCCAGATTTCGTGTCAGTCGGCTCATGCCTTGCGGTAAGGGCGGGGTCCTGTGGGTGAGCCGCCAGAGCAGGCGCAGGGCAATCACGATGAACACACAAAGCCCAAGCTCAGAGTGCAGTTGAAACAGCGCAAAAGACCAGGCCTCGCTCAGGCCGCCATGCATCATGGCAAGCCCGAGTATTATTTGTGCACCCAGCAGCACAGCCACGAGCCAATGAAGCACGCTCGCCATGCGCGTATAATGCTGCTTCACAGGATGGCTTCGACCTTGGCCCGGGTTCCGCATGATCCGACTACCCGTGATCGAGCGTATCGAAGAGCTGGCGGAAACGTGCCCCCGCCGCGCCGGGCTGGGAAACGGATTTGGCTTCCTGCTCGTTGACCGGCTTTTCCACGACAACCAGTCCGACCATGCCCATCCAGTAATGCGGCAGACATTTATAGCCGTATAGTCCGGGCTTGCTGAATGTCACACTCAGATCATGCCCCATGGGTCCGGCAAACGGTTCCGCTCCCTGCGGAATCATACCCGGGAGAGACTGGACATTGTGACCGGGATCGGCCGCAACGAAATGCACCGTGTCACCGCTGTGGATATGCACGATCGCCGGTTCGAAACCCCGACCGCCCGTGGCAGTGTGGCTCAGCATCCTGACCTCGACAGTGGCAGCCTTGGCAGCGTGCGACGTGACGAGGCCCATACCCCCCAGAAGGGCGACCGTCACAACTGCACATGCCATCGCGGCGCGGGGATGACTGGAACGCTTCATCGGAAAATCTCCCTTGTCTGCCCGCTATGGCGGGCAGATCTGATGGTCAGACGTCAGTTGCGACGCAGGTCGAAACGATCAAGCGTCATGACCTTTGTCCAGGCGCTGGCAAAATCCTTGACGAATTTCGCCTTGGCGTCGTCGGAGGCATAGACCTCCACCACAGCGCGCAGCTCGGCATTCGCGCCGAAAATCAGATCGACCGAGGAGGCCGTCCAGCGCTTTTTGCCTGTGTCGCGATCGAGCCCGTCATACACGCCCTGCTGCGTGGCCGATTTTTCCCAGCGCGTGGACATGTCGAGCAGATTGACGAAGAAATCATTGCTCAAAATGCCAGGAGACGTGGTCAGGACACCCTGCTCGGAATGACCGGCATTGATATCCAGAACGCGCAGTCCGCCCAGAAGCACGGTCATCTCTGGCACGCTCAGCGAGAGGTTGCTGGCTCGATCGACGAGCATCTGCGTCGGTGATTTCTCATCCGGTTCGGCGCGATAATAATTGCGGAACGCATCCGCGCTCAGTTCCAGCAGGGCAAAAGACTGCTTATCGGTCTGCTCGGGACCAGCATCCACCCGCCCCGGGGCAAAAGGCAGATCCAGCGCAACACCCGATTTTCTGGCCGCCTGCTCGACGCCCACATTACCCGCCAGCACGATGACATCGGCCAGGGAGACCTTGCGGCCATGGTGGGCACCCCTGTTGAAATGCTGCTGGACCGCTTCGAGCTTCGGCAGGACGGTTTTCAGCTCATCAGGGTCGTTCACGGCCCAGTCACTCTCCGGCGCCAGACGGATACGCGCCCCGTTGGCCCCGCCACGATGATCGGAATCGCGGAAAGATGCTGCCGACGCCCAGGCCGTCTTGATCATCTCGCGCTCTGTCAGCCCCGATGCCGCTATCGCCTTCTTCAACTCACGCAGATCGGCGGCATTGACCATGGCACCCTGAGCCGCGGGGAGCGGGTCCTGCCACAGGAAGTCGGCGGATGGGACTTCAGACCCGAAATAGCGCGATTTCGGCCCCAGATCGCGATGGGTCAGCTTGAACCAAGCATGGGCGAACGCATCGGCGAACTGCTCGGGATGCGCGGCCCAGCGCGTGATGATAGCCCGATAGGAGGGGTCGGTGCGCAGCGCGATATCGGTCGTGAACATCATCAGCGGATGCAGCTTGTTCGGGTCGCTGGCATCGGGAACGATATTCTCGGCGTCCTTGGGCACCCATTGCGTGGCACCGGCCGGGCTCTTGGTCTTGACCCATTCATGCCCCAGCAGATTATCGAGATATTGCGAGGTGAAATGGATCGGGTCGGCCGACCATGCGCCCTCGAGCCCGCTGGTAATGGCATCGGTCGCCTTCAGCTTGCCCTGCACACAGTGGTTGGCCCAGCCCAGACCCTGCTGCTCGACAGGCGCCGCAGCAGGCGCAACCCCTACGCATTTGGTGGCGGAAGCCGCACCATGCGCCTTGCCGAAGGTATGACCGCCCGCGATCAGGGCAACGGTTTCCTCGTCATTCATGGCCATGCGCCCGAAGGCGAGGCGAATCATCTGCGCCGCCGCTGCCGGGTCCGGCACGCCATTGGGTCCCTCGGGATTCACATAGATCAGCCCCTTGGTGGTCGAGGCCAGAGGCTTCGGCAGATGGCCACCCGGCTCGACACTGGATTTCTTGATCTGTGAATCGACGTTCGAACTCATGAACTGGGTGCCGGGGCCCCAGTAAACCAGCTCGCTCTCCCAGTCATCGGCGCGTCCACCGGCAAAGCCCAGAGTCTTTAAGCCCATGGACTCCAGCGAAACATTCCCTGTGAGCACCATCAGATCGCCCCAGGAAAGGTTGCGACCGTATTTTTTCTTGACCGGCCAGAGCAGGCGGCGCGCCTTGTCCAGACTGGCGTTATCGGGCCAGCTGTTCAGCTGCTCGAAACGTTGCTCGGCGCCTTCTTCACCGCCGCGCCCATCCATGGCGCGATAGGTCCCAGCCGCGTGCCAGGCCATACGCACGAAAAACGGCGCGTAGGTGCCGTAATCGGCAGGCCACCAGGGCTGGGATTGGGTCAGGGTCTTGCGGATATCGGCTTTGACAGCCTCGAGATCCAGCTTGCGGAAGTCCCTAGTATAGACGAAATCGGGCCCGTAGGGGTTCGACGCCGCATCATGCAGGCGCAGCGGTGCCAGGCTGAGCCGTGTGGGCCAATAGAATTCGTTGGGGTTTTCGATACCGTCTGCACGGGCTGCGCTGGGCATCGTGGTCAGGGTCGTGGTCGCGATCAACGCCGCCATGCCGAATTTCAGCAATCTCATTTCCGAACTCCAAGACAATGAATAACAACCATGGTTTCTGCACGGTCATTACTGTTGGAATTGTCCTAGGAACTCTCGTCTTATTACTCCAACCGTTTGTCTCTATATCTCTGACAGGCACTACCGCGCTTTTCTCCCTGTCATGCCCGCTTCCGGCTTCCTGGGTTTCATGCTTCAAAACGATAGATCCATGCTGCTTTATGCCCCTAATCGGCAGGAACGCGCCGTGCCATGCAGGAAACAGGGGCGCCGGGACATTCCGGTCCTGACAGGCGCTTCAGTTATCTCGGGAGGCAGTCATGCAGTATCGCCCTCTAGGCCGAAGCGGCCTGAAAATCAGCCAGATCATCCTGGGTACGATGAATTTCGGGTATCTCACCGACGAAGCAGAATCCTTTTCGATCATGGACCGAGCCCTCGAAGAGGGGATCACCATGATCGACACCGCCGATGTCTATGGGGGGCCGCAAAAACCCGACATGGAGAAAGGATACGGCCTTTCCGAAGAAATTATCGGCCGATGGCTCGCACAAGGAAGGCGGCGCGATCAGATCGTGCTTGCGACAAAGCTCTATCAACCCATGGGATATGGCCCCAATGACCGGCACTTGTCCGCCTATCATATCAGGCGGGCCTGCGACGCGAGCCTGAAGCGCCTGAAGACAGACCATATCGACCTGTACCAGATGCATCATATCGACCGGTCGACTCCCTGGGAGGAAATCTGGCAGGCCATGGATGTCCTGATCCAGCAAGGGAAGATCAGCTATGTCGGCAGCAGCAATTTCGCAGGCTGGCATCTCGCAACAGCGCAGGGTTTCGCCGCGCAGGGCCGCAGGCTTGGTCTCGTTTCCGAGCAGAGCCTTTATAATCTCACCAACCGTGCCATCGAGAGCGAGGTCCTGCCTGCTGCCCGTTATCATGGCATAGGGGTCATTCCCTGGAGCCCGCTCGCGGGAGGACTGCTCGGGGGCATCCTGAACCATCCTGCCGGCGGAAGGCGGGCGGCCCTGGTAAACCAGAATGAAGGCCTCAGATCGCGCATCGAGTCCTATGAATCCCTCTGTCACAGCCTGGGCGAAGACCCGGCGGCCATTGCCCTTGCCTGGCTGATGCACCAGCCCGGTGTCACCGCGCCGATCGTCGGTCCACGCCTGGCGGAGCAGCTCACCCTCCAGCTTCACGCCACGACGATCGCTCTGGATAAAGAAATCCTTGCCCGTCTGGACAAGATCTGGCCTGGGTCGCGGGGCGAGGCACCCGAAGCCTATGCGTGGTAGGAACCGTCTACAACGCTGAGACGGGTTTCATGCGCGCGGCGCATCCCATCGCCCGTCTCCGTGATGGGAGCGGCCGGCTTCGCAGCGACCAACTTCCGGATACGATCCGAATGGAGGCAGGGCCTGCCTCCTGTCGCGTTGTCCCTACCAACCGGGCTGCCCGATCAGGCGGTCAAATATCTCCCGGGGAGTATCGCGACGCATGATCGCGGCGAGTTCGGCCCCCATAGCGGAAGCTTCTTCAGGAGAACCCGTGAGAGATCGGCGCAGCACAAAACTGCCATCCTCAGAGGCGATCAGGCCATGCAAGGTAAGACGGCCTTCTCCCACCGAGGCATATCCCCCGATCGGCGTACGGCAAGAGCCATCCAACCCTTCGAGCAAGGCGCGCTCGGCCATGGCGGCGTGAAGCGTCATGCGATCCTCGAGCGCAGGCATGAGCGCCAGCAACCCGTCATCCTTACGGCGCAGGGTGATGCCGATGATTCCTTGGCCACAAGCAGGCAGCATCGCCTCAGGCTCGAATACCACATCCGCCCGATCCCCCAGCCCGAGGCGGTTGAGGCCTGCCAGAGCGAGAAATGTCGCGTCGCATTCTCCCGCCTCCAGCTTGCGCAGCCGTGTCTGCACATTGCCTCGAATCAGGCGGAATCGCAGATCAGGCCGGCGCGCCAGAAGCTGCGCCTGACGTCGTATCGAAGCGCACCCGATGATCGCGCCCTTACGGAGTGCCGAGAGCGGATCGTCCCCGGGACACAGGCCGTCACGGTCACGCAGGACCAGCGCGTCGCGCGGGTCCTCGCGGCGCAACGTGCAGCCCAATAGGAGATCATCCGGCAGGAAGGTTTCCAGATCCTTGAGACTGTGCACGGCAAAATCGATTCTACCTGCGCGCAATGCCTCATGAATTTCCTTGGAAAAAAGACCTTTCCCACCAATCTCCGCCAGACGACGGCTTTGGTCGCGATCGCCGCGGGTCAAGATTTCCTGCGCCTTGATCGATCCGAAAATTTCGAGAAACGGATAAGCCTGCCCGAGCTGCGCCATGAAGCTGCGGGTCTGGACCAGCGCCAGTGGCGACCCTCGCGTACCGACACGCAGGTCACGCCCGAAAACCGGATGGGTGAACAGCGCCGAAGGCAAGGTGGCGGCGACGTGCGGATTGAGCTTCAGGGCGAGTGCAGGCGAGATCGTCATAGGCACAGGGCATAGCTGCGTCTGGAGAACGGTAATAACTGATTGTTCCTCGATCAGTGATCGAGGAAGCCTATCAAAGCGGTATAGCTCTCTCCTTTACTGGGCAAACACACTTCGCGAGCAGGGAGACCTTACGCAAAGGGCGGGTGAAACCGCAAAGGTTCTTGCCCCGCTCGCCGCTGTGCCTTCGGCGCAACAAGGAAATACTGGCTCTGTTTGCTGTCTTTCCAGTCATATCATTTCTGTTTAGTGATAATGAGAATCATTATCATATGTTCCTCTGGAAATCTTTGATGACCCTCCCCCTCGAGACGGCCCTGACGCGCCTGCGCCCCCCTTCCCTCACACGCGCCATACGCCTCGCCACGGTGGCCGGGGTCTTCGCCATACCGGCCCCGGCACATGCGACGGACGGTATCGTCTTCGGCCCCTCGGACACTCGCAAGCGGCCCACAGACAAATCCCCTGCACGCACGCCATCCACTACCCGACCTGTCCCCAAGGGAGAGAGACCAACGCCGCGAGAGGCGCAGAGCGCTCATCCGGGCGAGACGATCATCGTCGTCGGCGACAAGCTGGACCGGTTGCAGAACACGAATAGCGCAGTGACGATCCTGCGCCATCTGGACGCAAGCGAGTATCGCTCGCTCTACGATGTGGTAAACCGTGTGCCGAACATGATCGGCAATGCCGCCGACATCCCGACCATTCGCGGTGTGACCGGATCCGGTGCCGCTGGCGGGATTTTCAGCCTGATGTCAGGGAGTCGGCCCCGTACGGCCACCATCATCGATGGCTTGCCCGAGACCTATTCGGGGCAACGCTATGTAGATGCTGGCACGTGGGACATGGAGCAGGTGAGCGTTCTGCGCGGACCGCAGGCCACCACGCAGGGGAGAAACGCGATCGGCGGGGCGATCACCCTCAGCTCCAAGGCGCCGACACAATTCTGGCAGGCGGCGCTTCGCGGTGGCTATGAGAGCGCCGGCAGCAAAGGCGTATTCGGCGGGATGGTTTCAGGCCCGATCCTGAAGGATGAGCTGGCGTTTCGCCTGACGACCGACGGGATGAGAGGCAACAGCTATATTCATTATCCGGGCAAGGCCTGGCCCTTCGACCCAAGAGAGGTCAATCAGACATCTGTACGGGGCAAACTGCTCTGGGCGCCGAAACTCATCCCGGCGCTCAAGGTCACGCTTCAAGGCTGGCATCGCGAGCAGCACGGAGAATATCTCTACATGGCAACGGGGCCTGACCTCTCCCGCCTGCGCTTCGACAACCCCGACATGAACACCCGTGTGTCCCGCTCCAGCATCGATCAGGCCAGCCTGCGGGCGAGCTATCGCCTCAATGCTGCGCTGACCAATGAGCTGACCTATGGCCATGTCTGGTACGATGCGCTTTTCCGCCAGGGCAATGCGCTGGGGAGCATCAACAGCCTCGGCCACCTTGCCTTGAAAGAACAGAACAATACGGTTGAGGACCGTCTCGTCTTCGCTCCGGCCAGCAACTGGCTGAACGGCGTGGCCGGATTCTACTTCTTTAACCGCGACCAGAACATCCGCTCGGATATGGGGGTGAACGGACCGGACGCGGAGACAACCTATGCCGGATATCTGGATGGCACGCTGCACCTGATCGGAGGGCTGAGCCTGATTGCCGGAGCCCGCGTCGAACACGAGGCACAGACGCGCAATGTAGCCCTGTCATGGGGCAAGGTCGCGCTGAATAGCAATACCACCATGTTTCTGCCAAAGGGCGGATTGAGCTACCGCTTCACTCCCGTCACAAGTGCGAGCTTCACCGTGCGTCGGGGCTATAACCCCGGCGGTGGCGCGATCGACTGGGATAACGGCACCTATTATCAATATGGTCAGGAGACGGTCACCACCTATGAGCTGGGCGGGCATACCGAGCTTCTCGACCGGAAACTGAGCCTCAACACGAATCTCTTTTACAATGACTTCCACGATTATCAGGACCTGCTGAATTACACCTTCGTGAACATTCCCCACGGCCGCAGTATCGGCCTTGAGCTTGAGGCGATTTATCACCTGACACGCTCGCTGCATCTCTCCGGCGGATTGGGGCTGCTGGACACGAAGATCCTTGACGCCCCTGCGGCCTATCGCTCCGTGGTTGGAAAAAAATTCAGCAATGCGCCCTCAGCCACATTGAATATCGGGGTCGAAAAAACCTTTCATAACGGGCTTTTTCTCGGGGCAAATTATAACCGTGTCGGGAGCTATACGTCGCAGGTCGAGAGCGGCACGGGTCTCATCGCCGGAAACTACAACGTGCTCAATGCCCATATCGGCTATCGCACCCGTCACTATACCATCCGGTTCTACACGAAGAACCTGACGAACGAGACGATCCTGTTCAGCGGGCGTACCAACTGGGCAGGGCTTCAGGCGCAGATGGGGCAGCCTCGTGCGTTCGGCTTTACTGTGGACGGCAATCTCTGAAGCTGCACATCGTCCAAGCCCTGAAGGACGCTGGGAGAGCGCGTGATCGCAAACCGGGATTCGTCTCTCAATCCCGGGATTCGGCAAAGGCCTCATGCAAACGGTCGTGCCGGTTACTGCGGGCGCGGTTGCGCAGCGCCTTCTCGAGATGGATCAGATGATCGCGCGTGATCCTCAGAGCCTCGTCCCGGTCCCCTCGTTCCATGGCCTCGATCAGCGCGGCATGGTCCTGGCAGGAATGCTGAGCATCCTCGTCCGATTGGTAAAGCGCGGCAATCAGAACGGTCCGAGCCGTCAGATTCTCGAGTATCGTTGCGATAACGGAATTGCCGAGCACATCGGCAATGTGCACATGAAAATGCCCGAGCAGGTAGGAGCGCCGGGCCAGATCCTGGCCTGCAAGTGCGCTCTCCTGAGCGTGCAGATGGCTACGCAACCGGGCTATGGCCTCTGCTCCGACAAGACCATGATCCAGGATCAAACCGGATTCGACGGCACGCCGCGCCTCTATCACCTCGCGTGCTTCCGCCACGCTGGGCTCGATGACGAACCACCCGCGTCTTGGCGTCACATCCACCAGCCCGCGTGAACTGAGTCGGATCATCGCCTCGCGCACCATGGTGCGCGATACGCCGAAAATCTCGCCCACTTCCTTCTCGCCGAAACGCTCACCGGGAGCGATACGTCCCGAAAGCACGGCGCGGATGATCTTCTCCTCGATGACGAGCCCGCTGGCGCGCTCGGGCTCGCTCTTGTCGTAGGGCCGGTCTTTGGAGGGCCTGTCGCTGGACGGCCTGTTTTCGTAGGGCATGCTGAATCTATGCCCGTCTCCTTCTGCTTCGGCAAGCGTCGGGACGAGCGTCGAGCGTGACGAAATACGACCTGTACCCTCCCGCATTCGGGAATCGGCGGCACCCTTCATTCCGATGTTGAATTGATCCGATTTGTATTCTAATTAGTATACAAGATGATCCCCGGAATGCCGCGTCGCCCTCGCTCAAAGACGCCACGGAGCCCAGAATGCCTCACCCCCTGACGTCGCGCCTTGCCCGCCCCTTCTCCTGTCGCGCCGCCTTACTGGTCACGACAATGGCGGTATGGCCCATTTCAGACGGCGTTTCCGCCCTCGCAGCACCGATGCCGGTCGCCCAGCAGGGCATGTCAGGGAGCGACGCTTCAGGCCATAAGGGCATGACACGCGCAAAGACGGGCAAGAACGCCTCACGCCATCGCGCCTCATCCCGGGAGGGCAGCAGCGAAACCGTCCATGTTTCGGCACGGCGCGGGGTAACCAGCGCAGGGCAGCATGACGCCCATTCGGAGACCGTTCTTTCCCGCCAGGAATTGCAGAACCGGAACGTTCGGCAACTGACCGATATTGTGCGTGTAGCGCCCAACCTGACCATTCAGCCCAGCTTCGGCAGTGCCGCGCTCAATTTTGCGCTGCGCGGTGTCGGGCTGATGGATTTCACCCAGAACAACACGCCCTCGGTCATGCCTTATGTCGATGGCATCGCCTACCCGGTCAGCATCATGACCACGGGTATCCTGTTCGATATGGATGACGTTTCCGTTGCCCCCGGCGCTTCGGGCTTCACCCACGGTCAGCCTACAACAGGCGGTGAGATCAATTTCCATACCGGCGACCCGACCCAGCAATTCCATGCCGGGCTGACAGAGGATATTGCCAGCTACGGACGTAATCGCGTGGAAGGTTTCGTTTCAGGACCGCTATCAAAGAGCGTATCGTATCGCATCGCCGGTCAGTCGCTCACAGGCGGCGGGTTCCAGCACAATGCGCAGGGGAGCGGCTACGGCAACAGCAATATCGGCGCGCTGCGCGGCAAGCTGCGCTGGACGATCGACGAGACCTCACGCCTCGATATTGGTGGACACTGGACGACCGACCAGTCGGAGTCATCCTCCGGGCATAATCTCTATAATTCCTACGGCGTCCCCATCACAGGCGACATCTACCAGACGGCCTGGGGGCTCGACCCGCGCTTTGCAAAGATCATCGGCATTGATCCGAACAATTCAAAGCCACGCGAGGATAATCTCTTCTGGGGCGCCAATGCCCGTTACACCAAGGAATTTACCTGGGCGCGTCTGTGGTCACAAAGCGCCTATGAAATGGTCGACGAGCATGAGCTGACGAACCAGACCAACTCGGTCAAATCCTACGGCAACATGTTCCGCAACAACCAGACCAATGTGTTCTCGCAGGAAGTAAAGCTGGAATCGCGTGACCCCAAGGCGCGCTTCCACTGGGAAACGGGCCTGTATTACAGCCGCGCTCGTATGGCGCAAAGCTTCTGGTACGACAGCTCGGACCGCCCCGGCACGACGCCGCTGAACGAAACGGCCTATCGTCAGAATCAGCAGAACTTCAATCAATACGTGCAGCTCAGCTATCGTATCCTGCCGAAACTGACCCTGATCGGCGCGATCAATCATGATTCCGACGACCGTCAGATGCTCAATCTGACGAGCACCAACGTCAATCTGAATACCGGGCTGGCCACCTCACAAACCAATTTCGGCAATGCCGGTGCGCTGACGAACCAGTTCGGCGGTCGAGTGGGCGCGCAGTATCAGGTCACCCCCAATATCATGGGCTATGCCATTTTTTCCAAAGGGTTCAAGCCCGGCGGCTTTTCGGCCAATATCACCCAGAATGCCAACCAGCTGCGCCCGTTCAAGCCTGAATCGGTCCTCACCTATGAGGGTGGTTTCAAATCCATGCTGTTCAACCGCCGCCTGCGTTTCAATGCGGCGGGCTTCTATTATGATTATCGCGACCAGCAGATTCTCGGCAGCATTCTGGTGCCGCCCTATGGCGTTTTGGGCGGCTATGTGAACGCCCCACGCTCCTATATCTACGGTGCCGAATTCGACATGGAGGCGCATCCGTTCCATGGCCTCGTTCTGACGCAGAATTTTGGCTACCAGAATGGCGTCTACACCCAGTTCCAGAGCCTGAACCGAGGGGCAACCACGGCACAATTCGCCTCCACCGGCGTCTGGTCGCCCGTCTATACCAATTACAATGGCTATAATATGGGTCTCGCAAACCTCACGCTGTCGGGTGCAGCGGTCTATAGCTGGAACGTATTTGCCGATTATCGCATGAGCTTCGACGTCGACTACAATTACCGTGGTGCCCAGACGCAGCCTCAGCATATCGGCGATGGCGGCATCTATCGTGCACCTGCCTATTTCCTGCTCAACTCCTTCCTGACCTTCGCCGCGCCCAAGCAGCACTGGTCGCTCACCGTCTACGGGCAGAATCTGGCCGATCGCCGCTACTGGCTCTCGGGCGGCACGCAGGCCACGTTCTATGGCGTCATACCGGGCCTGCCCCGTTTCGTTGGCGCGAAGATCAACGTAACCTACTGATCCCCCGCCCCGGCCACACCGGGGCGTTCATCTGTCGAGCTGATGGAGAGCGCGTTTGAGCACCTATGACCTGAAGAAATCCGCCCGGTATCGCCCCGGTATTTTCATTCAGGTCATCATCGCGACATTAGGCGGCATCCTGCTTGGGCTCTTCGCTCCGCATCTCGCGCATCAATGCCGCTGGATGACCGATCTGTTCCTGCGCCTCATCCTGATGATTGTCGGACCGCTGCTGTTCTGCATCGTGGTCAGCGGCATTACCGGTGCCGGGTCTCTGGGCGCAGTCGGTCGCCTGGGCAGCCGGGCGCTCATCTATTTCGAGGCCATGACCACATTTGTGCTTCTGCTTTCGGTGGGGGCGGCGCTGCTGCTCCACCCTGGGCGTGGCATGAGCTATACCCCCAGCCCCGAAGACGCACATGCGGTCGCGAGCTATGCCGCCAACGCTCATGCACTGCACGGACAAGGCGTGACCGGCTTCATTCTCAACCTTATCCCAAGATCGCCGGTCGCTGCCTTCGCAGAAGGGAATATTCTCCAGATCCTGTTTTTCGCCGTTCTGCTCGGATGCTGCCTGTCGCGTCTGGGCGAGGCCGGTGCGCCCATCACCCGACTGATCGAGAGCTTCTCGGCGCTGTTTTCACGCATGATGCGCGTGATCATCGCCACCGCTCCCCTGGGTGTCTTCGGTGCCGTCTCGATGACCGTTGCGGAATACGGTCTCGATGCCATTGATCATCTGGCCCTGTTTGTCATTCTGTATTTCAGCGCCATCGCCGTATTCATCGTGGTGATTCTGGGCGGGCTTCTCGCACTATGCCGTATCAACCCGGTCCATTTCGTGCGCTATTTCCGCGAAGAGATCCTGATTGTCACGGCAACCACGAGCTCCGATTCCGTGCTGCCCAGTATCATGACCAAACTCGAGGCGCTTGGCATATCCCGTCAGGTCGTGGGGCTCGTCGTACCGGCCGGGTATTCTCTCAATCTCGATGCGCTCTCGATCTATCTTGGATTCGCCATCGTGTTCCTGGCGGAGGTAACCCATACCCCGCTCACCCTCACGCAGATTTTTTCGATGCTTGCCACGGCGCTCATCACCTCCAAGGGGGCCCATGGTGTTCCCGGAATCGCCATTGTAGTTCTGGCGGCGACCATGGCTGCTGCGCCGTCGATCCCGCTCTCGAGCCTTGTTCTGCTGATCGCCGTCGACTGGTTCAGCGGCATTGCGCGTGCCGTGGGCAATCTGGCGGGGAATTGCGTTGCACCGGTCGTTCTTGCAGCATGGGAGGGCGCACTTGATCGCGAACGGGCACGGCAGATGCTCGGCTCTCATAACCGCTGAAAACGGATCACCATGGACAAAGCCACTCGCTACCCGGCAGCGCGCCTCGCCGAGGCCTGCCAGACCAGACTCGTCGGGGCCGGAGCCCTGCCCGACGATGCCGCCCAAACTGTGCGCGCCATGATGCATGCCTCACAGCTCGGCACAGACAGCCACGGTGTGCGCCTGATCGGCTACTACGTGGACATGCTTGAGAAAGGAGGGGTCAACAAGCGGCCCCGACGCCAGTTCAGCCATACGGCACCTGCCACTGGACGACTGGATGCCGATTTCGGCCTGGCGCATGCGGCCTCCTATGAGGCGATGGACCACGCAGTGTCCCTTGCCCTCACCTGTGGGGTCGGCGCCGTGACCGTCCATCACTCGACCCATTACGGGGCGGGTGGCGCCTATGCGCTGGCGGCAGCGGAGCAGGGGGTCGTCTCGCTTGTCCTGAGCAATTCCGACCCCGCCGTGGCCCTGGCCGGTGGGCGGGCGCCCTTTCATGGCACCAACCCCATCGCCATGGGCGCGCCCGTGCGCGACAGACGGCCCTGGCTGCTCGACATGGCCACCTCATCCATCCCGTTCAACCGGGTGAAACTTTACCGTAGCCTCGGCCTGCCCCTTCCGCCAGAAGTCGCCCTGAACGAAGAGGGACACCCGACGCTGGACGCCACTCAGGCACGGTTCCTGCAGCCTCTTGGGGGAATGGCCTATGGCCATAAGGGCGCAGCCCTGGCCGGTATGGTCACGATCCTCTCTGCCGTGCTTTCGGGCGCGGACCCCGACCCGATCATGACCTCCACCGCGGCCGCTCAGGAGGGCCACAAGCCGCAAAACGTGGGCCATATCATGGTGGCGTTCGACCCGACCCGCTTCATCGGGCAGGAGTCCTTCGAGGCCGGGATGAGGGATTATCTCGACCTCTTACGCGCCTCGCCCGCAGCAGAACCGGGTGTGCCGGTCTGCGCGCCGGGGGACAAGGAATGGGAAGAGGCCGATCTACGCGCCGAACTGGGTATTCCAGTCGATCCGGATACGGAGCACCTGCTGGGTCTCGCCTGAGGCGAGAAAGGCCTTTCTATCGGGGCGGCATCACCACCGCCCCTTCAGGTCCGACGAATCGGTCAAACAGACATCCGGCGTCGCGGTGCTGTCACGCTTCGGGCGTTTTCGTTCGCGCCGGTGATTGCGGAAGGATCCGGCCCCGACGATGACGCAGCGGTTTCGGCATAAGGACCGATGACGGCTGCTCGGCAGCCTGTTTCGGACATCAGCCGGACCGATCCGACCGAAGCGCGAATCGTGGAGACATAGCCTGCAGGACCGACACGCGCGGGCTGAATGACGCGACCATCCTCCGTGCACAAATGCAGCTTTGGATCCTGGGAGAGAACAGGCGTTTCCATGCTGCGGCCGATGCGGGCCAGGAGCGCCTCGTAAATGGGTTCGACGAAGTCACGCGATGTCTCAAGCGGCAGAGTGGACGAGCCACCCGAACGGAACTGAGGCGACAGGATCGTGAAGGGGGCATTGGCTAATTGCTCCCGATTGCCTGTATCGAGATAGCTCTCGGTCAGCGCGCCCGTGCCCAGATTGCTTCATGCTCATCGAGTTCGACATGGAAATAGCGATACTGGGTTTGAGATCTGTCGAGATAGATCGACTGGTGATTGAGGAGCATGCGTGTGCGGACGTTGTGACCGAGTGCATCCTTGCAGATGCGTACCAACCAGCATTCTTCCGTTTCCGGCTGCTTCAGAGCGTCCACCATACGATGGCCAGTCCATCTAACCGGAAAAAGTAAAGGTCCTGGTACAACAGTAATTGCGAAAACGTTCATCGCACCCAACGGTGATCAGTTCTGATTTTCTGACGACGCACCCTGTGCGCGATGAGAGCGAGGACACGGGACGCGACTGCACCGACCCAACCGCGCGTATCCTTACTCTTATCATTTCGATTGCTTATTGTTCCGAATGCATATTCGAAGATATGGCAGGATACTGACCGGGACCGAACAACCGGCAAGCTTCCGCCGACATCGAGCGGCCGGCCATATCTTCAGTTCCAGTAAGGGCGAAATCCCGTGCCCTCATACGGCTCTCAGGCTGGGCATCATTCACGATGACTCGGCAAAGCCATACCGGACGGCACGGCAGCGCCCCAGAGACGCAATTTTCTCGGCGTGGCGTGAGCAGCCGTCAGACCGCTGATTCACGCCGAACGCGAAATGACCAACAATCAGCGCGAGAGGCCGCGCCCCTTGTCCCAGAGACGCAGCCCGCGCAGCGCCAGATCTGCGATGCCGGGCAACAGACGCGGCTGCATGAGGCCAGGGTCAAACGCGGTCATGCGGCGAGCATTCTCCCGGTAACAATCTTCCACGAATCCCCGGAAGGAAAACCCGTCCAGGAAGAGATTGGTCTGGGTAACGGCAAAGTCGCGGCCGTCATTGGGTTCCTGACCGCGGCGTACCATGCCCAGCAAACGGCTGAGCGCCCGCAGATAAAAGCGGAACGATTTCACAGAGCGCCGCGCGCGACCAAGACCGCGTCGTTTTTCGCGCCATGCCATGTAGTTGATGAAGAAGACGATATGCCGCGTTTCTTCGAACATCAGGATGTCGAAGATCTCGAACATCTTTTCGGGCAGGAATTGAGACTGACGCGCACTCTTGAACGCGCCGAAGCCGAGGAAGGCGTCGAGACATTCACCAAAGCCGAAATCGATGAAGGCCTTTTCCAGATCAGCCGGAAATTTCTCGAGAGGCTGCTTCTGGGCGTCCAGGCCGTAACGCTCGATCATGACGCGGATCAGATCGGCATGACGCGCCTCTTCATACCCCTGAAGACGCACCGCCTCCTTCACCTCCGGATCGATGATCTGGGGGGTGAAGGCATCGACGATAGCCCCGGCCCGGCGTTCGGTGTGATACACCTCCTGCCAGAACGGGACAGCGCGAAGCCGGGAGAGTTCCTCATCTGTCAGTTCGGGCCATGGCAGGGTTTCGGGATCGAAAACCTGATGCGTATCAATAAACTGCTGACAGAAATAATGCTTATGGGCTTCAGACCCCGGCTCGATCACACTCATGCAGGGGCGTGCTGCTTCGTCTGTCCAAGCCGTGCACGCACCGCTCCCAAGGCCTTCTCCCACAGACGATAGGCGAACAGCCCGGTCTTGACGAGGTTCGGCGTCGTGGTGGGGCGCAGCAGGCGATGATCGTAGCCCGAGAAACGACGGTCATTTTCATCGAGGCAAAGCTGCATCAGCTCAGGCACCTTGATATCGATGTCCGTCATGTCCTTGGCGCCGGTCACAGTAAAGTTGTTGTCCTGCGTATGCTCATTGCCTTCGGAGTCGATGGAACGTGCCAGATCCATGCGCTCATAGGCGAGGAACGCCCAGACACCCAACACGCGCGCCTCGAAGACGGGGCGCTTCCACCACGGCATGGTGGCGCGATGCCAGGCCAGCCAGTTCGCGAAAAGCAGGATGTGACGACATTCCTCCTGCATCACGGGCTCAAAGGTCTCGATCAGTTCCATGGGGAAAAGTCCGGCGCGCTCGGCGAGGGCGAACAAACCGAAAGCGAAGAAGCTGTCCACGCATTCCGAGAACCCGGTCACAAGATAAGCCCACTCGGTATCCTTGGGCTCGATATAGGGAGGCTCGGGCGCCATGGGAATATTATAGGCTTCGACCAGCTTGGAGAGCACCTCCTTGTGGCGGTTCTCCTCCCAGGCATTGCGACGCAGGGCGTCCTTCATGTCCGGGTCGTCGATCATGTCGGCATAGGCGGCCATGCGCAGGCGCGCCTTGCCCTCGGTCTGCACCGCAATATCCCAGATCGGTAGCGAGGTGATGCGATGAAGGGTCTGCGGATCGAGGTTGGGCCACTCGATGACCGAGGGCTTGTAGGGGTTGAAGGTCTCCCTGAACATGTCGGCCACGGCGCGCTTGTGTTCTTCGGTGCCCGGCTTGAGCGGGCCAGGAATGGCGCTGCTCCAGTGACGGGCTTCGAAATCGGCCTTGGCCAGGGTCTTGTCTGACGGCGCATCCGGAAGATGGCTGTAGAGTTGTTCAAGACGTGACATGAGAGAGAGGTCCTCTTCTTATTCCTTGATGTCGCTCATTTTGCTGATGACGCGCGAGACGAGGCCATAGGCAATGGCTTCCTCTGCCGACATCCAGTGATTGCGATCCGTATCCTTGGCGATCTTCTCGTAGGACTGACCGGTTTCACGGGCAAAAAGACGATTGAGTCGCTCGCGCATCTTGATGATCTCGCGGGCTTCAATATCGATATCGGTTGCCGGACCGCGCACACCGCCCATCGGCTGATGCAACAGGAAGCGTGTGTTCGGCAGACACAGGCGGCGCTCGGGACGGCCCGCGGCAAAGATCAGGGCACCGGCGGAGGCGACCCAGCCCGTACCGATCATATTCACGGGAGCGATGGAATCCACAAAGCGGATCATGTCGTGGATGGTGTCACCGCTCTCGACATGGCCGCCCGGCGAGTTGACATACACATCGATGGGCTTGTCCGAAGCGCCTGCCAGAGCAAGAAGACGCCCGGTGACATCGCGGGCCACCTTGTCGTTGATGCCACCGAAGATCAGCACCTTGCGCTGTTCGAACAGCTTGCCTTCAATCTCGCCACCGGGGGGCTTTTCGGCCGCTTCCTTGGGCTCGGGCGCATCGGGCGCCTGGGGATCGGGCTCTTCATCATCGAGACGTGGGGCGATACGGGAGATGTCCTGGGGTGTCGTGCCACGCATGCGGGTGTTCCTATGTCCGTGCAGCCTGTTCATGCCGTCTATGTTGCGCTTGATGGGCGGACCTCACAAGAGCCCCCCCGATTTTTGCGCCAGATCAAGCATCTCGCCACGACGGGCCGGAGCGGTTAGGGTGGCGCCAGCAGGATGAAACCGGACAAGAAACGCAAGGGTCGATCGAGAGACATGGTTAAAACAGGCGGGGTTAAAACAGGCTGGCCACGCACGGGTCTCGTCATGACGGGCATGGTGTCACTCGTGATGTCGCTGAGCGCCTGCGGTCACCGGGACGCCGTCGACACGGTGGATAACTGGTATCATCAGTATCAGGGCGGCGAGATTGCCAAGCAGCGTCCCCCGGCTCCCGGCGCGCATGGCACCTATCCGCGCGTCGGCCTGACCCCCATGACCAGTGTGGACCTGCCGAGCGCCCAGGCGCGGCAGGCCCTGACCGACCGGCTTACGCTCCAGCGCAATCTGAGCCAGCATCTGGCCGTGGCCGACGGCCCGCTCATTGTGGCCCCACCGCCGCCACCGCCTCAGCCCAAGCCTCGCCCGGCCAATGACGATAGTGGCTCCTCCATGAGCGTGGTTGCCCCCGGTCAGACCCCGCCCCCGGCGCAAAACGCGCCCGCCGCGGGAACACCTGCCGCAGGAACACCCGCCAAACCGGCTTCTGCCGCCCCCCCGGCCGCCACTCCGGCTGAATCAAACGCTCCGGCCCCCATGCCGGGCAAGCAGGCTCAGCCCGCGCCAAAGCAGGCGACCAAAAAGGATGCGCCCCCCGCCGCGCCGGAAGCTGGTCTGCCAGAGGTGACACGCTTCGCCCCTCCCCCCATCAAGCCGGGCGAATTGCCCCAGATTGGCGACCTGCCCCCGGTTGCGCCGAATTTTCCGGGCTTCAACATCCCGCGCGACGCCGCCCTGCCCGATATCGTCCCGCCTTCGTATGACCTGACGGAGCCGCATGGCACGCTGATACGATTCAACCAGGCCTCGGATCAGATGGCCCGTGGCCAGGAAGGCGCGATCGGCAAGGCGCTGGGCGGACGCGGCCCGCATGACATCGTCTATGTGAAGGGATTTGGTGAAATCACCTCCTTCCGCCCCTCGGAACAGGTGCTCGGAATCAAGCTTGGTCTGCTGCGTGCCCGCGCTCTGGCCCAGACTCTGATCCTGCATGGCGTGGCGGCATCGGACATCCGCATCAGCGCCGGCGCTTTGGGGCGTGGCGCGAGAATTGACCGCTCGCCTTACTGAGGGCGGTTCACCCGGTCCGGAAATCAGGTTAGTGAAGATTGTCGGAGTCGCCCTGACTCCGGTAATTTTATTTCAACCCTGTGCCCCCGAGCCGAAAAAATGACCGAAGAGTTTCACCGCATCCGTCGCCTGCCGCCCTATGTCTTCGCCGAAGTGAACAAGGCCAAGGCCGCGGCCCGAGCGCATGGTGAAGACATCATCGATCTGGGCATGGGCAATCCCGACAGCCCCACACCGCCGCATATCGTCCGAAAACTGGTTGAGACCGTGGCAGACCCGCGCAGCCACCGTTATTCGGTCAGCCGGGGCATTCCCGGTTTGCGCCGCGCACTGGCGGGGTATTACGAGCGTCGCTTCGGCGTGGATCTGAATCCCGAGACCGAAGTCATCGCGACTCTGGGCTCGAAAGAGGGGCTGGCGAACCTGTCCTCAGCCATCACCAGCCCCGGTGATACGATCCTGGTGCCGAATCCGTCCTATCCCATCCATCAGTTCGGCTTCATCATCGCGGGTGCCTCGGTGCGTTCCATTCCGGCCACGCCGGGTGAGGACATGCTGCGCGCGCTCGAACGCGCCGTACGCCATTCCGTACCCAAGCCAACCGCGCTGATCGTGAACTTCCCCTCCAACCCGACGGCGTTCACAGCCTCGCTGGATTTCTACAAGGAGCTGGTGGCTTTTGCCCGTCGCGAGCAGATCTGGATCCTGTCCGATCTGGCCTATTGCGAAATCTATTTCGGCGACGAGCCACCGCCGTCCATCCTGCAGGTACCAGGCGCCAAGGACATCGCGGTCGAGTTCACCTCGCTCTCGAAGACCTATTCCATGGCGGGCTGGCGCATGGGATTTGCTGCTGGCAATCCGCATCTGATCCAGGCGCTCACACGCATCAAATCCTATCTCGATTACGGGGCCTTTACCCCCATTCAGGTAGCGGCCGTTGCAGCCCTGAGCGGCCCGCAGGATTGCGTGACGGAAATCCGCGACATGTATCGCGAGCGGCGTGACGTGCTCATCCGCGGGCTTCATGCCGCAGGCTGGGACGTCCCGTCGCCGCAGGGCTCGATGTTTGCCTGGGCGCCCATCCCCGAGCGCTTTGCCGAAATGGGCAGCGTCGATTTCAGCAAGCTCCTGCTCAAGGAAGCCGGAGTGGCCGTGGCGCCAGGGCTTGGCTTTGGTGAATACGGCGAGGGCTTCGTCCGCATCGGTCTTGTCGAGAACACGCAGCGCCTGCGTCAGGCCACGCGCGCCATCAAGACCTTCCTCAACAAACACGGCGTCAAACAGGCAGAGGCAGTTTCGTGAACGGTCAAACACTTCATCTTGGTATTGCGGGTCTTGGCACGGTCGGGGCTGGCGTGGTGCGCCTTCTGCGTGAAAACGCCCAGGCCATCACCGCCCGTGCCGGACGAACCATCGAGGTGGTCGCCGTCTCGGCGCGTGATCGCACGCGCGACCGCGGAGTCGATCTGACCGGCCTGACCTGGCATGACGACGCCATCGCTCTCGCCGCCGACCCCAGGGTCGATGTGGTGCTCGAGCTGATTGGCGGCGCCGAAGGCTCGGCCCGTGCGCTCGTAGAGGCCGCGCTGAAGGCTGGAAAGCCGGTTGTCACAGCCAACAAGGCCCTGCTGGCCATTCACGGGGCCTCTCTGGCGCGCCTCGCACGCGAGAACGAAACCTCGCTGCTTTTCGAAGCGTCGGTGGCGGGCGGTATCCCGGCCATCAAGCTGGTGCGTGAGGGTCTGGCCGCCGACCATCTGCTGCGCGTAGGCGGCATTCTGAACGGCACCTGCAACTACATCCTGACCGCGATGCGCGAGACGGGCCGCGATTTCGGGGATATCCTGGCGGAAGCTCAGGCACTCGGCTATGCCGAGGCCGACCCTTCCACTGATGTGGATGGCTGGGACGCCGCACACAAGCTCGCCATTCTGGCCGGTCTCGCCTTCGGCCAGCCCGTGCGTTTCGATTCCCTGCATGTCGAGGGGATCCGCAATATCGCCGCCTGCGATCAGGCCTTCGCCCGCGAGATGGGCTATCGCATCAAGCTTCTCGGCAGTGCCCGTAGTGACGGTCAGGGCAAGATCGAGGCCTCGATGCGCCCGTGCATGGTCCCGCAATCAGCCCCCATCGCCAATGTGGATGGCGTGTTCAACGCCGTACTGACCGAGGGCGCCTTCAGCGGTCCGATGCTGATCGAAGGGCGTGGCGCCGGTGCCGGTCCCACCGCCAGCGCCGTTGTGGCCGATGTGATCGATCTTGCCCGTGGTACGGCCCTGCCCGTCTGGGGCATGGACCCGAAGCCCGAAATCGCCTGCGCCCCGCGTGAAAGCCTGGGCGGCCAGTATTATCTGCGCCTTTTTGTTCAGGACCGTCCGGGCGTCGTGGCCGATATCACGGCAGCCCTGCGCGACTATGGCGTGTCGCTGCGCGCGCTCTCCCAGCATGCCGCCGAGGAAGCTGTTCAGCCTGCCGGTTCACAGACGGTTGTTCCGCTTGCGCTTGTCACACATGAAACCAGCGAGGCGGCCATGCTTTCCGTCCTGACGGCCCTCGAGCCCCTGGAAACTGTCGTCGGCACACCGCTGCTCATGAAAATCGAGACTGTGTGATGTGGCAAAGGCGGCACATCCCGGCATAACAGGGCGTGTCGCAATTCCGGCTCAGCTGGATAGAGTACAGATAGGATATACCGGATGCCTTTCTCTCCTAAGTATAAAGTGACGGATCGCAACCTCGCGCTCGAACTTGTGCGCGTTACAGAGGCTGCGGCCATCTCGTCATCGGCCTGGACAGGCCGTGGGGAAAAGAACGAGGCTGACGGTGCAGCCGTTCAGGCCATGCGGGCCGCGTTCGACACGGTCGCGATCGAAGGGACGGTCGTGATCGGCGAAGGCGAGATGGATGAAGCGCCGATGCTCTATATCGGCGAGAAGGTGGGGGCTGGCGGCCCCAAGATGGATATTGCCGTCGACCCGCTGGAAGGCACCAATCTCTGCGCCAAGGACATGCCCAATGCCATGACCATGGTGGCATTGGCCGAAAGCGGCAATTTCCTCCATGCTCCCGACATCTACATGCAGAAGCTGGTGGTCGGTCCGAACCTGCCGGAAGACCTGATCGATATCGATGCCCCGATCGAGACCACGCTGCGTGACCTCGCCAAGGCCAAGGGCAAGGACATCTCCTCCATCACCATGTGCGCACTCGACCGCGAACGCCATGAAGAGCTGATTGCCCGCGCCCGTGAAGCTGGCGCGCGCGTCATGCTGCTGACCGATGGCGACGTGGCCGCTGCCATCGCCGCCTGTATGGATGAGAGCCGCGTGGATATCTATGCAGGTTCCGGTGGCGCCCCTGAGGGTGTTCTCGCTGCCGCGGCGGTACGCTGCGTCGGGGGCCAGATGCAGGGACGCCTGATGTTCGAGGATGAAAGCCAGGTCGAACGCGCCCGCTCGATGGACCCTGGCAAGGACCCCACCCGCAAGCTCGGCCTGCATGACATGGCCCGCGGCGATGTTCTGTTCTCCGCTACCGGCGTGACCACGGGTACACTTCTGCGCGGCGTGCGCTTCTATGGCCCCACCATTGCGCGCACCCATTCCATCGTGATGCGCTCCAAATCGGCCACGGTGCGCTTCATTGAAGGGCGCCACGATTTCTCCACCAAGACATGGGCAGGTCACTGAACCCATTCTATAAGGGAGCGCATGTCTGACGCTCCCTCGTTCCTTGTTCCGCCAGAGCCGGTTCTGTCCGTTCATTCCAGCGGCAGCGGGCGATCCTGGATCTGGCGCGACGAGAAACTGGCGACCGGCGATGGCCGCGTGGCCCTTGCGATGGCGCAGCGCGCCGGTATTCCGGAACTTCTCGCACGCATACTGCATGGCAGGGGGGTCGATCCCTCACAGGTCGCGGCCTTTCTCGACCCGAGGCTGCGTGACTGGCTACCCGATCCGTCCTGCCTGCACAGCATGGACGAAACCGCCGCCCGCCTCGCGCAGGCGGTCCGATGCGGTGAGACCGTCGGTGTGTTCGGTGATTACGATGTGGATGGCGCCTGCGGCACCACCCTCCTGACCGAAACGCTGCGCGAACTGGGCTGTGCGGTCCATTTCCATATTCCGGACCGGCAGAAAGAGGGGTACGGCCCGAACGCGCCTGCCCTCGAGGGGCTGCGCGCCAAGGGGGCGACGCTGCTCGTCTGTGTGGATTGCGGCACAGCGGCAGTCGCCCTGCTCGACGCCTTGCGGGTGGAGGGCGATATCATCGTTCTGGATCATCACAAGCCTGACGGCGCCATTCTGCCCAGCTGCCTCGTGGTGAATCCGAACCGTCTGGATTGTGGCTCGGGGCTGGGTCATCTCTGTGCCACGAGCGTCGCTTTTCTGACCCTGATCGCCACCTGCCGCGCCCTGCGTCTTTCCGGCTGGTTTGAAACGCATGAGGAACCGGCCCTTCTGGGCAAGCTCGATCTGGTCGCGCTCGCCACCATCTGCGATGTCATGCCGCTGCGTGATCTGAACCGCGCTTTCGTGGCCCAAGGTTTGCGCGTGATGGGGCGCGGCGAGCGCCTGGGGCTCTCCACTCTCGCCTCCGTGGCAGGAGTGAAGGAAACAGCCAGTGCCATGGCCTGCGGCTTTGGCATCGGCCCACGCATCAATGCGGGCGGGCGCATCGCCCAGGCTGAGCTGGGCGTCAAGCTCCTGCTCAGCGAGGATGCATTTGAAGCGCGCGCGCTGGCCGAGAAGCTCGATGAGATCAACAGGCAGCGCCAGACCGTCGAAGCCGATATCCTGACAGAGGCCTATCACCAGGCGGAATCCCAGCTTGAGGCAGGGCATGCCGCCCTGTTTCTGCATGGGGAGAGCTGGCATCCCGGCGTGGTGGGGATCGTGGCCAGTCGCGTGCGCGAGCGCTGTAATCGCCCCACGCTGATTGGCGCCTTGCAGGACGGCGTGATCAAGGGGTCTGCACGCTCGGTACCGGGGCTGGATATAGGCGCTGCCGTGATTGCTGCGTGCCAGTCGGGCTTGCTCCTGACAGGGGGGGGACATGCCATGGCCGCGGGGTTCTCTCTCCCTGCTGAAAAAGCTGGAGCATTTCATGCCCATCTGGATCAGGCGCTGGCCGAGGCGCGTCATCGCCCGCGCCACGACGCATTGAGCATCGACGGGGTTCTGGCCCTGCGTGGGGCGACCACGGAAATCGCGGCGCAACTCACTAGGCTGGGACCATTCGGTGCAGGCCATGAAGAGCCGGTCATCGCGATCAGCCGAGTACGCGCCGTCAAAAGCGAACGCATCGGCCGCGACGGCAATACGCTGCGTGTGATCCTGCAGGGCGAAGATGGCGGCAGGTTGCGTGGTCTCGTGTTCCGAGCCGCTGACAAGACCTTTGCGGAATTGCTGGAAGACCGCGCCATGCCGGTGCTTCATGTGGCCGGGCAATTGCGCTGCGAGCAGTGGCAAGGTCAGGATATGCTGAGCTTTTTTATTTTGGACGCCGCCACGATTTAGGGGTTGACCCCTCCCCCCCGCTGGGATAATCAGCCGCTCACGCCTCCAGTCCCGTTCGTCTAGAGGCCTAGGACACCGCCCTTTCACGGCGGTAACACGGGTTCGAATCCCGTACGGGACACCACGGCATTGACCGCAGTTTTCTGCGGGATGCGGCCGGTTAGAAGCAAAATCCTGATTTACCAAATTATTGATTTTGAGCCATTCCTGAGTCAATCAGGGAAACATGGCTCTCTGGTATCAGGGGCTTCGCATGAGCGCATTCTGAAAAGCCCGATATCGATCTGTCGAAGAGGGGCGGTCTTTGGAGAAGTCCGGTGCCGTAATGCGCGCTCGTCGCCATGAGCCAATGTGATGCCACACCACGCGCACCCGTCTTGCCGTCCAAGTGAAGCTGTCCCTGGTCACCGTCTTCGACCCGGTAACCATCAAGCATCGCGCAGTCTATGATTGGTCTGCTTAGAGTCCTCTAGCCAATCGAACCGCCATCAAACCCGTACCTAATCATCGCTGGATACGCACAGATGTCCAGACAAACGAACACCCGTGGAATGTCGGGTCCGTGGCTGAGGCGATGCGCTGCTGCACCGATCGCTCTTCGAGTCAGGGATCATCCAGGGAGTGAATGGTGCCTCCTCGTCTTGCCCGGGGCCGCATCGACCGACCAGTTTATCAGCTGTCCACTAGGAAGGCATCGTCGCTGACAGACAGGCGCAACGTCGCCCTATCTGGCGTATAAACGAAGAGCGAGGCATGGCCCGGAGAGAATAACAGTCAAAGCGTCGCCACACTGCCGATCGGGCAAGACCTGTCCGCAGCGTGGTCCTGTTGATCTCGATTGAGGCCGCCGGAAAGGCTTTTATGGCCTCGTGAAAAGTCAGGAAGCGCGCAGGGTAAATCGGGTGATCTCCGAAGGGCGGCCGAGGCGCAGGGCGAAGCCGGGCCATATGCCGGTGCCGTTGCTGACATACAGGGCCATGCTTCCGACATGATATAGCCCGGAGACAAAACCTTTGTTGCCACGCGCCACGAGGGCATCGAGCCCGTAGATCATGCCGCCATGAGTATGACCCGAAAGCTGCAACGCAACGCCCAGACGCGCCGCTTCTCGCGCCTCGCCGGGTTGATGGTCGAGCAGGATCACGGGCGCGGTTACCGGTCGGTTCGCCAGCGCAAGCGCGAGGTCCGGGCCGACTTCTCCATGATGAGCAGCCGAACGATCCGTCACCCCCGCCAGGACGAGTGTGTCGTCCTTCCGCCTGATTATTTCGTGGCTATTGAGCAGGAATCGGAAACCCATGCGCGAGAGATGAGCGATCCACTCGGCATAATCGAAGAAATATTCGTGATTGCCGGGAATGGCCCACACACCATCCGGAGCCGTCAGGGCTGCGAGCGGGGCAACGTCATCTCGGCGCATTGCCACTGAACCATCGATAAAGTCCCCGGTGACCACAATCAGATCGGCCCCCGCTCCATTCGTCCTTGTCACCACGGCCTCCGCCCAACGTGCGGGAAAGAGGCGGGTGATATGAAGATCCGTCAGCTGAACCAGACGGTAACCCTCAAATCCGGGCGGTAATCCGGCAATATCAAGCGTGATGTCACGTATGGGGGGAACACGCAGAGCGTTGGCTACCCCCCATGCCGAGAGAAACGCCGCAAGTGCCCCCGCAACCACGCGGGGCACGGTGCCGATATGGAAAGGACGCCATGTCACAAGTGCCCAGATCGCGGCGCCTCCATCCACCGCCAATTGCAGGACGGTGACGAGCATCAGGGCACCGAAACCCCAGTTGAACAGGATGACCGCCAGACGCGGCATCTCCGGCGCAAAAACCGAGCCCGAGGAAAGACGGCACCAATAGTGATAAAGCCCTACCACTACGATCAGACAGGCCGCGGCGATCCTCGCCAGGAGAGGAAGAGGCAATGGCCAGAGCCAGTTCAGGATGACAACAAGAAAAAGCGTACTAAAAACGACTGGGCGCAAGGGAATCACATTCCGGAAATAAGTGCGTTCAGCCGCAACGTCCGACGGAGAGTTCGGTTTTCGGATTCCTACCCTTAGGACCACCCTAGAGCCAGGAGCGCCAGAAACAGGCCAAAAGCGGGCATATGGGAAAATGCGCGCCAGCGCAGCAGCGTGATCAGAACCGCCAAGAGAATCATGACCGCCAGAACCTGCCCCGCCATCTGCATTTGCGGAAAGGTCATGAGCCCGACACTGACCCATTCAAGCGCACCGGTTACGCGACACCACCATCCGGGGTAACCCCATCGCACAAACTGCGCACGCAAGGTGTCCCGACCCAGAAGATTGACCAGACCTGCACCCATCATAGCGACCATGAAGAGGTACCGCGCAGCTTCATGCATCACGGTAATTCCCCGACGTGATCGCCTCGAATTCCTGCAGGATCGTGCCCATGACCGGTCGCCAGCCGAGCTCCGCCTGCGCCTTTCCGCCGGAAATGACCTGATCGCAGGCTATCGCATCGGCAAAGCCACGCAGGCTTTGGCGGGCTTCCTCAATCGGCCAGAGCGTGACCCGCCCTTGGGCTCCCCCTGCCCGGCTTGCCGCCTGAGCAATTTCCATGAGACTGACAGGCGCGCCATTGACGCCGTTATAAACCGACCCGGCAGGCGCATGGGTAAGGGCCCGTGCATAAAGCCGGGCAAGATCCTCGGTATGAACGCAGCTCCAGCGATTATCACCGGTGCCTATGACGCGTGCGGCGCCCTCATTGCGGGCCTCAGCCAGCAGCATCATGGCCGTCCCACCGCCACAGCCATAAACCCAGCCCGGTCGGAGGATCACTCCATGCACATCCTGTTCAGCCCTGATCTCGCGCTCCAGCGTCTCACGCCATGCCACCATCGGCAGTGGATTGCATGCCGTTTCCTCAGTAGCGGCTTTGTCTCCCGTCGCGCCGTACACCAGACAGCCACTGGTATAGATCAGCCGCTTGCCAGTTCCCCGAAGGGCATCGAGCAACGCATGGGTGGCGCGACGATCGAGATCCGCCGCCCTCTGGTCGTGGGAAGACGCCGCATGAATAACGGCATCGGCCCTTTGCGCCACAGAATGGAGCAACGCCGTGTCTGCCAAATCGCCGGCGACAATGTCGAAACCCTGTGCCCTTGCCTTCTCGGCCGCTCCTTCATTCCGTGCCAGAGCGAGGATACCATGCCCCTGTGCCTTGAGCGCGCGGGCAACCGCCCCGCCAATCAGTCCTGTTGCGCCTGTTATCATGATGTTCATGCAGTGCTTCGCCTTGCTGTTTCCTGAAGCAAGTGAAGCGGCGCGCAGAGCGGATTGGAAATGGAGAGTTCTGATAAGCCGTTATCGGCCCGCGCGATGATGTCAGAGCACCCTCGCGAGATCGACCAGTTGCGCACGTAGCCATCGGAGCACTGCGTGATTTTCCGTGCGCCGATGCCACATCATGGAAAGCGTCCATTTCGGCAATGGCAAGGGCGGTTCGAACAGCGCCAACCCGTTTTCTCCGCCCGCAAAACGTCGTGCCACACGCGTGGAGAGGGTGGCGATGAGATCGGTTTCGGCAATCACGAAGGGTGCGACGAGGAATTGGGGCAGGCTCAGTGCAACGTGGCGCGCCAGGCCACGCTCGGCGAGCAAGCGATCGACAAGCCCGCTTCGGTCTCCCTCAGGCGACACGAGCAGATGAGGCGCGCCAATATACGCTGCAAGATCCGCCCCCTGACGGAAAGCCGGATGACCGCGGCGCACCATACAGGAAAAACCCTCCTGCATCAGGGGGTGAGATACCAGGCGGGAAGAAGCTTCTACGGGGAAACCGATCGCCAGATCGGCCTCACCCTGATCGAGCAGGGTAATGGCCTCCTCCCGGCCGAACATGCCGTGTACGTGCAGGCTAACCCGGGGTGCCTGAGCACCCAGCCGCGCAATAAGCCCCGGCAACAGCACAAAGGCAGCATAATCGGTCATGGCAAGAGTCAGCGTAGCATCGTACTGCGCAGGCTCCTGCGTTTCCATGCCCAGCCCCTCACGCAGCAGATCGAGCGCGCGGCCTATGGGTAAGGCGAGTTCCTGGGCACGCCTCGTGGGCTGCATGGCGGCTGGAGTTCGGATGAAAAGCTCGTCGCCAAACAGATCGCGCAATCGCGTCAATGCTCCGCTCATCGCGGATTGACTGAGCCCGATACGGACGCCGGCACGGGTCACATGGCGCTCGATGTAAAGCGCCTCGAAAGCCTTGAGGAGGTTCAGGTCGAGACCGCTGATATCCATACTGCCCAGATTAGAGTTAGGGCGCCCATGATTTAAGCCTGAAAAAGATATTTCCGGATTATCCGACGATTTCTGGCCCCTGTCGGGCGCTCAGAGTGCCTCGATATTCTCGAGCACACGCTGCAGCAGGGCGATCAGTGTCTTTTTTTCCTTTGCCGTCAGGCCTGTCGTCATGTCAGCATTGCACTGACGCAGGACCTCGCGTCCTGCAGGCAGCCGCTTGAGCGCCAGATCAGTCAACGAAACGAGACTGCTGCGACGGTCCTCCGGATCGGGCTCGCGACGAACCAGCCCATCGCGCTCCATTCGCGCCAGCAATTGCGCCATGGTTGGCTGCTCGACCTTTGCAAGGGTCGCCAGTTCCTTCTGCGTCCGCCGCTCCCCGTTCTGCAGCATTGAAAGCACCGGCAATTGCGCCGTTGCGAGACCGAGCGGTCGAAGCCGCGCATCACCAATCCGCGTCAGGCCACGCCCGATGCGACTGAGATAATGCCCCGCGTGATCGAGCGGATTCCAGGGAGTATCGCTCATTGCATAGCGTCCTATGTTTCTCCTATATAGTTTCCTATGTAAATTGGAGAGGCACCGGAGACAATGCACAGACATATCGGAATCGTCGGCGGCGGACCGGGCGGGCTGCTGCTCGCCTGCCTGCTCCAGCGACAGGGGATGCGCGTGACGGTTCTCGAACGCGATGCCTATGCGGCGGAGAGGCTGCAGGGCGGATCGCTCGACCTGCACGACGAAACGGGTCAGAGAGCCATGCGGGCAGCCGGTCTAGAAGACGCCTTCATGGCCTGTGCGCGCCATGAGGATCAGGGCGATCGGCTCTATGACGAGACCGGGCGTCTGATTTTCGAGCATGATGGCCGGGACGCCAACCGTCCCGAGATCGACCGGGGAGATCTGCGCCGTATCCTGCTGGAATCGCTGGAGCCCGGCGTCGTGCACTGGGGTCAGTGCGTCAACGGAATCGTCTCCGCAGGTGAGAAAATCTCGGTGCTGTGCACAGATGGGCCTCAGCTCTATGATGTTGTGATCGGCGCAGACGGAGCCTGGTCTCGTGTCCGCCCTTTTCTCACCAAGATCCAGCCGGTTTACGAGGGCATCGTTTTCCTTGAACTCGGCTTTGAGGAGAAGCGTGACCCCCGTGCAGCCGCCCTGGTCGGGCATGGCAAGATGTTCGCAGTGGGCAATAACCGTGCCCTGATCTTGCAGCGCAACAGCGGGGGGCATATCCGCTTCTACGCGGGTATGCGCCTGGCAGAGAAGGCGGCTCTGGCCATGCGCGATGGCTCTCCAGAGGCAGCCCGGGCGCATATGGCACGGAGTTTTTCTTCATGGTCACCCGATCTGCGGCGGCTTCTTGCTGAAGGTGACTTCCTCGGAATTCGCCCGCTTTATGCAATGCCAATCGGCGCGAGATGGACCCCGGCACCCGCAGTCACGTTGTTGGGCGATGCGGCGCATCTGATGTCTCCATTCAGCGGCGAAGGCGTGAATCTGGCTCTGGCCGATGCACTCGATCTTGCAAATACCCTGACAGAGGGGAATGGCGTCGCGTCGCTGCGAGAGTATGAAGCGGCTCTGATATCGCGTGCGGAACGGGCCGCCGCCAGAGCAGCCTCAGGACTGTCGAAAGTATTCTCCGATCATGGCGCTGCCCCGGTTCTCGCCCACTATCAACAACGTCTGGGAGGGCGCTGAAGAGCATGTCGCCCCGAACCGCAGGCGTGACGCCGCGCAGGAAATGGGGCTCCCTGTCCAGTAGACGAGCCCGGACGCCCCTGAATCGACTCTTTGTGCGATAACAGGAGGCCAAGATGCCGCTCCGCTATGAGTTATGATTGCTGCGTCTGATGTCATCAGGCGTCATGTCTCAGCAAGGTGTCACTATCACGCCTCGTGCCGCTCCATCGGGAAAAGCATCTTCCCGATCTTCATCGGGGCGGGCCAATCATGGCCCCCACAGCGGCTTGGACATGCAGGGCTGTCGTATCAAAAAGCGGGACTTCCGCATCTTCGGGGCTGACCAGAAGCATGATTTCGGTGCAGCCCAGGATGATTCCCTCAGCACCACGCGCGACGAGGCGCGCCATGATATCCCGGTAGAGCGCGCGGGATTCCGGACGGATCTCACCGGCTACGAGTTCATCATAGATAATGCGATGTACGCTCTGACGATCAGCGTCATCCGGTACGAGAACGTCGAGCCCATATTGCCGCCGCAGACGCCCCTTGTAGAAATCCTGCTCCATCGTGAAGGCGGTACCGAGCAATCCGATCCGCGTCAGCCCCGCTGCCCTGATTGATTGCGCTGTTGGGTCAGCAATATGCAGGAGTGGAATGGAGAGAGCCGCCTGAATCTCGTCAGCCATGCGGTGCATGGTGTTTGTGCAGATCACAATATGTTCGGCCCCCGCATTTTCGAGATGACGCGCCGCGCCAATCATCAAGCGCGTCAATTCGCTCCATGCGCCGCGATGCTGAAGCGCCTTGATCTCCGCAAAGTCGAATGACCAGAGCAGGCAGCGCGCTGAAGCCGCCGGACCCAACCGGGCGCGTACACCCTCATTGAGCAAACGATAATACATGGCCGAGCTTTCCCAGCTCATCCCGCCAATCAGCCCGATCATCTGCATCATGTCTCCTCCCGGAAGGCGTACCCACGCCATCCAGCATTCCCGATTTCGGGACCCGACGCAAAACCACGGGACGGGTCACCCATCGGCGCACTCCAGAAAATTCTTGTCCATTCGGGCAGCTTATGGATAGGCTGCATTACGTACGGAATCGAAATATTGCGGAGATGATATGGTTTCCCGTCGCCTTGGCTTGCTTCTTGCCCCTCTCTTCGTTTCGATACCGTATGTATCGGCAGCCCCCCTGACACCATCTCATTCCTCGAAAGCGCCCCGCGCGAAGGCTCATCAGCCGCGAAAACCGGAAGAGATCACGGTAGCCGCCCCTTCCCACAAGACATCGAATGGTGTGACGGGGCAGCAGGCAGGTGGCGGGCTGATTCGTCGTGAGACACGCGCTGGCGCGATCCAGACCGTCACCCGTGATTTCATTGCCAAACAATCGCCCACAGCCAATCCGGTGCAGGTTCTGGCACTCGAGCCCTCAGCCTATGTCGCCCTCATGGACCCCTATGGCATCGTGGGGGGCAATATGTATCTGCGTGGCCTGCCGGGCGATCAGATCGGCTGGATTTACGAGGGGGTGCCGGTCAGCGATATCGGCTCGGGCGGGTTTTATGCCAATCAGACATCGGATGGCGATAACCTGCAGCAGGTCTCGCTCATGCCTGGTTCTGTGGATCTCTCTACTCCGACCGTTGCGGCGGCGGCAGGCAGTGCCTATGCCAATCTCCGCGATCCTTCGCATCACCGCGAAGGCTATGTGAACATGACCTATGGCACGTATAATCTGGCGCGGGGTCTGATACGCGCCGATACCGGTGATATCGGTCATAGCGGCGTACGCGCCTTCGCCTCGTTTTCCTATACGCGCGCCAATAACTGGCGTGGGCCCGGCACCAATATGCGCAAGCATATCGATTTCAAGCTGGTCAAGGATATTGCCCAGCACAGCCATACCTCGCTGGTCATGAGCTATAATGACAATACGCTGCAATTCAGCCGCTGGCCCACGGCGTCGGAATTCGCCCGTTATGGCGCGGGCAATGACCTCTCACGCTCCTACAAGGATGGGCTCGGCTATCATCTCTATGCGCTGGACGCGTTCCAGAATCTGGTGACCTCGGCACCGACCGAGCTCGACCTGGGCCATGGGCTGCATTTTCATGACACGCCCTATCTGTGGTGGGGATCCGGCTCTATCGGCGGTGCGGCTCTGGCAACCGAGGGCGCAACCTATTCGGGGTCCTCACTAGTCGGTGTTGATCTGAATGGTGACGGGCGCATCAGCAGCACGACCTCACAACTCATCTACACACCCAATTATTACAGCTATCATCGCGCGGGCAACAATGCCTCACTCGACTGGACGGCCGGGAAGAACACCCTCACTTTCGGCTGGTGGTATGAATGGTCGCGCATGAATCAGGCGACACCCGTATCGCGCATCAACCCCGTCGATGGCGGACCGGAGAATATCTACGGCGATTACGGCCCGCTGATCTATCGCACGTCATCGGGCAAGAAATGGTACGCCTCTGACTATAACAGCTTTACCCAGATCAACATGCTCTATCTGGGCGACAGGATCTCGCTCCTGCGCGACAGGCTGGAACTCAAGGCAGGGTTGCGCGCTGCCATGGTTTCACGCGGGATAGACAGCTATGTCCCGGTGTCGGATAACCGGCGGGGACAGAATATCTTCGAGCCTCTGCCACAGGTGAGCGCACGCTATGTGCTGGACAAGCATTCCGAGCTCTACGTATTGGGTGTAACCAATTTTCGCACCACCAATAACAGCACGCTTTTCGAGCTCTACAGCCCCGCCGGAGGGTCGCTGCAGACCGCGCCCTCGACCGTCAAACCCGAATATTCCATCGAAGAGGAACTTGGTTATCGCTATCATGACGACCTGATCGTGGGCGAGATATCCTTCTTCAATTACAATTTCACCAATCGCCAACTGGCGCTCAACAGCTACGTCAATGGTGCGCTCACCCCCATGACCATGAATGCCGGCGGTCAGACCTCACGCGGTGTCGATCTGCAAATCGGCACACGGCCCATCCTGCACCATCTGCGGCCCTATGCGAGCTTTGAGTATCTCGATGCGCGGATCGATAACAATATCCCGATCGATGGCGATCTTCTGCCGACGCGGGGCAAGCGGGCCGTCTCTGCGCCGAAATATCAGGCGGCGCTCGGGCTGGACTGGGATGATGGCAGCTTTTTCGCCAATCTCGGGCTCAAATATATCGGGGCGCAATATGCGACACTCGTCAATGACGAGAAAATGCCCGGCTATATCAACAACAACGTGACGCTGGGCTATCGACTGCACCGGACGGGGTTCCTGCACTCCCCGCAGGTGCAGATCAACATGCAGAACATGATCGGCTCGATCTATCGTAATGCCGTCTACGCCTTTACCTCGAATGCCAGAACCATACGGGGTATCTACGGCACGAGCATCGCCGGGTCGTCGCCGCTCTATACCATCCAGCCAACCTTTGCCATTTCGGTATCACTTTCGACCGGGTTCTAAAGCGTCCGGGCGGGGGGATTTCATCCGCACGATAAAACCTGAACATATGGTCAAAATACACTTGCAGCACCGCCAGATCTGATCGTAACGTTCGTTTTACGGAACAAACAGAATCGGATTATCCCATGCCGCCCGATATTGCCTGTGGACGCCTGAGTGATGACATGCTGGCCAGAAACTTTGCCGATGCGCATCCAGGTCTGACCGCCGAGCAGGCGGCGCTGGAGGCCGATCGCTGCTTCTATTGTTATGATGCACCCTGTATCGAGGCCTGCCCCACCGACATCGACATCCCGCGTTTCATCAAGGCAATCGCCTCAAAAAACACGGCGGGCGCTGCCCGGACCATCCTGCAATCGAATATCCTCGGCGGGTCATGCGCGCGTGTCTGCCCGACCGAGATATTATGCGAGCAGAAATGCGTTCATACCGCTATCGAAACGCACAAGCCCGTGCGTATCGGCGCGTTGCAGCGTTTCGCGACCGACTGGCAAATGGCGCAGCCCGCCCATCCCTTCAAACGGGCAGCCCCTACCGGCCGTCATGTGGCCGTCATGGGCGCCGGCCCTGCCGGGCTTGCCTGCGCGCACCGACTGGCCATGCTCGGGCATGACGTCACGCTTTATGACCGCCATACGCGTCCCGGCGGGCTCAATGAATATGGCGTTGCCGCCTATAAGCTGGCCGATGATTTTGCCCAGAAGGAGATCGATTTCCTCTTCGCCATAGGCGGCATCACCTATCGGGGCGGGACCATTCTGGGTGAGACTCTCAGCCTCGCCACGTTGCGTCAGGAGCATGATGCGGTGTTTCTGGCGATCGGCCTTTCGGGCGTGCGTGCCCTTGGCCTGCCGGATGAGTCGATCCACGGCGTGCAGGATGCGGTGGCCTTCATCGAATATCTGCGCTCCCATCCGCTGGCTACAACCCCGGTGGGACGACGCGTCGTCGTGATCGGCGGGGGCAATACGGCCATTGATGCCGCAGTGCAGGCCAAGAGACTCGGTGCGGAAGAGGTCACCCTTGTCTATCGTCGTGGCGAGGCCACCATGTCCGCAACCGAGGTCGAACGCGACTGGGCACAGACAAATGGGGTGACGCTACGCCTGTGGGCCGCCCCCATACGCCTTGAAACTGCGGCAGGGGCGCTGACAGGCGTGACCTTCAGGCGCACCGATCCCCCGTCCCTCTCCGGAACGCCTCCTCTGGCGCCCCCTGCCGAGTTCACGCTTGGCGCCGATATGGTGCTCAAGGCCATTGGTCAGGTCTTCATTCCCGATCCGATCGCCCGGGACCAGATCCTTGTCGAGAACGGGCGTCTGGTAGTCGATGAGAAGGGCCGCACCACTCTGGCGGGCGTCTATGCCGGTGGCGATTGCACCGCGGGCGAGGATCTGACCGTGGCGGCCGTACGCGACGGGCGTGAGGCCGCCAAAGCCATTCATGACGACCTGACCCTTTCCAAATTTCGCCTTTCCGGCACGGGAGCCCCCTGATCATGGCCGATCTGCGCACCAATTTCGCCGGGATTACCTCCCCCAATCCCTTCTGGCTGGCCTCTGCCCCACCAACCGACAAGGAATATAATGTCCGCCGCGCCTATGAGGCAGGATGGGGCGGTGTGGTCTGGAAAACCCTGGGAGAGGACCCGCCTGTGGTCAATCTCAGCTCGCGCTATGGCGCGCTCCAGTTCGAAGGCAAGCGCCTGATGGGGCTCAATAACATCGAACTGATTTCCGACCGCCCGCTCGCGACCAATATTGCGGAGATCAAGCGCGTAAAGCGCGATTTCCCGGATCGGGCGCTCATCGTCAGCCTCATGGTGCCGTGCGAGGAACATCGCTGGAAGGCCATATTACCGCTCATCGAGGAGACAGGGGCGGACGGGATCGAGCTGAATTTCGGCTGCCCGCATGGCATGTCCGAGCGCAATATGGGCTCTGCCGTGGGGCAGGTGCCCGAATATGTCGAGATGGTCACGCGCTGGTGCAAGCAGAACACGCGCATGCCGGTCATCGTCAAGCTCACCCCCAATGTCACCAATATTCTTATGCCCGCCCGAGCCGCACGACGCGGCGGTGCCGATGCGGTCTCGCTCATCAACACCATCCAGTCGGTCATCGGGGTCGATCTGGACGCCATGGCCCCCATGCCGGTCGTGGGCGGCAAGGGCACGCATGGCGGCTATTGCGGCCCAGCGGTCAAGCCCATCGCGCTGCGCATGATCGGCGAGATTGCCCGTGATCCCGAGATGGCAGGAATACCTATTTCGGGCATGGGGGGCATCAGCAACTGGCGGGACTCCGCCGAATTCCTCGCCATGGGGTCGAGCGCGCTTCAGGTCTGCACGGCCGCCATGCATTACGGGTTCCGCATCGTCGAAGATATGATCGACGGGCTTTCGAACTGGATGGACAGCAAGGAATATGCAACGCTGCCCGATCTGAGCGGGCGGGCCGTGTCGCGCTTCGTGCCCTGGAACCAGCTCAACATGAAATTCCGCACCATCGCGCAGATCGACCAGGAAAGCTGCGTCGGGTGCGGCCTGTGCCATATTGCCTGCGAGGATACGTCGCATCAGGCTATCGCCAAGAGCACCGGACCGAACCGCCGAGAATACAGCGTGATTGAAGAGGAATGCGTGGGCTGCAATCTCTGCGCCCATGTCTGCCCGGTGGATGAGTGCATCACCATGGCGCCGCAGCCTGTTGACGGCGAGATGACTTGGTTGGAGCATCCTCTCAATCCGCATCGTCTCTCCGCCTGAAAGGACTCCCCGCCTCATGAGCAATATCCGTATCGATGGCCGTGCCCTTTGGGCCGATCTGATGGAGACAGCCCGTTTTGGCGGTACGGAAAAGGGTGGGATCAAGCGCCTGACCCTGACAGAAGAAGACCGCCAGGTGCGCGACTGGTTTGCCTCGGCCTGTACGGCTCTGGGCTGCACCATGACCATCGATCGCCTGGGCAACATGTTCGCCCGTCTGGAAGGGCAGGATCCGACCCTGCCCCCCATCACCATGGGGAGCCATCTCGACACCCAGCCCACGGGCGGCAAGTTCGACGGCATCCTGGGGGTTCTGGGTGGACTGGCCGTGCTGCGCGCCCTGCGCGAATCGGGTCACGTTACCCGCCACCCCATCGAACTGATCAACTGGACCAATGAGGAAGGGTCGCGGTTTTCGCCCCCCATGATGTGCTCAGGCGCCTTTGCAGGGGCGTTCACGGAGGAAGAGGTGCTCGACAAGCGTGATCGCGCCGGAGAACGGTTTGGCGATGCGCTGGACGCCATCGCCTATCGCGGCGAGCAGCAATGCGGCGATCACCCGGTCGCGGCGTATTTCGAGTTGCATATCGAACAGGGACCCATCCTCGAGGCCGAAGATTACGTGATTGGCTCGGTAACCGGTGTACAGGGCATGCGCTGGTACGAAGCGACCGTGACCGGGCGCGACGCCCATGCAGGCTCGACGCCCATGACCATGCGCGCCGATACCCTGCTGGCTGCTGCATCCATGATCGCAGCCGTCTCGCGTGTGGCGCAGGATCACGCTCCCCTGGGACTGGGCACCGTCGGGCTGATCGAAAACCGGCCCAACAGCCATAACGTGGTACCGGGCGAGACTTTTTTCACCATCGATCTGCGCCACCCCGATGATGCCGTTCTGGCCGAGATGGAGAAAAGCCTGCTGACCGCGCTCGACTCCGTGGCCGAGTCCGGCAAGGTCACGCTCTCGATCCGCCAGATCTGGGATGCCCCTGCCGTCCCGTTCGACCGGCGCTGCATCGATATCGTAACCGATTCTGCGCGAGAAGCCGGATATACCCCGAGAGAGATCGTCTCAGGCCCTGGTCACGACGCTGCCTATCTGGCACGCATCACACCCACGGCCATGATCTTCGTGCCCTGCCGCGACGGGCTGAGCCATAACGAGGCCGAGAGCATTACCAAAGCCGAGGCGGAAGCCGGCGCGAATGTGTTGCTGGGCGCCATTCTGCGCGCCGACAGGGTTTTCTGAAGTCCCGATAGTCTGTTACGTTGAGGAAACGTTAGCCTATCGGAGGGAACAGGCGACATGACGGAGAGCCTCGCAACGCCGATCGACTCCCCCCCCGACGATGCCTCTTCTGCCAAGACGCATGGCGGCTCGTCACGCCAGGTCAGCGACAGAAAGGCGGTCATTACGCCCCGCCATAAATCCGGGCGCCCCAGAAAGCAGAGCGCTCCCCGTCAGGCCATGGTGCCGCAAATCCTGAACGCCGCAGAATGGACGTTTGGTACGAGAGGGCTGAAAGGTACGAGGCTCGAGGAGATCGCCGCCCTCTGCGCCATTCCGAAAGCCAATATCCTCTATTACTATGGCTCGAAGGAGGAGCTGTACAACGCCACCCTCGCTCGCCTGCTCGATATCTGGCTGAAGGATGCCGATCACTGGCTCTCGCCCCAGCGAGACCCCCTGGAGGGTGTCGAAGGGTATCTCAGGGCAAAGATCGCTTTTTCGCGCACGCGCCCCGAAGGTTCGCGCCTCTTCGCGCAGGAGCTGCTATCGGGAGGTCAGATGGTACGGGACTTCCTCAGACACACGCTACGCGCGCATGTGGCTCGTCACGATCTGGTTTTCCGGGACTGGCAGGCGCGTGGTCTGATGACGCCCATCGACACCACGCATTTCCTTTCCCTGCTCTGGTCCGGCACGCAGGCCTATGCCGATATGCAGGTCCAGTTTGAGGCGCTTCTGGGCCATGCGCCTCTCAGGGATTCTGATTTCGAGGCAGCCGTCGAGACTTTCATGACCCTTCTCAGGCCGCTTTTCCCACGTCAGGCCTGAGAGCACTCAGCAGGAGATGAAACACGCCTCCTGCCACAAACCCGATCACCCAGGAAAAATTCTGCGCCCCATGGAGCGCGGGCAGGAAGACCACCAGAAGGCCCAGCGCGACGGAGAGGGCAAGAGCCAGAACAGCGCGAGGATTGACCCCGTTGCGATACCAGTAGCGCCCCCCCGCCCCGGCATCGTACAGGCTCGGCAGATCGAGATGCTGCTTTTGAACGCCGTAATAATCGACCAGCAGAATGCCGGTCACGGGTGCAATGAACAGGCCGAGAATATCCAGCGTCAGATGGATGAGCTCGGGATGGGCATAGAGGTTCCACGGTGTCAGCAGCACGGCGCCGAACGAGGCGATCACACCTCCCTGACGCCATGAGATGGCTGAGGGGGCGATATTGGAAAAATCGAAAGCCGCTGACACGAAATTGGCCGATATGTTGATACCGATCGTCGCAGCAACGAGCGTGATCGTTCCCACAAGCATGATGGTCTGGTTATCGAACAGGACGATCGTTTCCGCAGGATCGAGAATAAGCCTTCCCAGAGCCGGTTGCGTCAATACAAGGGTGGTCAGAACCAGCACCACAAAGGCCATGAAGTTGACCGGCAGTCCCCAGAGATTCCCGCGTTTCACATCTCGAAGGCTCATCCCGTAGCGCGCGAAATCGCCGAAATTGAGAATGATGGGCGAGAAATAGGCCAGGGTAAGAGAGGCCACGGCCAGCAACCCCGCAATCGTCCCGCCCCAGGAAAAGGCGCCTTGCGGCAGCACCGAGAAACGAACCTGCCCGTGCGTCTTGATCAGAAGTGCGCCGTCGAGCAGCAGGATCACGCCATAAATGGCGGGGCCTGCCCAGTCGATGAAATGGCGTATGGCTTCCATGCCACGCCAGAACACCACCATCTGCAACAACCAGACGAAGAGGAACGCCCCCCATCCCAGCATAGACAGCCCAAGCGCTCCATGCCGGTGCAGATCGGCATAGCTCATGATCGCAGGGTCGAGATGCAGGAGAAAGAGCACGATGGCATTGGAAGCCAGCCAGGTCTGGATGCCATACCAGCCCACCGCAATAACACCGCGCACCAGCGCCGGAATGATTGCGCCATACACGCCAAACGCGCCGCGTATCACGACCGGAAAAGGCACGCCTGCCCTCAGGCTTGGCACCGCCACGAGATTGCACAGCAGATGCACGCAGAGAATGGCAATGAGCAATCCGGTCAGGACCACCCCCACAGGCAGGCCCATCATGAAGAAGCTGCCCAGCGTCATGTAACCCGCCACGCTGTGAACATTGGACATCCAGAGAAAAAGGAAATCCTTCCAGGCCCAGTGACGCTCGCTGACTGGAGCGAGATCGGCATTGGTGAGGGGGCCTGTCAGGCCGGTTACTTGCCCCTGGGTCATCGACACTCTTTCAGGACCGGTAGAAAACACAGCATGTCATGCAATAGATTGACCATATGGTCAGGCTAGTCCTATGATTTCGATTATACAACGATATTCTCGATCACGCCTGTGCAAGGCGCCATGCTCCAGAGGACCCCCGTCATGATCCTGATCAAGGGCGGCATCATCGTCACCGCCGAACGCCAGTATCGATCCGATATCCTCTGCGACGACGCAGGACTGATCTCCCAGATCGGGCCTGATCTGGAATGCCCGACAGGGTGCAAGATCGTGGATGCTACCGGTCTGCTGGTCATGCCGGGCGGGATCGATCCGCACACCCATATGGAAATGCCCTTCATGGGCACTACAGCGAGCGATGACTTCTATACCGGCACGGCGGCGGGTCTGGCGGGCGGCACGACGAGCCTGATCGATTTCGTCATTCCGGGCCAGGGTCAGTCATTGTACGAGGCCTGGCAGGAATGGCGCCTGAAGGCCGAGAAAGCCGCCGCCGATTATGGATTCCATGTGGCTGTGACCCATTGGGACGATCAGGTCCACGCCGATATGGAGCGGCTCGTGACCGAAGGCGGCGTCAATTCCTTCAAGCATTTCATGGCTTACAAGAACGCGTTGATGATCGACGATGCGATCTTCCTGCAGTCCATGCAGCGCGCTGCCGAACTCGGTGCGCTCTGTACGGTCCATGCCGAGAATGGCGACGCCGTTTCATTCCTTCAGGCGCAGCTTCTGGCCCAGGGCGAAACCGGGCCTCACGCCCATGCGCTCTCCCGGCCGCCCGGTGTCGAGGGAGAAGCCGCCCAGAGGGCGATCACCCTGGCAGCGCTCAGGGATACCCCGCTCTATGTCGTTCATGTCTCGACCCGCGAAGCGACCGAGGCCATTGCCGCGGCCCGACTCAAAGGCCTCAAAGTCTATGGAGAGGTTCTGCCCCAGCATCTGGTCTTCGACGAGACCGTGTATCATGACCCGGACTGGCTGATTGCGGCGCGTCACGTCATGAGCCCGCCCTTCAGAGAGAAGTCCCATCAGCAGGCACTTTGGGGCGGACTGATGTCAGGCCAGTTACAGACGACCGCCACCGATCATTGCTGCTTCTGTCGCGAGCAAAAGGAGCGCGGACGTGACGATTTCACCAGGATCCCCAACGGAGTTCCCGGCATTGAGGAACGCATGAGCGTGCTCTGGCATCATGGGGTGGTGACCGGGCGCCTGACACCCGAGCAGTTCGTTGCGCTTACCTCCACCAATACGGCACGCATCTTTAACCTCTATCCCCGCAAGGGCTGCATCGCTGTCGGGTCTGATGCCGATCTCGTTCTGTGGGATGCGCAGGCCAGCCGTAGCATCACGGTCGATGCCCTGCATCAGAATGTCGATTACACGCTCTATGAGGGCATGACCCTGACCGGACTCGCGCGCAGGACGATCAGCCAGGGCGTGGTGACCTGGGATGACGGCGTGTTGCGCGCTAAGCGCGGCAAGGGGCGCTATATCAAGCGTCCGGCTTTCAACAGACCCTGATGCCAAGGGCGCTGGATACGCCGCCACATGGCGTGGACAGGGCTTCTGGCTATCGAGGGATTGTCCCGTCCTGCCTCAGAACCACACCGGCGAGGTACAGGCTGCCGCAGATCAACACACGGGCAGGCGGCCCTGCCAGCCGGGGCAGGATCGAGGCGATGGTAGGACCCGAGAGCGCCACACCGCCCGACGCGCGAATGATCTCTTCAACGGGAAGGGCCAGATGCTGCCCCTCCTCGCTGACGGCATGAAGGGTCGTGGCATGACCCTGCACAGGGCGCAGGAAGCCTGAGGCATCCTTGCTCTGTTTCATGCCCACGATCACATGAAGCGGCTTGTCGTGCCACGCGGCGAGCGTCGCCGAAAGCGCCTCGCCTGCATTGGGGTTATGCCCACCATCGAGCCACAATTCCCAGCCCTGCGGCAACTGGGCGGCAAGCCGCCCCCCAAGGCGCTGCATGCGGGCGGGCCATTGCGTGTGGGCAATGCCTGCCCAGGCGCGCCCGGGAATTTCCAGCCCGGAGGCACGCAGGGCGGCCACGGCCAGAACCGCATTGTCTGCCTGATGCCTTCCCTCCAGACTGGGAGCTGGAAGCGCCAGATTTCCCAGCGGGTCTTGATAGGCGATGGACCCATCCGTAAGCCGGGTGAAGTCGATTTCGCCCCCCACCTGCCAGAGAGGCGCGTCCAGCGCTGCGGCGCTGGCGACGATGACATCGCGTGCCTGAGCCTGTTGTCTGGCAATGACGACCGGCACACCCTGCTTGATGATACCCGCCTTCTCGGCGGCAATCAGCGCAAGCGTTTCACCCAGAAAGGCCTGATGATCGAGATCGACCGGGGTGATCACGCAGCAGGCGGGGCGCGCAACCACATTGGTCGCATCCAGACGCCCGCCGAGCCCGACTTCCAGAATGGCCAGATCGGCCGGGGTACGAGCGAAAAGAAGAAGGCCCGCAGCCGTCAGGACTTCGAAGACCGTGATTGGTGCGCCGTCATTGATCTGCTCGATTTCCTCGAGCGTTGCGACCAGAGTTTCCTCACTGACCAGTTTGCCAGCCAGACGGAATCGCTCGGTCACATCGACCAGATGAGGGCTGGTCATGACATGAACTGCCAGTCCGGCCTCTTCGGCAATCGCGCGCAGTGTGGCGCAGGTGCTGCCCTTGCCGTTCGTTCCGGCCACATGAATCACGGGAGGCAGTTGGCGCTCGGGATGACCGAGCTTGCCCAGAAGAGCCTCGAGGCGCGCGAGCGAAAGATCGATCAGCTTGGGATAGAGGGCCTGCACCCGGGCCAGAATGGCGCCGGTCCGGCCCTCATATTCATCGCTGAGTTTGGCCGGGGCTGCCTGCGTCGTCATGATCTGTCCGGGAGTGCGGGATAAGGAGCCTGCCCGGTCCTTCCGGGCAGACCTGATTTCAGGCGGCTTCGGTTTCGACCGCAACCGGCTTGTTCATCATCATGCCGATGAGACGGCCCAGCATGGTCTGCAGTTCAGGGCGCGCCACCACCATGTCCACCATCCCGTGGTCGCGCAGATATTCGGAGCGCTGGAAGCCCTCGGGCAGCTTCTCGCGCACCGTGTCCTGAATCACGCGCGGGCCGGTGAAGGCGATCAACGCCTCGGGCTCGGCAATCTGCACATCGCCCAGCATCGCGAAGGAGGCAGAGACACCGCCCGTGGTCGGGTTGGTCAGCACAACGATGTAGGGCAGGCCCGCATCCTTGAGCATCTCGACGCCGATCGTGGTGCGCGGCATCTGCATGAGCGAAAGAACGCCTTCCTGCATGCGCGCGCCGCCCGAGGCGGTGTAGATCACCAGCGCGGCCTTCTGCAGCACGGCCAGACGACATGCGGCAATGAATGCCTCACCCAGAGCGGTGCCCATGGTGCCCGCCATGAACTCATAAGCCATGACCGCAACGACGGCGTCGTGACCGCCGATCTTGCCATGGGCGACGGCCAGGGACTCATCGAGATGGGTCTTGGTCTTCGCGTCCTTCAGACGGTCGGCATATTTCTTCTGGTCGCGGAATCCGAGCGGATCGCTGGGAACCTTGGGCAGTTCGATCTTGGTATATTTGCCGCCGTCAAAGGTCCATTCGAGGCGTTCGGTTGCCTTCGCCTTGCCGTGGTGACCGCAATGGGGGCAGACGCGCTGGGCCTTCTCGAGATCCTTGATCAGGATCATCTGCGAGCACGACTCACAGCTGGTCCAGAGATTTTCCGGCACTTCGCGCTGCAGAAGGCCACGGATTTTCGGTCGAACGTATTCGGTCAGCCAGCTCATATTGATCCTACTTCTCGCCTGTTCCGCATGGTTTCCCCTGGCACGAAGGCGCTGCGGTCGGATGGGCAACAGTCATTCCGAGGCCGCTTTTAGCGATTTCTCGCGCGTAACGCCAGTTTCACAAAAAGGGACGGCCCTCCCCCGGAAGGCCGCCCCTTATCGATCGATACGGACCCGTGTGAGCACAGGCAGGGTTCAGGCTGCCGCCTCTTCCTGTGCGTCCTCCGAGACGATGCGCGTCTGCCCCTTGCTCGGGCGGAAGCGCTTCTCATGAAGCGCCAGCTCGATATCCTCCAGTGTGGCACCGGCGGTCTCGGGCACGAAGAAAAAGATGAACGCGACGGAAGCAAGATTGACGGCTGCGTAGAACCACATGGTTCCACCCAGGGTAATGAGCTGCACCAGTGTCAGCGCCGTACCCGTGACCAGGAGATCGGAGCCCCAGAGCGTTGCGGCATGAAGGCTGGTAGCCTGACCACGCATCGAAAGCGGGAACATCTCGGCGCCAAGCAGCCATCCACACACCTGGATACCGCCCGAGTTGAAGGCCATGAAGAGCAGCAGAAACACGATGACCAGATAGGAGCCCGCGCTGCCTGCCGCAGGATGCATGGCAAATACGATACCCAGACCGATCAGGCTCACGATGGAGCCCGGCCCCATGATCAGCATCAGACGGCGACGCCCGACCCGATCAACGATCAGGCAGCCGATGAACGTCATGATGCAGTAGGTGATGGCGACACCCAGAGAGGCCATGAGGGCAGAGGATGCACCGAACCCGGCATCGCGCAGGAAGGTCGGGGCGTAATAGATCATCATCTCCAGCCCGCCGCACTGGGTGAAGAAGGCCACACCAAGGGCTGCGACCAGAGCCGGGCGCACCCAGGGACGGAACAGCCCCTTCCAGCCACGATTGCGCGGATCAGCCGATTCCGCATTCTCGCGCATTTCGCGCACTTCCTTGCGGATCACCTTCTTTGAGGTCCGGATACGCCCAAGCTCGATGATGGCCCGTTTCATGCCTTCATTCTCTGCCGTCCAGCGCGGGCTTTTGGGCATGAAGAACATGGAGACGAATACGATGGCGGCAGGAATGGCGGCGAGACCCACCATCGGTCGCCAGCCCCAGGCCTCACGCTCTGTAAAACCGATGATGTTGGCGAGCAGGATACCCAGCCCGATCGCCACATTGAACATGGTGACCAGCGTACCACGCTTTTCCGCCGGAGCGAGCTCGGAGATGTACATCGGCACGACCTGCGTGGACCCACCGACCGCAAAGCCGAGAAACACGCGCGAGATGATCAGCAGCCAGACATCCGGAGAAAAGGCACAGGCGAGCGCCCCCAGAACGAACACCCCGCTTACCAGGGTCACGCAGGCGCGCCTTCCGTATTTTTCTGAAAAAGACCCGGCCGCCAAAGCGCCCAGGATTGCGCCAGCCAGGATGGCAGAGGCCACCATTTCCTGCATGGTGCTGCTCAGATGAAAGTCATCCGAGATCAATAGCAGCGCGCCGGAAATGATGCCCGTATCATAGCCGTAAAGACCGCCGCATATGGCGGCCACGACGGCGGCGAGTATCAGGATATATTTCGCATAGGGGGACACCTCGATGGGATGATCCTCATGAGGGGTCGCACCATGGCCCTGTGGCTCTGCATTATTTATCATGACGATATAACTGAAGACCCACGAATTGGTTTAAGCTCGCAGGGCAAAAAGCAAAAAGGAGCGCCTTATGGCCAAACCGACGAAGCCCAGGCAGGACGTACCCACGATCAACCTGCGTGAACTGATCATCATGCATATCGTGCTGGCCGTTTTCGTGGTGGTCATCATGCTGATAGACTGGCGCATCGCCTGATCGCGCGCCAGACGAAGCGCTCGGCGTTTCTCAGCCGCGGCTCAGCGGTTCTTCGGCGCGAGCAGACGGACCAGAATGTAGCTCACGGCAGCCCCGGCGCTGATGCAGAAAGACGCTGGCGCCCCCGTATACCAGGCGATAATCAGCCCGCCCCATGACAGGATAAGCGCGAGGGCTGCCGAGCAGAACAGCCCAGGCCAGGGAGAAAGACCGAGCCTCAGGGCGCAGGCAGCTGGCCCGACCAGCAGACTGAACACCAGCAGGATCCCGATCGTCTGCGAGCAGATGGCCGTGGCGAGAGCAACGAGCGCCATGAAACCACAGGCGACCAGCTTCAGCCGAACCCCTTTCGCCGCAGCCAGATCCGGGTCGAGACTGGCGAAAAGAAGGGGCCTGCCCAGTACCCATAGCCCGATCAGACACACGCCCCCCAACAGAAACAGCAGATCAAGGGTCGCCCGGTCTACACCCAGAACATTGCCGAAAAGCAGGGCGGTGGTGCTGCTGACCGGGACATTCTGGATCTTGAGGAAGAGCAGCCCGAGCCCAAGGCTGGCGGCAAGCACCACACCGATCACGCTATCGCGCTGGCTGGCTGCGACCGCAGTGCTGCGCTGATCACCCTGTGGCTCCCACCCCAGTACCAGCGCAGCGGCGAGAGCCGAGAGAACCATCCCCCAGAACGGCGTGAGTCCGATCAGCACGGCCCCGGTCGCACCCGCATAGCCGATATGAGAGAGTGCATGACCGGCAAAACTCTGACCGCGGAGTACCAGGAACCAGCCGACAAGACCGCTCAGAACCGAGACTACGCCTGTCGCCAAGAAGGCGTTCTGCATGAACTCATAATGCAGCATCGCGCAGCTCCAGCTTCTGGCTATCGATCAGGAGCACGTGGTCGGCATAGGACAGAGCGGCCTCGATACCGTGACACGACATGAGCACGGCCATGCCCGTCTCACGGCAGCGCGCGCGCAGCATCGCCAGTATTGCAGCCTGCCACTGCGTATCCATGCCGCTCAACGGCTCATCCAGCACAAGAAGGGAAGGCGCATCCAGAAGGGCACCCGCCAGAAACACACGTTGTCTTTCACCGCCAGAGAGCTGGCTCAGGGGCTGATCGACCAGTTTCTCACTTCCGGTCATGGCGAGGCACGCCTGCAGGGCCGACCTCAGATTCTGCCCCCAGCCGGGAAGCCCGAAACGCGTGCCTTGCCATGACGCCGCCAGAAAGGCGCGCCCTGTCATTTGCGGGGCCGGAAGACGACGATCCTGGGGCATATAGCCTGTCCGGCGCCGCGCCCGGCGGGGCGTCTGGCCGAATATCTCGATCGCTCCCCCCTGCAAGGGATGCAGCCCCATCAAGGCGCGCAGGAGTGTCGTCTTGCCCTGACCATTGGCCCCTGCGAGCAGGGTCAAGGTGCCTTGCCCGAGCGTCAGATCTGCCTGGTCGATCAGAACACGACGCCCATGCGTCAGCGTGAGGGTTTTCAGAGCCAGAGCCGGTATCATGTCAGCCACGGACACCCAGAGCTGCAACGAGCCGGTCGAGCCTTGACGTCATCCAGTCCTGCCAGAGCACGGACGGCGCAGGAAATTCGTCAAAAGCCACCACCGCAATGCCCGCATGTCTGGCCAGGGTCTGGAGCCGATCGAGCGTGGGGCCGCCCATGGCCGGGTTGATCACGAGGGCCTTGATCGTCCTGCGCTGAAGCGCCTCTTCCAGACGGGCAACGTCCCGGGGTGCGGGATCGACATGATTCATCATGGCGAGTGCAAAATCAGGATCCACGACATCGAGCCCGAGTGCGTCGAAAACCGGGCCGCCTACCGGCTCGAGCACGGCGATCCGCAGGCCTTTCGTGACGGGACGCAGCGCCGCCATCCGGGCCGAGAACCGGGCTGTCATCGCGGCATACCGAGCCTGACGCGCGGCAATGGCCGATGCCTCACTCGGCAGGGAGAGCGCAAGTTCAGCCCCGAGAGCTTGGATCACGCGCGCTATGGCGGCCGGGTCATCGAAGAGATGAGGGTTTGCGCCCTGTGGCAGCCCGGACAGCGCGGCGGCAGAGATCACGCGGCGGGATGGGCTCGGCTGCGCCGAAAGCAGCGGGTTGATCCAGTCATCATAATGCCCGCCTGTCAGCACGACGATACTGGACTCCGCGAGTTCACGCGCCATATCGGGAGAGACCTGAAAGTCGTGCGGGTCGATACGCGGCGAGGTCAGCACACTTGCGGTATGAACCGACGGACCACCCAGCCCCGAGGCCAGATCGCACCAGAGCGCCTCGGCGCAGAAAACCCTTACCGGCGCGGCCTTCGCGGAGCCAAGCAGGGTCAGAAAGCAGATCAGGATCGGCAGGAACTGGCGCAAAAAAGTCGCCTTTAGTTATATTATAACGACTGAGATACGCGATATAGAGGCGGAACTCTGGTCAGGACAAGCCGGAAAAGGAATTTCTCCATGCTCACTTCGACGGCGACGGCAGTTCAGGACCCGTTCTCACCCGATACGCTGGCGCTTCTGGATCGTGCTGCCGCTTTCTGTGCAGCACGTACGAGCCGTCTGACTGAAACGCGCCGTCTGGTTCTCGGCCTGATCCTACAGAGCAACAAGCCGGTCGGCGCCTACGACATTCTCGACCATCTGCGTCAGTATCAGCGTAATGCGGCCCCGCCGACTGTGTATCGGGCCATCGATTTCCTGCTTTCACAGGGGCTCATCCATCGCATCGAGCGCATGAGCGCCTTCATCGGCTGCGCGCATCGTCTGGACTGCCATCATGGCCATGGCTGCGGCCATCGCGCGCAATTCCTGATCTGCAGCGGCTGCGGGACGGTAAGCGAGGTGGAGGACAGCGAGATCACCCATGCCATCGCTCATGCCGCCCGCAAGATCGGCTTCAAGCCGCATCAATCCACGGTCGAGATCGAAGGGCTCTGCGCCGCCTGTCAGCAGGGCTGAGCCGGGCGATCTGTGTCTCGCGCCAAGGCCCCGATGGATAAACTCCCCCTTGAAGGTGGTGCGGCACACACCCGACCTGACCGGCCACTACGCCAGTCGCGCGCACGACAAGGGACGTCGAAAAGCCCTCGGTCCGTTTCCCACTCCGAGTCTTCTGACCCCGATCGCCCGGAGGCCGATCTCTTCACCTATGTTCCTCCCGAGCGCCGCACCCATCTGAACCCTGAAGAGGCGCCGCTTCTGGTCGTGTCAAACCGCGCCTTCACGGAAGCCGACACGCCCGATGCGTGGCTCTATCTGCTGGTGAACCGTGATGAAGGGGAGGAGCTCATGCGGGAGGGATTGAGACTGGACGCCCGTGCGCCGCTCCTCATGACCGAGCGATCGGGCGTTTTCGCCCTTCTCGCCGCACAGGCGGAGGACATGGCGGATGATGCGCACGAAACGCCCGGTCTGTTGCTCAGAGCCCGCAAATCCGATCTCACCCCCTGGATCGAGGCCGACCCCGATATGAGTGCGCGGCTCGGCGTGGCCTGCTATCTCCTTTCCCGTCAGACGCCATCCGGTTGAGACAGGGCATTTCGAGCCCATGTTCCCGTCGGACTCCGCTTTTTTCACGAGTGCGCCTCTCCCTGCGCATTCAACAATACCTCTCACCAATGAAGGACCCAGTCATGGATGATGTCGCCCTCGCCGAAGTCACACGCGGCGGACGTGTCGAGTCCCTGCATCATGGACGTATTGCCGTCATGGACGATACGGGGCGCGTGGTGCGCGCGCTCGGCGCGATAGACAAGCCCATTTTCCCCCGCTCCACGGTCAAGGCGCTTCTGGCTCTGCCCCTGGTGGAGACGGGCGCCGCCGATCGCCTTGGCCTCACCGATGCCGAGCTTGCCCTCGCCTGTGCGTCGCATGGTGGGGAGATACGCCATGCCGAGACGGCTGCCTCCATGCTGGTCAAGGCGGGGCAGGGACTGACCTGTCTGGAATGCGGCGCACACTGGCCGACCTATGACGCGGCGGCTCATGCCCTGGCCGCGGCTGGCGCGCAGCCCACCGCCCTGCATAATAACTGCTCGGGCAAGCATGCCGGTTTGATCTGCCTCTCCATCGACCAGTCTCTCGACCCCGCAGGCTATATCGACCCCGCCCACGAGGCGCAGCGTCAGGTGACCGAAGCGCTTGTCATGGCAACGTCAGTCCCACATAATGAGACTAATCGTGGCCTCGATGGTTGTTCGATGCCCACCTACGCCATCCCGCTTGCGGCTCTGGCAACAGGATTTGCCCGTTTCGGGACCGGCAGAAATTTTTCTCCCGGCCATGCGTCGGCAGCCGCCCGGCTGCGTTCAGCAGTCGCGTCCGACCCCTTCATGGTGGCAGGGAGCGGACGTTTCGATACGACATTGATGGCGCATTTCGGTAACCGGATCTTCTGCAAGATGGGTGCAGAAGGCGTGATGGTCGCGTCCTTGCCCGAACTCGGGCTTGGCGTGGCGATCAAGACCGATGACGGCGCAAACCGTGCAGCAGAAGTGGCCCTGGCCGCGCTTCTGCTCGATCTGGGTGCGTCGCTCTGGAATGACACGGACCGAGAGGTTCTGGCCGGATTGTCGCATCAGGTGATGAAAAACTGGAATGGACGTGAAGTCGGCACGCTTCGTGCCGCCGGAAAAGGATAACAAGAACCCATGGCGATAGACACAGATGCCGGAAATTCAGAAAGCGGCCTGGCATCCGTTTTCGATGCGACAAAATTCAAGATTCTGGTCATCGGCGTTCTGGCCGCCCTCGCGGGGCTGATGTCCGGTCTGGATATTGGCGTTGTCGCAGGGGCGCTCGATTTCTTCGCCAAGCAATTCAATGCCTCGACCTTTGCCCAGGAATGGGTAGTCAGTTCCATGATGGCAGGGGCGGCTGTCGGCGCCCTTGCTGCGGGCTGGATGTCTCATGCGCTCGGCCGCAAGCGCTCGCTCATTGCAGGTGCGTCGATCTTCGTCATCGGCTCTATCGGCTGTGCGCTGAGCTGGTCCATTCCCTCCATGATCGGATTTCGCGTGGTCATGGGACTGGCCGTGGGCATCTCGGCCTTTACCGCCCCGCTCTATCTGTCCGAAATCGCCAGTGAAGCCACACGCGGCGCCATGGTTTCGACCTATCAGCTCATGGTGACGGTCGGCATCTTCCTCGCCTTTTTGTCCAACACCTATTTCTCCTATAGCGGCAACTGGCGCTGGATGTTCGGCGTGGCCGCCATTCCCGCCGGTCTCTTTCTGATCGGCGTGCTCTTCCTGCCCTACAGCCCGCGCTGGCTAATCATGCAGGGTCGCCACAAGGAAGCCCGCGAAGTGCTGCTTTCGCTGCGCGAAGACCCGCTCGAAGCCGCGAAGGAAATCAAGGCCATTCGTGAGCAGCTCGAGATCAAGCAGCACGGTTTCGAACTGCTCAGGACGAACTCGAATTTCCGCCGCTCCATTGCGCTTGGCATTATGCTTCAGGCCATGCAGCAGCTCGCGGGCATCAATATCATCATGTATTACGCGCCGAAAATCCTGTCGCGCGCCGGGTTCGACTCTACCTCCCAGATGTGGTGCACCGCCATTATCGGCCTCGTGAACATGCTCGCCACCTTCATCGCGGTCGGGCTCGTCGATAAATGGGGCCGCAAGCCCATCCTGTATATCGGCTTCTCGGTCATGGCACTCGGCATGGGTGCGCTCGCCATCCTGCTCAACACCGACATGTCAGACGAGACGTCGAAATTCATTGCCATCTTCCTGTTGCTGCTGTTCTGCACGGGCTTTGCCATGTCTGCCGGTCCGCTCATGTGGGTGCTTTGCTCCGAGATCCAGCCGATGCAGGGCCGCAATCTCGGTATTTCGCTCTCCACCCTTACCAACTGGATCACCAACATGGTCGTAGGTGCGAGCTTCCTCACGCTCATGAACACGTTTGGCACTTCCGGCACCTTCTGGCTCTTTGCCGGACTGAACGCCTTCTTCATCGTCCTCACCTTCGCCTTCGTGCCCGAAACGAAGGGTATGTCGCTGGAAGTGATCGAAAAGCGCCTGATGAGCGGCGAGAAGCTGCGTAAGCTCGGACGCTGAATCTTGAGCCCGGGGGGCACTGACAGTGCTCCCCGGTCATTCTGATGCCTCGCCATCCCACACCGAGCCGCTGTGCCGGGGTACCGCATCCAGCCGCTCTATAAAGCTCCCCGTCCCGGACGCCCCACGGTCAGGGTGATGCCGCCCCCCACGCGGCATTCTCGAGCCGCCATGCCCGGCGCGCCTCCCATAGGCGCGTGGCGAATGTCCTGTTGCCCGCTTGAACGCCGCACCAAAAGCGCTCTCCGAGTCATAGCCAACCATCAGAGCGACCTCGCCAAGGGTTAGGGATGAATTCCTGAGGCGGTCCGCCGCAAGCAGCATGCGCCAGCGGGTCAGATAGGCAATGGGCGTATCGCCCGTGATACGCCTGAAATGCGCGGCAAAGCTCGGCCGGGACATGCCCGCCACGCCAGCGAGATCGCGCAAGGTCCAGCGTCGCGCAACATCTGCGTGCATGGCACCAAGCGCACGGCTCATCGCCGGGACCGACAACGCAGCCAGCCACCCTTGCTGTGCAACGCCTTCCTCCAGATGGGCCCGCAGGGCTTCCACCAGCAGCGCCTGGGCCAGATGCCCGGCAAGAAGTGCGCCTCCTGGGCGCGGGGCACCGAGTTCGCGCATCAGCCGCCGAATACCGTCGCGGAGCGTGGCCTTGGTGGCATCAGTACGGATATGCAAGAGGGGCGGAACAGCGGCGAGCAGGCTATCGAGCGCCGCCCCCTCAAACCCGAAGAACCCTCCAATACCCCGGCACTCATCGCCGCCGTTGAGTGTTGCCAGCGCGCCCGGAGGTACGCTGGTGAGGAGGGGTATTGCATCGACAGGATCAACCGATGCTGAAGAAAACAGAAAGACTTCCCGCCTTGCGGCCATCAGCACGAGATCACCGGCTTGCAGATGTAAAGGCGTCGCTTCTTCCGCAAAGCGGAACCAGCAGCTTCCTGTCTCGATCGCAAAACAGCGTAACCCCTCCGCGGCCGGAAAGGACAGTGCCCACGCCCCCCCGGCAGCAAGACCACGAAAGCCGTAGCCGCCCGGGCGCATCAGCGTGAGAATATCGGAGAGAGGATCCATGAGAATGAGACGTTCGCGATGAAAATTCCGACCATCGAGCATGGAGGGTCCCTGATGATTACGCCTAGATAACATTCAGAGCTATCGCAAAGGACTCACGCCATGGTCGAACATGCAGCCTTGTGGCTACCCACAAAACGTAGCCGACTGGTTGTCGGACCTGCACCGTCCGTTGCGCCGGGGCCAGGCGAGATCGTCATCCGTGCGCGCGCAGTCGCAGTCAATCCGTTCGATCGCTACATCCAGACAATGGGCGATGTGATAACCGCCTATCTGACTTACCCTGCGGTACTCGGCACAGATGTTGCCGGCGAGGTTATCGCCGTCGGCGCGGGTGTGACCCGTTTCGCCCCGGGGGATCGCGTAGTCGGCCAGGCGGCGGGACTGGAAAAAAGCCGCAACAAGGCTGCCGAAGGGGCCTTTCAGGAACGGGTCGTGCTGCTTGCGCATATGAGCGCACACATACCGGACTTTCTTACTTATGAAGAGGCGGCCGTCCTCCCTCTGGGCCTGTCTACCGCGGCCTGCGGCCTATTCCAGAAGGATTTTCTCGCTCTCGCTGCACCGCAGATCAATCCGATCCCGACCGGAGAAACCGTGCTTGTCTGGGGTGGTTCGACCAGCGTAGGCAGCAACGCGATCCAGCTTGCCCGCGCCTCAGGCTACGAGGTTATCACCACATGCAGCCCACATAATTTCGACTATGTCCGTGCGTTGGGCGCGAACGCGGCATTCGACTATAGCAGCCCCAATGTGAAGCGGGCGATCATCGAGGTGATGCGCGGACGGAAGATGGCCGGTGCCATCGCGATCGGCAAAGGATCGGCGTCGGCCTGCATGGATATCCTCGCCCAGGGTACTGGTCGCCGCTTCGTGGCTCAGGCCACGCCACCAACCTCGTTTGACAACGTACCCGCAGGCAAGGGCCGATGGCGCAAACTGGTACTGGCCGTCGCCAGGATGCTCATGGGCAACCTGGCCCTGTTTTTACGCTCCTACCACCAGGGGACAGCCACCAAGATGATCTGGGCCGGTTCCCTCATCAGCAATGACGTTGGACCGATGATCTATGAGACCTTCCTGCCGGAGGCACTTGCACGTGGAGCCTACAAGGCAATGCCACCTGCGCAGAGTGCAGGCCACGGTCTGACCCATATCCCTGAGGCCTTGGAGCAACAGCGCCGCGGTGTCTCTGCGCGCAAGCTCGTGGTGACCTTGTGAAAAAGCTTCCAGATATCGCTCAAACGAAGAGGCGGTTCATCAGCATGAAGAGAGGAAACCCGGATCGAGCAGCGCGTAGGATGAGGGCAACCGGCTGATGACACGCCCGACTGGTCGGAAAGATATGACCCGGGATGGCCAATGCTGAAATCGATGGTTCTGGTCGGATTGCCGCCCTCCGGGAGGGGGGCGGGGCAAGGCCCGGCCAGGATTATCTCTTCCCTCCCCTGCAATCATGAAGATTCAGAGAAACCCTGCGTCAAAGTCTTTCCGAAACCACAACGCTGACCGAGATTGGGAAAGTCCTGCTGCAAAGGCTTCCTGATCGATGCTTCACTTCGCTCCCTCTTCAACGGGATCGCTGATCATGCTCGCGATCTGCTTCCTGCTCGTCTGTGTGTTCGAATTTGCCAATGGCTTTCATGACACGGCCAACGCGGTAGCAACGGTAATCTACACCAACGCGCTCAAGCCGCGTGTGGCTGTCATCTGGTCCGGGCTCATGAACCTGCTGGGCGTGCTACTGGGCGGCATTGCCGTAGCGTATGCGCTGGTGGAGCTGCTGCCGCCGGATGTGCTGACACCGCCCAATGGCAATCCGGCGGTGCCGATGCTGGTGGCGCTTTTCGGAACGGCCCTGGCCTGGAATCTCTGCACCTGGTGGTTCGGCATTCCGAACTCGTCGTCGCATTGCACGATCGGGGCGCTTATCGGCATCGCGATTGGCGATTCATTCCTTCATGCGCGCGATCTGGGCCATAGTGTGGATTGGGGACAGATCTGGAAGGTGCTGCGGGCCCTCGCCTTCTCCCCTCTGCTCGGGTTCTTTCTGGCGGGTCTGCTCTATCTGATCATCCGCTTCGCCGTGCGGATGCCCGCCTTGTTCACCCCCCCCAAGCCCGATGAGGCACCGAATCCGATCGTGAGGGCGTTGCTGATCCTGACCTGCACATCGGTCAGTTTTTCTCATGGCAGCAATGACGGGCAAAAGAGCATCGGACTGATCATGCTCACAATCATCGGGCTGATGCCCGCAAGCTACGCGATGAACCCGGATCATCCGACAAATCGCACAGCCCTGGCGCAGATTGCGCAGCAAGCGCGGCCGCTGATTGCGCAATATGACCGCTACAGCTTCAAACCCGATGCCCTGGCCTCAATCGATCGGCTCGCCACGCCCGCCAGCCCGGCAACCCCGGCGCAGATACGCGGTGATGTGTACGAGATCCTGTCCGGGCTGCGCGATGTCGGGGCCAATCCGGCTTCATCGGCGCAGGACAAGAAAACGAGCGGCACTTTGGCGAAGGCGCTGCGTCCAACCGTGGAATATGCCCCCTACTGGGTGCGCGTGCTGAGTGCGCTGTGTCTTGGTATCGGGACCATGGTCGGGTATCGGCGCATCGTGAAAACGCTGGGAGAGGGCATTGGCAAACAGCATCTGACCCCGGCGCAAGGTGCGGCGTCAGAACTTGTCGGCGCCGGGCTGATCGCTTCCGCTGGCTATACCGGCCTGCCTGTCTCGACCACGCATATCATCACCTCGGGCGTAGCAGGCACAATGGTGGCGGCGGGGTCAGGCATCAATATGCGCATGCTGACCAAAATTGCCCTTGCCTGGCTCCTGACCCTGCCCGTGACGATCACGGTTGCGGCCTGCGCCTTCTATGTTTTGAACTGATCAGGGCAGAGGCTCCCCTGAAACCGGAATAACGGCCACAGGGTCAATGCGGTGATATGAGAGTCAGTTCCTCCCACTCCGCAGGGGCGGGTCGATCGCACAGCACTCGGCCATCGGGCGTGGGGCACACAAAAAATCCGTTCTCGTGGCTGAACAGGAAAATCTTTCCCTGGCCATGAGTGCGATAGCGATAAAACAGGGTAGTACCCTGAGTATTGTCCCGCTCCATGGTCAGACAATCTCCGGTCGGGGCTGATATGGCGGCCCACCCCCGCCCATCGAGGCGCACGACCAATCTGAGCGCCCGCTCACCGTCTCCGGAGCCATGCTGGACGATACCCGTCTGCCGGTCGATCATCAGCCAAGTCTGATGATAGGTCTGCAGCAGAAAGCACGCGCCCTCTATTTTCTCCGGAGGGGCTGAGACGGGTTGCCTGGCCCAGATACGTCCCTCGATGGCATCGAGCAAATGCCGAACGACGCGGCGCGGCTCCTCCAGCCTGTAGAGGGCGGGCTGTCCGGGAATGAACCGATCGACCAGGATGCCTGGTGTCGTCAGATAACGGATGCGCGCGCGATTGACCCTGTCCATGAGAGCATGATTTGAAGAGATGAGCCCATCACAGGTCAGGGCGACGCCAACCGGCCGCGCGCAGAAGATGCTTGTATGAAAGGCAGATCCGACAAACCCGATCGTCGGGCGATGCGCTGAGAACAATCCAATCTGCTGTCTGATACTGAGCTTCTCAGGTTCGATGATCGCGATTCCTTCCTGCCGAAGCAGGGGGAGCATCGCCTCCTCGCCGCGTATCATACGCATCTGGCTGTTGAACGCCGCACGCGATAGATAGAGCGGCCTGCTTTCCGCAATCCCGATACCGTTTTCCTCTCCCAGGTCGTTGCAGAAACGAGCAAAGGCCTGATGGGCGAAATGGTTTTCCTCCAAGGAGGTACCGGCAACGACCAACATACGCAGCCGTGTCGGACGTTCGAACACGACGAAATCGCTCTGCCCGAGCCCGAGAAGGGCGAAAAATCCGGCGATCCATGCCTGACTGAAAAGCGTATCGAGCGTCTTTTCCGCATGAACGAGGATCTTCATACCCGCATAGCGTTCCCGATAACACCAGTAACGCGGCAGCGTCTCCGTGAGAAAATGCCCGAAATGATCGTTGATATTGCCGCCGTAGAAATAGCAGCCCTCCGGTGCACGCGGGTGGGAGGATGATGGGCTTACACAGCAACTCGCTGACTGGCCCAGAGGCTGCGTCGGCCACCCACGACGCGGCCCTGCCTCCTGCACCAAGCGGCCATAGATATCATAGAGGCCAAAATTCCGATCGTAATGTCCGGGTATTCGCGGAACGTAGAGTCCATCTTCCAGAATTCGAATGGCAGGATCGGCGAGGAATGTCTTCAGTCCCTCGTCGCAACATATCGATTCTTCGAACATGGGCCCTATCATACATGCGAATATAGATTTCTGACGCAATAAGCGAATTTATAGATGAAAGGGATCAGATAGGAGAGGGTTAACATCAGACAAAAGGATCTCAGTTCTTTTGGCACGTCCAAACGTATGTGTCCCGACCGGACGATCATGCGCCTGTTTCCTGACCCAGGAAAAAAATTTTTCGCCTTTGTAGAAAAATTTTCACCAACTCGTGAGCTTTGGAGGCGTTCGGCAAGGCGCAAATTCGATTCAAAGGGGGGATGGCTCGATGATTGCTCCGTTCTGGTCCCGCGGGAAACGCAAGCTCTGCTCGGGCTGCCGCAATGGCGACGGGTTCGACATTCCCATCACCATGGCGTTCCAGCCGATCGTCGATCTGTCAACGCGACGCATTTTTGCCTATGAGGCTCTCGTACGCGGCGTGGACGGGGCGGGAGCGCAGCAGGTGCTTTCCCGTGTGAACCCGGAGAATCGCTACGCTTTCGATCAGAAGTGCCGCGTCACAGCCATCACCCTTGCCGCAGAGCTTGGTATTGCCGAACAGGGTGCCCTGCTCTCGATCAACTTCCTGCCCAATGCCGTTTACGAGCCCAGCGCCTGCATCGGAACGACGCTAGAAGCCGCCGGGCGCGTCAATTTTCCGACGGAGAACATCCTCTTCGAATTCTGCGAGAACGAGGCTCTGGATACCGAACATCTGCTCCATATCCTGAAGACGTATGATAGCCTGGGCTTCAAGACCGCGATTGATGATTTCGGCGCAGGCTATGCCGGGCTCAATGTCCTGTCACGCTTTCAGCCCGATTACGTGAAGCTGGACATGGAACTCTCACGGGCGATCGATACCACACCGGTGAAGCAAGTGATGATGCGCCATACTGTGGCCATGCTTGAGGGTCTGGGGGTAAAGCCCATCTGCGAGGGGGTCGAGACCGCTGGTGAGGCCGGTATCCTGTCAGATCTGGGCATCTCGCTGCAGCAGGGCTACGTCTATGCCAAGCCGGCCCTGGCCGAACTGCCCATGATTCATTGAGATAAAATGGTGCCGGGTGAGGGATTTGAACCCCCGACCTTCGGTTTACAAAACCAGTGGGATTCTCCTCTAACTATTTGATTAACGTTGGTTTTACTGGCTTTAACCGAAGTCCATATCCGGCTTTCTATCCGGGTATCACGTTACAAACAGGAAGATATGGGCCCGCACTTGAGGGAGACACTCGCACAGAGCGTCTCCTTCGAGCCAATTACTCGATGAACCCTACCTCAAATTTTGACTTCCCAGCGAGCGACTGCAGGTTGGCATCCTCGGGATAAGATTTCAGGAGCGGCAAGAAAACAGAGCCTCCTATGATGCTCCTACCGTCAGCGTCCTTGGGACGTAGCCCCCAGACATCCTGATACGTCATCGGAACCAGCTTTCCGTTAAAGACCTTGTTGCCGATATACATCATGATGTGACCGGGAATATGGATGAGAGTCGTGAACGGCTTGCCGTTTTTCACGAGATAATCGATCCGCGCGTCGACATCCGACTTCGCCAGGTCGATCTTCCGGGACGTTGCATCGATCTGTGCCAATGAATTCCGGGGCATGAATATGCCGAAGGGGAGAAGCAGACTACGAAGCTCTGCAGAGCAATCGTTATAGAAGTTATAGTTCCCCCAACCATATGGGCGGTTGACCAGAGACTGCATCAGCTTGGCCAAGTTACGCCGATTCATCGGGATAGGCATGGAGGAGAACGTCTGATCGGTATCCTCATACCACTCCATCTGTGCTTCGCCGCTCATGTTGCTCACGGGTATTGCCACCAAGATTCCCGACGAATTGGCGTTCATGAATGGCAGCACCGTTCCGATGCGCGCGGTAAAACGGAATGCGTGCTTCTTATAGATCGATACTGGCTGAGACGTGAACGCGCCTAGATGCGCGTCTGCCATCTTGAGCCAGGTGTTGACGAAGGCGGCGGAAGCGTCGGCAATATCCTCGTAGTGCACCCAACCGGTTACCTCCGGCGAGATGACATATCTCCATCGATGATCCTGGCTCACGGCCAGCGTGTAGATCGGCGTCCCAGGTCGAATCGAGGACATCTGGAAGTTATCGAACGGATATCCTTCGCCAGCCTTACGAGGATCGTTGTAGGCAGGATCGTCAGTGGGAAGAACTCTGACTAGGCTTTCCCGCGTGACGATGCCGCGGTTAGCAGCGTCGTACGTGCTGCCGATTCTCACTTCCGCGTTGTCGCGCAATGCGCTCTTCCACGCTTCGTCGTGAGTGCGGAAATTCTGACCCCACGTGTTCTTCGTGGTGCCAAGATAAGCGTCGATGCCCCAGTCCCGCGTGTTTTCGACACTCGAGGAGAGGATTTTTCTGATATAAAATGGGTTCCAGGGCGATGAGCCTTCGAGATCCATCCCATAATAATGAGCCTTTAGCGCCGCAAAATACCGCTCCTGCGTTGCCATATCGACGATAGGCGCGTCCTTATCGACATCCGTCAGAACCCACTTGTCCACCGATTGGGGATAGTTCTCCATCGGGAAAGTCGATTTCGTGGGATCAATATAATAGGGGTCTGGTTGTGAAGCCTCTCGAGCCATCCGGCTCGGACCATTCTGACAGGATGAAAGATAGAGTGGAGCAATCAAACAAAAGAATCTCAACAATTTAAACGTTAATATTCTCGTCACGATATAATCCCATGAAACTATCATCTATAATACAGTCTGAATATATAAACGGATCAAATGATTACGCAATTCCATAAAACCCACTCGAATTCAGAATACGTTATTCGATTTGACCGAAGATCTATTCCTTACTCCGGCAGGACGCGGGATTTTTATCCAAAACTCCTCCCGGAAATCTAGCGAAAAGATGAGTTCATGCTGTCAGGCGGATGCCATCGCACCAGATGACCCTCTCGCTCCACCCGACCTCCTTTTTTAAGCCACCGGCTCGTCAGAGCCGAAAAACTCGTGATGAACACGCGCGCGCTCTATGCCTAACTGGGTCAGCCCGATGATGAGATCGCGCTGGAAACTGCGTGGTCCGCAAACGAAGACGTGGGCATTATGTTCAACATGATCAAATACCCATTTCGGAGATATCCGGCCCGCATGACACGTCATGGAGAGGGTTCCGTTCGAACCTAAGCTGCCGAAAAGATCGATCGCCGGGGCCGTAGGCATGGTTGCCAGTTCCGACAACTCCGCCTGAAAGGGCATTTTGCTCACATCATGATCGCCGTGGACGAGACGCAATGGGCGGTCTTGCCGGTTGGCGCGAGCCGCGAGCAGCATGCTCATGAAGGGCGTAATGCCTATGCCTGCGCTAACCAGAACGGCAGGAGACGCACCGAGCTCGACCAGAGTGAAATCGCCGGAAGGCGGGGTAACGTTCAGGATGTCTCCAACATTCAGCTGGTCATGAAACCACCGCGACACGAGCCCCTTCGGATCGCGCTTGACCGAGATCCGGTAGCCCATCTCGTTAGGCGCGCTGGAAATGCTGTAGCTACGTCGCGTGTTGAGACCGTCCCGATCGAGGCGAAAGGTCAGAAACTGACCCGGCTCGTGGCGCAGAACCGGCTTCTTATCGATTGGAACAAGCCAGAAGGAGGTGACGGTTTCGCTTTCCCGAATGCGCTTCTCAACACGGAATTCCCGCCACTCGCGCCAGCCACCCGGGACAGCTGACCGTTCCTCATAGACGCTGGCTTCACGGGCGATGAGCACATCAGCAAGAAAGCGATAGGCATCGCCCCACGCATGCATGATTTCAGGTGTCGCTGCGTTTCCCAGAACGGTCTTGATCGCCCCGAGAAGGGCCTTACCAACAACCGGGTATTGCTCGGGTTTGACGATAACCGCGACATGCCGCTCAACGATGAGATTGAGGGCTGACTCAAGCTTCTCGGGATGATCGATATGACGTGCATAGGCCAGAACCGCGGCAGCAAGGGCATGGGGCTGGCGCCCATTGGCCTGATCGGTCTGATTGAACATGGCCGCTATGGCAGGATCGCGCATGAGAGAAGCGTACATCGTTGTGGTGATCGCCAGGCCATGCGCCTCGAGCGCGGGGATCGTCGCTTTGACGATTTCGACGGTGCCGGATTCGAGTGGTTGGGTCATCTTGCGACTCCTATAAGATGTATATCTTTCACATCTTTTAGGCTTGATGCACGAAAGATGCAAATCTGCTACATCTTTTCGTATGCGTTTGACCCTTCATACAGATTACGCCTTGCGCGTGCTGCTCTACCTTGGCCTCAATCAGGACCGACGCGTGTCGATCCACGAGATTGCTGAACGCTACGGCATCTCGGAAAATCATCTGGTCAAGATCGTGCATCGCCTTGGCCAGGGTGGTTTTGTCACCACTATGCGCGGACGGGGCGGAGGGCTCGTGCTTGCCCGCCCGCCTGCCGAAATAGGCTTGGGCGATCTTGTGCGCTTTACCGAAGAGGACATGGCGCTGGTGGCCTGTTTCCAGACGGGTCAAAGCTGCTTGCTGACGGGGGCGTGTCGCCTTCAGACCTTGCTAGGCGACGCGCTCGGCGCGTTCATGGCTGTTCTGGACGCACAGACTCTGGCGGATTTGCTCAAACCGCCTGAATGGTCCGCCCTGACAGCGCGACTAGGGGTAGATCCCGTAAGCTGAGAAGATCACAGGCAACCCCTTCCCTTTCACGCCACGCTATGCAGCCGCTCAGGCATCAGCTTTTCGAGTCTGGCGAGGCCCTTGGCAGTAATACGCACCTGCTCTGTCACCTTTTCCGAGCCGTCGGGACGGGTAACGGTGGTGATCTTGTGGTCCAGATCGCCATTGGACGTGTGGGCCTGATAGCCCAGCCAGTGATCGGCGCCGGGGCGGCGGTAGATCCAGCCATTATGCGCCAGCCAGTCGAACAGGGCCTTGGGGCGCATATGGAGGTTCTTGGCGGCAGCGGTGATGCACAGACTGCCCTCGGCATTCACCAGCCGATCGTACACCTCCGCTTTGGGCAGGGTTTCCGCCAGGGCGGCTTTCTGCCTTGTCACCGTGGCCTGCAACACGGCCAGAGCGCGGGCGGCAAGGGCCTCGGGCGTTTCCTCCGGTGCAGCCGTCATGTAGCCGCCGGTCTTGCGTATGGCGGGCAGGACTTCCTCGAACACCCAGCGCTCGAAGCGTTCGGCCTCGGGGCGCTTGCTACGCACGATCAGCCGCAACACATCGGGCTCTGACAGAACACGGACATCCTGTGTCCGTCCGAGCGCGTCGACGATGGGGTAGCGTTTCGCGACCCCACGGCAATGCTTGGCCAGCGCATCTGTCGCATTGGCATAGCCCAGCCGCTCGGCCACATCCCTGCCGACAAAGAACGGCTCGCCACCGATCGTAACCACACGGATTTCCCTGCCCTCGAAGCTGAGGGGGATAAGCATCTCATTCATACGGCATTCCTTTGTGCGAAGAAGGTGGCGTCTTGGATGAAACTGAAGAGGAGACGGATTTCCGGGCTGCGCTCGTCCACCTCAAACGCGTGGAAATAGGAGGGGAGATACAGCTGGATGAGGCATGCTTTGGCCCCAAGCCCCGTGGGCGTGACGGCCCGGATCTCGGCCAGGTCATCCAGCTGACTGTCGAACTCGTCCAAGAGAGCGAGGTATTCCTCATCAGTAGATTTGTGCGTTCGGTCATTCATGACCCGATGCGTTTCGATAGCGCGAGCGATATGCCCCAATAGCGTGGCATCGGCCTCGCCTAGTGCCTGCGCGGCTGGAATGAATGCGGCGATTGGGCCGACAAGTGGCACAGCAGCAAGTTGAGAGAGAACAGCACGTCGAGACGTGCTAGGAGAGGCATCAGCCTGTGGCATGGGGGGTGATCCCTGCTGGAGGTTAGTTCGGGCCTGAGGCTGCAATCCTCAGGTCCGAACACTCAACTTACACATCTTACTCATCTGCACAACATATCTTACACACTTTGCGCATATGAAGTTTTACGCTATCGCTCGAATATGAATGATGAGAAGCAAGATCAGCGCATCCAGCTTGTCGCCTCGAAGAGTTTTATATCTTCGGTGGACGAATGGCGGCGTCTGCAGCCTGATCTTCCGTCAAGATCGGAAGCCATACGTCGGCTGACCATATTGGGGCTTGGAACAAATCCTGCGTCCCCTCCCGCGAACTGAAGACAGTGACGCCTAAGAACCTCTCCGGCTGTCATCTGCATTCGCGGCGTGTCTTCCGTTCATCCCGATGCAGTTCACCAGGCGATAGACGATCAACCATCTCGATCCTGTAGCAGGGCGTGGCCAGAATCGGGCGATTACCGCGCAAAGCGAGACGAGAAAAGTCCCAACCAATGTCATATCGGCCGAGATCTCAGCCGGAATAAACGGGAGTACGGACGCGTAAAGGCTTTGCCAGTCCAATGTCATGGCAGTGTGTCCTCATATTCGATTGTAGGAAAGAAGAGAGACGGTTAGTCAGACCGTAAACGGCACACCCGCAGCAGGGCGGCCCTGATAAACAGAAAGCTCGATACGGCGGCGGCGCTGAAGGCCAGGCAGCACGATAAGGCGGCCATTCACCGTGGCTTTGTCCCAGCGTAAAAGCTGTTGTCCCGCCGCCGCGTAGAGCCCCCTGTTCAGAAGCGAGACAAGCGTAGAGCTACGCATGGCGGCACTGCCCACATTGAACTGCCACGACAGGAGCGCCCCCTCCTGCCACGGAGCCAGCGGGACATGCACCGCTTCGAGCAATGTCTTGCGCAGCCCGGCCAGCGTTTTGCCTGTAAGATCGAGCGCCTCGGTTTCTGTAACGGGTTTCGTGACAGCCGTGACGGGCGAGCCATCACCGAGGAAGCGATTTCCGATTCCGATGGTCCAATACCCGGCCGGGCAGAGATAGGGCGCAAGACGCAGCCCCTCGATATCGTCCCGACGCAGAAGCGCCAGAGCGATTTCCAATGAAGGTGTCATCAATCATGTCTCCAAAACGAAAAAAGCCGCCCGGGTTGGGCGGCTTGGGTCAAGATCATCGTCGGCTGTTGCGGTCAGCCGAACAGATTCAGGTCGATATTAGGGATACCAGAGCGCATTCACTCCACTGGTTCAAGCGAGCGCTGCGCTGGTGCGTTTGCAGCGCCCCCTTGAATTCTTGACCGAGCCGAAGCGAAAGGCCCCGTTGGGCTTCTCTCAGGGGCGAAATGCTGCAAGCCAACAGGTTGATCCATCCCGACGTATACGGCCTCGATACCGCCACGGGCGTGATAGGTTTCATGCCAAAAACCCGCACCCGCCGTCATCTCTCGTATACGGCGCCACCAGTCGGCATGCGGTTCGCTGCGCGTAAAACGCTCGAGCGCGTCCATATCGCGCCAGTATTGACGAAAGCCGATATGCGTCAAACTGAACCTCAGGCCCTCGTCAGCGAGCAGACCATCTGGGCGATCACGAGCAATTTGCGCCAATCCCTGCCCGATCCGTCGCATCGCAAGCAGGCTGCGCCAGCCTCGCATCCGAAAACCGAGCATGATCATCACGAGATCGGGATACGCAGAAAGGTCAACGGATTGGCGGTTGATTGCGGCTTGCATGATGCAGCTCCATGGCGTTTACAATGTAAGCGTATTGAGTTTGGTGTACATTGTAAACATGAATGATTCCGTTTCCAGCGATCTGCGGACACGCCTTGTCGCCGCAGCTTTGGCGTCTCTCGAGCGAGGAGAGGCAGTGGGGCTGCGCGCCGTAGCTCGCAAAGCTGGCGTGTCAGCTATGGCGCCCTACCGACATTTTCGAGACAAGGAGGCTCTTCTGGCCGCTGTAGCCCTGCATGGCTTCGAGACGCTTCGCGTAGTATTGCTGGCCGCAGATCAACAGCCGGATGCCCAAAAGGCCCTGCTCGCACAGGGCGAGGCCTATGTCGCTTTCGCCCGGAAACAGCCTCAGCTTTTCCGCCTGATGTTCGCCGGACATGATGGCGGGCCCCCACCTGTCGAAGACAATGCATATGGCGTTATGGTCCGACGGGTCCAGCAGGTCGCACCCGATAACCTGGAGGCCGCGACACTCGCCTGCTGGGCCGCTGTTCACGGCCTCGCCACGTTGGCTCTCGATGGTGGACTATCGCCTGCTGGATCATCCTGCGAACGTGCGGCCATTATGCTGGTGATCAGAGGGTTGTGTAGGGATGGCGCTTCCGGGTGAGGAGGAACGGGAAGCGTAACGACCGACCGTTCCCGCCTCATACCAGTCGCTTAGGTAGGTGATTAATTTTCTTCAAAGCGGACATATATATCCGCACGAAAACATTATTTTAATTTCATCTCACTGAAAACGGGAGCCTAGGATAGGACTGCTCATCAGATCTGTTCGAAACAAGTGCGTCAAAAGGAAGATTAGACTGATAAACCTAAAACCCACTGGCTTTCTTAATAGCTTCGGCGGCGACCGTACAGCCGATCTTTGTTGCAGCATCCAAAACCCAATTACCTAGCCCCTTCAATTTCTCGCCAACAACTGACGGTTGGTTGCTTTTGGCGGCATCACAGGCACCTGAAATTGCGGCAACAGCAAGTAATTGCTCCGTACTTTTCGCCTCAGTTATTAGATTTTCCTTCAGTTTATCTAGTTGTGGGGCGAGCGTTAGCATATCTATTCCAGAAAACATCGTTCCATAATTTTGGTTGATCGTCACGTTAGATGCTTGTGCGCTAGGCCCAACGGCACCAGCAACGCCAGTGTTAAAGATGTTATTGCTCACCATAAGTCTCCTGATTAGAAAAAATATAATGACATGTTTTGTCGTAGATTGATTACATGCCAATTATAATAAACTCTATGGTCCAGATAGCCCTCAACACTCAGTTGGCCTCTCTGGAACTCGCTACGCCCCCAATGCATTTGGGAACTGTTAAATTACTTTTCGTACCATCATGACGATATATTTTGCGCTTAGGGCTCGCCGACGCTACTGTATCCGACAGCTCAAGATGCGGCATCATTAATTACCTCACTGGTCCAATTTCCGATTAATTGTGATACTAGTATCGGAAACTGACGCATTAGGTCCCATCGCACCAGCCTGCTCCGCAGAGTAAATATCACCGTAGACATCGCCATACACAACGATGTTTCTCCGAGAGAGTGTCTCCGCTAACTCGCCGTGCATGCCAAGGTGATTCTCTACGGACTGGATATCGGCGCGAGAAACCAAACCATTAAGTAACTTGCTGAGACTGAACCTTACCCTATCGAAACGGGCGGTCTGTTCATCGAAATCTGTCACAATGATACCGCCATATGCGTCGCGGACATAGATTTGCTCGAGCCAGTCAACAGCTCGTTTGAGCTCACCACTTTTCGCAACATTGAATGTAACATAACTGACGTTCAGCTTCGAACTTCGTGTTCCTGGTGATGTGAATGTCACCGCCGCAGTTACTTCAATGGGATTTATTTCCCGCGAAGGCTCGGGCTCGAATTTCTCAACATCAATGTATACTTGTGGAATTCCTTGGCCAAACATTGTTTCGGTGACGTCGTGACGAGGGACGATTCGCAATGTACCCTGTAAGGTGCCGCGGAGTCCCCCGAAATGGCGTACATCTCCGATCAGTCTGTCGTGATCGAAATCACTTAGCGCAACCAAAACTCCTTCATGCGCGACCATCGAACTACTTGCTCCAAATGGCCAACGATATGTGTCGCGGTTTGGCAGGGATTTCAGGCGTACACACCCTATACCACCATCTACCATGGTCATCTTGCCGTTTGGGTCAAAGATGCGCATGCCTTTGCCACTACTGACATCACCAACCGCGCGACGTAACGCGCGGGGCGCATTTTCGTCATCTTCGCGGATATAGGAATTTCGTATCGCCCAATCCCGAGCAGAACGTGCCTGATCAGTGTGGAACCGCCCCGGCCGCAGTGGTAACCATTCTGTTAGACAGAATCCCTGCAATTCGACCTTGCAATTTTCTGTAGCGATAGACTCTTCGAAAATCGCACTCCACAATTTCTCATTACTGTCGAATGCGAGTGAGCGAGTAGAATTCCTGCATGTATTCGCCGCGTAACGATAGGCTGCAACCTCTGTCAGATTGCCAAGGGTATTCGCTGTTATCCATCCCGGAACCGACTCACGAGCCCGCTCGCCGATCCTTTTCTCTTGCTCGCACATACGGTACCCTCGCAACTATGCTGCTTCCGCAGATCGAAAGTAACTTCCGCTATCCGACGATAGCCGGTCAAGACCAGACAGGCCTATTTCCCCTAATTTCGGCCTATCGGGCCGCCACCGAATCGGCTCGACGAAGGGCCTCTCGCAGCAATCCATTCTGCTCTCGCAATTCCTCGATCAGCTCGAGATTGACCTTCTCCCTTGCCTCTAGATTATCCACGCGGGCATTCAGCCGGTCGATCTCCTCCTGCTGCGACGCGATGGTGGCTTTCGCGCTCGATGCACCGAAACCGATCAGCCAGCGGATGGTAAAGAGCAGCCCGCCGATCACCGCGACCCACCAGGGCTGCGGGGTGAGGTTCTCAGGCATTGCCCATTCTCCCCAGCGCTGCCCGCACATTGAGCAGCGCAAGCGCGCCATAGGCCGCGATCGCGGGCACCAAGGCAGCCGGGGCGATCAGCCCGCAGGCGATAAACGCCCAGGCCGTAAAGGCCGCAATGGCGGCGGCCCTGCGCAGCGGGCGGTAATTGCACACTGCCCCCACGATCTGCGCCCCGCCCGTCAGCCAGGCCAGCAACGCATAGACCAGCGCCGGATCATCGGCGCGGGGCAGAATGGCGAGCAACGCCCCAAGGCCGGGCCATGTCAGATCCGCCGGAGGCAACGCCAAAAGCAGGCAGGCCCATAGGGCCAGCGCTGCGCCGAGGCAGGTTTCCTGCACTCTCATGATGGGTGTCCTCATTCCTGCCAGTCAGACCGAGATCCAGGTGAAGGCCGCATCGGTCATCTTGAGAGTCAGAGGCGTGCTGCCCTGGCTCCCCGTGATCACCTGCACGCTCGCTCCGATCCGCAGCTTCGTGCCGGGTGTCAGATTCGTGGCCATGAACCGCGCTGTGACGGTCTGGGCGTAAGACCGATCGATCCGCGTGTTCGCCCCTGTCGCGGCCATGGGCTGGGCCGGGCTGTTGCCCTGCGCATCCACCGTCCAGATTCCGATGACCGTGCGCACGGCCAGCCACGAGCCGGAGGCTGTGGCATCCGGTACGACTTGCAGATTGGCCGCGAATTCGGCCCGGAGCGTCGTGCCGCTCGCCGTCACGTCCAGGCTTCCCAGCGTCTGCAGGGCACTGGTCCAGACCGATTCAGGCAGAGTCTTGATCCCCTGCGTAACGGGCGGGGGTACGGCCTCGGCGGGCAGGTCGGAATAGACATAGACCAGCCCCGTGAAATTAAGCCTGTCCGTCCGGTCCTGCGTCGTGCCCAGCACCTTGTCGCGCGTGATGACGGCGGGCGTGCCATGCGTGAGCCGCCCGATCCCCCATTCGGCCTGCGTACCGTCATCGGCGCAGTAATAGACCTCGCCATCCTCAAACGCGCCGCTCCACCCGCGCCGACCGGCTGGCGCACCGCTCAGGGCAAAGGGGCCGGTTCCCGGATTATTCGAGGCCTCGAGCACGAAAGAGGCGAGTTTGGGCATCACAGGCGCTCCCTGATGGTCATGGTCGTGGCGCGCCGATCGGCAGCGCCTGCAGGACAGGTCACGTCGCCCGGCGTCAGCCGACCGAAAACCATGGCGCTGTTACGGTCGGGTGCCGAAAGATCGGGCACGAACAGGATATTGCGGCCGGTCGCGGCCGTGGCGCCGATCGCGCGGATCATCGGCAGTTCGTCTGCGCCGAGCGACTGGTGATCGATGGTCAGCACGCGCTGGCGATAGCGCAGTGTGGGGTACTCGACCCCCGACAGGCTCGTGGCCTCATCGATCGTATTCTGGCGGCCTTCGCTGCCCTGCCAGCTCATATTGCGCGCGGGCTGCCAGAGCGGCCCGAGATAGGCGAGCGGGAGGGACAAAAAGCCGTCAGGATTGCCCTGATCGGTGAGCGCGATATCGATCTGGGTAATGGCCATCTCGCTCGGAAACACGACCAGGAACTGCCCCGATGCCGTGTTGGCCGCCTGCATCCCGCTCAGAAACACCGGATTGGAACCGTTGCGCGCAACCAGCGAGTATTGGGCGCCTGCCGTGAGATTGGTGCGATGATACGAAAAGCCCCGGCACAGGATGGGCCGTGGCAGATAGGCGATGAGATAGGCTTGCTTGCCCGAGACGCGCCAGGCCGCCGAGGGGGCGCCCTGGTCGTTTTGCAAGTTCTCCAGGGGCAGTTCGGGCAGCTGTGCGTTGCCCTGAAGGCGCGCGCCCATCAGCGCGTTTTCCGCGCCGAACGCGCAGGTCCAGGCCTCGGCCATGGCCGATTCTCCAATCGTTTGCAGTGTCGGTGTTTTGGGGTGGCCCTAGACCAGAACGGTCAGGGTCACGGTTGCCTCGGCCGAGCGGATCTGCTCGCCCACCACGAGGCCGGTCGCCCCCTGGCGCAGGCCGGGGGCGGGCAGCACCAGGCGCGGGGCCTGCCCCAGATCGATCCCGCCCGCGAGGCTTCGGGGAAGCGTGACGCTCCAGAGATGGCGCTCGGTTCCCCAGAGCGCGCCATGCGCATCCGCAACGCCATGGGCATCCGGCTCGTTCACAAGCGCGGTCGGGATGACTGGCAGATCGCTGGACTGGCGATAGCGCAGCTTGATGGCGGGCAGATACCAGCTCGCCACGCGGTCTTCCTGCAGTACGAAGCTCTGACGCTCGGCCGTGATGCGCGGATGCAGGCCACTGCCGCCCTGTTGCAGGGTGTGGTTATGCGCATAGCCGATCCGCCACCGATAAGGCGGCGGGGCGAGCCCGGCATCGAGCGTCAGCCCTGCGAGCGCCGTCACATGGTCTGAGGTGAACCGGCGATCGGGCGCTGCGCCCGGCATCTGCAGGGCCACGGGGGCGAGTGTGCCCTCATGGCTCGGCACAAGCCGGATGCCCAGACCCGAAAGCCAGGCGTTGACAACCTGCCGCCCTGTCACGGCCTGGCTGCCATCCCAATACCAGCCCGCCTCGCGCGTATCCTCCCATGAGCCGGACAGCCAGTGTCCCGGCATGGTCAGATCCTCGATCAGCATCTGGCGCCGCAACGGCAGGAGCGTGCGCGGTGCAGCCCCGGAGGGGAAATTGCCGACCGCATCGACCGTGATCGCATAGACCGGCTTCGTGCCGAGACGCACGAACAGACCGGACGAACTGCTTTGCATCTGCCAGGTGCCCGGCGCCGGGGGCGCTCCATAGAGATCGGCCACGGGACCGGCATAAGCGATGCCCCCGGCAAAACCACCTTCATAGAGCGTCGTGACCGAACCCGGCCCGTCGCTGATCTGATAAACGAGATTGACCGTATCGATCAGCACCGGCGTCAGATTGAGCGCGGTACCGCGCAGACGGGGCATCGAGCGCCCCTTGACGTTGCTATCTCCGCCGAACCGGCCCGAACCGGCATAGCTGCCGACTGGCATCATGATTTCATCGAGCCAGCCCGACACCTCGCGCAGCGCGATCTGCACGCCAAGCCGATCAGGCTGCCAGGGACTGCCCAGCCCGCTGAATACGGGGGTGAGGGCAGAGCCTGGCGGGTCGAGATCGATCTGGCGCGCCTGGTCATGCATCTTGCTGCCCGCCTTGATACGAATGGGCATCCGGTCGATGACGCGATCGCGAATCAGGGCGTCGTACCGTCCATCGGGATTGGCGAGGGTGATCGCCCCCCAGCTCTCGCGCACCGAGGGCGAGGCTGGCGAGAGATCAAGCCGCCGATCGATCGAGAAAGCATCGGTCAGCAAGGGCGGATAGGGCGTTCCGTGTTCATCGACATAGCCCCCATCGGACAGGCGCAGCGTGTCGATGATACTGCGCCGGAACGGCAGAAGCGTGAGGGTTCCAGCGGCGCGTGTGCCGTAGCCCCGGTCGAAGGCCACCGCGAGCGGGCGCTCCGCATCGATCTCGACCGTATGAAAGAGCGGCCCGTTCATGCCGCCCTGCCTTGAGCCTGATGCCGCTGCTCGGCGAGTTGCCGATTGGCGATGTCAAGCTGCTTGTTCGCCGTCTCCAGCAGCTTGTAGAGCGCGCCGGAGAGGGATTGCGTGCTGCCATCCACTGTCGTCTTGAACGCTGAGTCCGTGAGGACGTTCGGCTTCAGCGTTCCCACCGTCTGCAACAGCTGCTGGACGGCGTTGAAGTCCACCGCGTATTCCCGCCCCGAGCCGTTATAGTTCTGGCTCTGGGCGAGAAACGCCTCTGCCGTGCTGCGCAGGGATTGCACCGCCTCGTAATCGCCTTGCTGGGCCTTGCTCGCAACCGATCGGAAATTGTCATTGGCCGCCCGGTATTGCGCCTCGGCCGAAAGAGGCGAGTAGCTCGACAGATTGAGCCCGTTGGCAAAATCGACCAGATTGCCGATGACCGACGCCACCGTGTTGGCTACCTGGTCGCGCTGCTGCCGTGCTTCGTCCGCCGCGCGCAGATGTTCCTGGCGCATGGCCTCGATCGCCTGCGTCTTGGCGTCGGCCTCTGCCTTGGCAGCGGCGGCGGCCTTGTCGGCGTAGCTTTTCTGGATGGCGAGACGCTCGGCCGCGAGGGTCTTTTCGAGCGCGGTCGCCTGGTCGAGATAGGTCTGGTTCCCCGTATAGGCCTCGCCGAGAAAGCCCTTCCAGCTTTCGGCGAGCTGACGCTTTTGCTGGGACGCCGAGAGATCGAAATCGAGCAGATCGGCGCCCTGCTGATCGCCCTGGGCTGCCAGAAGCCGGGCTTTCACCGATTGCCCGCTCTCGCTCAGGCTGCGCATGTTCTGCTCGTACCCTTCCCGATAGAGCGCGCTGAACTTGTCGTTGAGCGCCTTGCCGTCGAGCCCGTAGGAACCGGCCTGACTTGCCGCGTCTGCATAGGTCTTTTTGAGCGCCTCCATCTGCTCGACCCAGCTTTGCTGTCCGTCGACCGTCGCTTTCATCAGATTGGGCATGGTGTTGCTGACGAATTCGGTAATGGTGGCCACCTGGGATTGCAGATCGCTGGTCGACACCGTCTTGCCGTTGAGCATGGTATCGAGCGCGGTGCGCAGATCCCCCGTGGCCTCGGTAAAGCCCGACACGGTCACCGTGCCGTCGCTGTTGAATTTCGAGACGGCAACGCCCAGCGCATCCACCGTATCGGCCATTCCCTTGAGCTGCGTCACGGCCGTCTGGAACGCGGCCACGCTGTCGAAACTGGCGGGCATTCCCTGGGCGAGTGCCTGGCTGAATGTCGCATTGTCGTCGCTGCGCAGCTGCACGCCACCCAGCAGATCCTTGAGGCTCACCGAACGCTGATCCGGGTCTTTGTTATTCGGATCGTCGCGCACCGTGCCGAGATAGGCATTCCCGGCCTTGAGCCCCATGCTGCTCATCATCGTATTCAGGCTCGCGATATCGGCCTTGAGCTGGGCGGTGATGGTGTCGGTCTGCTTCTGGTTCCAGGTCTTGCCGATGCTGAACTGATCGCCCTCGAGCAGAACCTGATCGATGGTGTAGGGGTTCTTTTTGTGCCCGAAGAGCCCGCCCAGAAGACCACCGGCCCCGCCACCGATCAGACCGCCGAGAAGCGTGCCGATGCCAGGGATGATCGAGCCCAGACCGGCGCCGAGCGCCGCCCCGGCGCCCGAGCCGAGCAGACCATAGGTGCCCCCACCGATATTGCCGAGCGCCGAGCCGAGGCCCATGCCGCCACCGATCCCGCCGAGCATATTGCCCACAGTCGCCGTGCCGAAGAGTTTCGTTCCGAGCGCGCTGGAAAGCCAGCTGCTCGAACTGGCGACGCTGCTTGCGGCGGTGCCAGCGCCGGGAATGGACACGCTGCCCGCCTTGCCCGCACCGCCCCCCACCGACCCGCCCGACGCGAGGGCATCGGAGAGGCTCGAGAACGTGTTGCGGCTTCCACCATCCAGGGCATTCATGGCCGGGTTCATCAGGCCGAGCTTGCCCACCAGCCCCACCACCTGCGTCTGCAGACCGGACAGGATCGAGCCGAAGCTCACCGCGCCCTTGCCCCCCTGCACGAAAGCCTGCGTCACGCTGTTCGTCATGGTGCCAAAAATACCCTCCATGCTTCCCGTCAGCTCGTCGAGCGCCGATTTCTGATGCTGATAGGCATTGGTCGCGGTCTGGATCGCCGCCACATTGTCGAGATAGGCCTGGTTCGTTTTCGAGGTGACGTCGCCGCCCGCTTCCAGAATGCGGTTGCGTTCTTTCATGACGGCAATCTGGACCGAGACGGCATCGCTGTTCTGGCCGATCGCCGCCGTCTGGGCCTTGATCACCTCCAGATCCAGCGACTGGCTGTAGAGCTTGCCCGCATTGGCCATATCGACCTGCGAGGCCGTGGCGGCCTTCATGCTGTTGGTCATGATCTCCAATTGGCGCGCCTGCTCGGCCGTGCCTTCGGTCGAGGTCGCGCGCACTTTCTCGGCGGCCTGCATGGCCTGCTGATACTGCGCGAGTGAGCCCTTGGACGCGTCATAGCCCGCAAGCAGATCCTGCTCGGCCTGGCTGCGCTCGTTGATCGCCGCCACAGACTGATTGAACTGGCCTGTCAGGATTGCCTGTTGACGGGCTTCGGCCTCGGCCAGCTGGGCGGCCGTGGCGTGTTCCTGCCCCATGCGTCGGGCGACTTCCTCGACCTGCTGGCGTACCTGGACCATAGAGGCTTCGGCCGCCGAGTATGTCTTGGCGCTCTGGGCCGCGAGATCCTGCTGATGGGCAAGTGCCTGCAACGGATCGCGCAATTCGTTGATGGCACCGCGCTGCCCGTTGATCTTGTCCGTCAGCACGCCGGTCTGGGTGGCATAATCCGCATCCGACACCTTGCCCGCGCTATGCAGGTCATTCAGGGCCTTCTGGGCCGTGGTCAGGGCGGTGATTGCCTGCTCACGCTCGCGGATCTGGGCAGCGATACTGCCATCACTGCCGCGCAGCTGATCATCGACACGGTTCTGGCGTGCGGCGAGCGCCTGGGTGCCATAGACCTCGCCCCCTGTTGCCTTTTGCGCGTACTCCGCAACGCTCTTCGGGGGGCTGGCAACCTTGCCGGACAGATACTGATCGACATTGCCCTCGCCCCAATTATAGGCCATGGCGACGAGCGCCTGATTGCCGTCATACTTGCTGTAAAGCCGCATGAGCAGCTGCACGCCCGCCGTGACGTTGCCCGATGTGGTGCGCAAATCATTGCCATTGGCACTCCCGGGCATGACCTGCATCGCCCCCAGCGCGCCGGCAGAAGACTGCACGACCTGGCCCTGGGCATCGTATTGCCCGGCTGCGCTTTCGATCGGCTGAATGCGATGGGCGAGCGCGAGCACATCGTTACTCGCGCCGAGCCCCGCGCCGATGGTGTCGATGCTTTTCGATACCGCAGCGGCGCCCCCCTCACGCTGCAGGCGCGCCTGCCTCAGTTCCGGGTAATAGGCTTCCATCGGGTCGGGCTCGGAACTGGCCTTGCGGATGTTCTCGCCCATCCGGGTAAGCGCGTTGATCCCTTTGGTCGCGCCTGCGACGATCCCGTCGCCGATCCAGGAGGCGAAGGATTTGGCGCCCTCGATCGGGGCGTGCCATGCCGAGGAAAGATCGGTCAGCGCCTTGTGAAAGGGCGTGACGCCCTGTTCGGCGGCATGGGCCGTGGCCTTGCCGACCTGGCCCATGAGCAAGGACCAGGCGCCCATGCGATCGCCGCTGTTCTGCAGATCGCGCACCTGTTGCACCAGCCCCTCATGGACGCCCAGCAAACCTTTCTGGGCGAAATCCTCCGCCGCCTTGGCGGGATCTGCAAATGCGGATGCCATGTCCCTGGCGGCTTCCGGCACTTCCTTGCCAAGGACCGTGGCCAGGTTGCGCGCCGTGGTGGCGAGCGCATCCAGATTGCCGCCGCTGATAGAGGGGACAGAGGCAAAAATCGACGTCACGGAACGGCTATCCGTCAGCGAAACGCCGCTCTTGAGGGAGATACGCCGCGCGGCATCCTCGGCCGCGCCTGCCATGGCCGCGTAATCGCCGCGCGTGGCGCGCAGGGTCTGCTCAAGCGCCGCCAGATGGGCCTCTTCGGACTCAGCCATGCTGCCCATTTTGTAGATGGCCGCACCGGCCCCAACGGCAAGGGCCGCAATCCCGACCGGACCGGTCAGGAGCCCGCCCACGATACGCATGGCATTGCCAAAGCCGCCCATGACCGTGACCATGTTCGGCACCTGGTAGAACGCAGCTTTCATGGCGCCACCACCGGCAATGACCTGGTCGGCGAATTTATGCGCCTCACCGGCCAGGATACCGATCTGATAACTGGACAGCCGTGCGGCCGTCGAGCCCTCGGCCAAAGCGGCATTATGCTGCCTGCTGGCTCCTGTTGCGGCGTCGAATTTCTCTTTCTGCGCTCCGGCCGATCTGGCGATCCCCGCCAGAGATCCGGCATATTGCTCCTGCGTGATTTCACCGGCCGCGAGGGATTTCTGCAGCGCCTCGATATTGGCCGTGCGCTGGCGGATCTCGCTGCTCAGCTTGGCCTCTGCGCGCGTCGTCTCGTCGAACTGCCTGGCTACCGATGCACCGTTACGACCGAGCCTTGTAACCTTGCTGTCTGCCGCCTCTGCCGCATCGCCCAGCTTGATCAGAGACGCCGCATCGTCCTGCGCTTTTGCAAGATTGCTCGCAAAAGTAACGTAAAGCTCAGAGATGGTCGTAGCCATGGCGGACTCCAAACGAAGAAGAAGATGGATCCGGATTCGCGCTGGATCACGCGTCAAAATTCCGCCTCGGTTCTGAGACAGGAATCTCGAATGAGTCCTTGACGAGTGGCGTCGGACTATCGGGAAGGAATGAGGACATGTTCGGAAGACTGGCATGCGCGACGATTGCTTTAGCTACGCTGCCAACCTTGTCGTCCGCGCGCGCTGAGAGAGCCTCGTCTCTTGCTATACCGCTTGCGGCCTCAACAGACATTCAGCGTCAAGTTGTTACCTACAGCTGCAAAGCAAAGAAAGGTGCCAGCTCCGCTAAGCTGCGCGGCATGCTCTCGGAAAAGCTCGTTAAGGTCAGCTATATCAATGCTGGTGACATCAGCTTGGCTGTTCTCGCAATCGACAGCAAAACACAGGTGTTCACCAACGTCATCGCAGGTAGTGGGGCAAAATATGCTGCCGCCGAGTATGTCTGGTGGACCAAGGGCGATGATGCGATGTTCTCAAGCGAGATGGATGCCAGCGCGATGGTAAACTGTCATGAGATCAAAGGCTGATCATTCCTCAACCTGTTGTTATGATCTGCCGGTTATCTCCAGCGCCGGATAGGTCATGAAGGTACCCGCGTGCGTCCTGCGCTCACCTGATGCGCCGCGCAGGAGATAGGGGGCCTGGGGGGCAATGCCGCCGCCCAGCCGGACGAAGAGCTTGCCGAAATTAAGGGTAGGGAACCGACGCATCAGGCCCTGACGCACACGCTCGATCTGATTACGCCGGATGCGCGGCTCGAGCGCGCCGGTTTCGATCTTGCGCGCGTAGGGGAGCGGGTTGACGATCAGGATCGTGGCACTAGCTGGCAGATCCTTGAGCGGCTGCTTCCAGAGCTTGTCATCGCAGAGGACCACCCATGAATCACGGAACTTTCCGCTCCGGGTGGGCGATATCGACCGGCACAGGTCGAGCCCTGCTTGCGCAGCCTCCCCGGTGAGATTGAAGCGATAGAGAATGGCCCCATCCAGACGCACACTGGTTTCGGGCGCATCCGCCTTGCCATCCACATAGCGCCGCCAGCTAGGCGGCGCCTCACCGCGAGCGATCAGCTCATCTCGCGCAGCGATCGCCCTGCGCGCCATTTCGGCACGCAAGGCCTCGGGCGAGAGCGTACGATCGACAAAAAGCCGCAGCGACCGGCTGAAGGTTTCGGCTCTGGCCATGGGTCATCCCTTTAGGAATCGCGCGATCTCTTCGCTGATCCTGCGGTTTCGATGCGCGAGAAAAACGGTGTCCATGGCGCGGATCTGGGCCTCGATCCATGGGCGATCGTCTTCGGAGACGGCGTTGACCTCGCACCAGCGATCGAGCGCCTGCCAAGCGATACCGCCCGGTCTGGACACACCCCGGATCTTGCCCATGGCGGCCCCGACCAGATCGAAAGACCAGCTGCGATCGTGATGCAGATCGTGCCAGCCTCGCCATGGCCGATCGAGCCAGGAAGGCAGAACCGGTCGGCTGGCCAGCACGAATTCGCGGTGCGCCGGAAGCTCGTCAGGCCCGATAAATTGGCCGTATTCGAGTTCCCAGGCCAGCGCCTCGGTTAGTTTCCCACCGCCTCCCGATGGGCTTCGGCCTGCTCTTCGCCCACACGCGCAGCCGCCGAAATGGCCAGGGCGATCAGCATGGGATGCTCACCGCTCGCGAGCAGCGCGCGAAACTGATCGACCCCGATTTCGGAGCCATCAACGTTTTGCAGGCCGTTCACATCGATCACGCAATGCTCGGCAATGGTCTCGCCCTGTGCCCGATCATCCTCGGTGGGAGGTAAAGTCTCGGGGGTGTACCGGATCGCGCCGGGCTGCAGAGCGCGATTGAGACGCGCAGCGGCCGCATGTTTGCGGTTGAACAGCGCATCGCGATAGCGCGGGGTGAAACCGCGCGTCGTGATCTGGAACGTATTGCCGTTCGGGCCGACCTCGATGGTTTCGCCCTCGCGAATACGGGCAGCATCGCGGGAAAAGGCGGAGATTTTCGCCATTGCTTTGTCTTTCACTCAACGAATGTCGGAGGTGTGCTGCGCCCATCGATCGGGCGCAGCCTTGGTCGATCAGGCCGGGAAAATGCTCAGCGAAAAGGTGCCGCCGCCCGGTTGGGGGTTGCCCTCGATGTCGAAGGTCGCGACGATCGTGCTGTTTTTGGACCCGGCATTGACCTGGGGATTCTGCAGTGTCGCGGAAAAGAAGGTCAGGCCGTAGATATTGCCCTTGCGGTCTTTCAGGAGCACCTGCACCGGCCCCTGCCAGTCATCCTGGAAACGCTGATACTCGGTGAAGTCGCGGAAGAAGAGCTGCATCTGGCCCGATGCCGTGAAACTGCCGGGCTGCTGCCCGGCCGCCTTGTCACTGCCCATGGCGTAATCCTGACTGGCCCCGTCGCGAGTGAGCGTGCAGGAAAACTGGCGAATGGGCGCATCGATCTTTTTGCCGTCGACCCAGATCGCTCCCCAGCCCGATACGGGATCGAGCACGAAACTATCGGTCGGGGCGAGAAGATTGGTTGCGGGCGATACCGCCAGATGCTGCTCGTCGCGGAAATCCATATCGGCCGAGAAGGTGGCGAACTGCCCCTGAGCGATCGAGAGCTGGATCTGTTTGACGAAGCCGCCCGTTCTGACCAGCACGTCATCGCCCAGCTGCTCGATCAGGGTCAGGCTGTTGAATGTCGAGCCATTGATGATGACCGAAGCCGTCGCCGTCGCGCCGTCGCTGATAGCAGCGGGAAGGGTCGGGAAGATATCGAAGGGCGCGGCAATGTAGTCTGCAGCAACCCCTTTCAGATAGGGGGTGACCTTGTTCAGCTTGCCTGAAGCTGAGGCGAGGCGAATAAACCCGGCTGAAGAAAGATCGCCCCAGAGGCGATGGCCAGATGTTGCAACTGCAATGCCTCTTTTTTCCCAGTCCTCTACGCCAAAAGCAAGCGGCACTCCGGCAGGAACATGCACCGCCTGATCGGCCGTCGTTCCGGCACAGGCACAGGCAAACAGCGCGTCATAGCTGCCGAATGACAGAGCGCCCGAAAGCGTGCCGCCCACAGATTGCTGGGTCGTGACGGCTTGCGACGATTCCCAATGCGGGTCGATCTCTTCCGGCCGCTGCCGCGCCTTCTGGCGGCGGAAGTTTTCGCCCGTCAGACGCAGGCGCTGATAGGAACCGCTCGGCGCCACGCCGTACGTGATCTCGCGCGCGAAAGCGAGCCGTGTATCGTTGGCCTGAACACCGGCCTGATATCCGGCAGTTGCTCCGGTAAACGGCATGTCAGGATCCCTTCGTGCCAGAGGTGCTACCAGAGGGGGCGCTCTGGGTGGCCCCCGAGGTTGCGACCGCACCGCCAGAGGTCACGGCGTTGATCGACGCGGTACCGGAGCCGCCGCTCTGGACCGCGCTGCCGACCGCGGATGTCACCGGTGTCGTCTCTTCGGTCGGCGGGGCTTCCTGCACCGTCTCGATATGGGGGGTGAGCGCAATGCGACGTCCGAAAAAGACCTGCAGGGCGAGCGCCATAGCTCCCGCATCGCTGCTCTGGCTCGTCAGGATCTGGGCCTCGGACGCAAAAACGCCCGGATCTTCTTCCTGCTCGATCAGAAGATCGTAAGCCTTGCCCTGCTCGAGGGCCGTGGGCGGCAGCGGAGCAGGCATACCGCTCATGGCCCGGTAGGGCGCGACTGCGACGCGCAGCCCGACCGGGACCGTTTCGAGGGCCTTGCTCAGAGCCAGCGAGGTGCCGGACGCGTCCAGAGCAGCGCCGAACAGCTCGAAAAGACCGCTACCAGGAGCGGTCTCCGCAAGAGGAAAGAATTTCATCTCGTACCTTTCAGGGAAAGTCAGGCGCCGGTCAGGCGGTCCTGATAGCGGTAGCGGATCATGAGGCTCATGCTGATCCAGTTCCCGGTCGTGTCGGAATCGGGCGGGTAGAGGCTCTGACCGTCATAAAAGAGGCCCTCGGGCCAGGGCTGCACGCTCGCCCATTGCGCGCGGAACGCGACACTCATCGCCGTGCAGCAGGTGAGCGCATCAGGGGTCGAGATCCGGCCCACACGCATGGTCAGATACAGCGCGATCTCGCCTTCCTCCTCCATGGCGGTTTCGCCCAGGCCGAGCCGGTCGGATCGGCTGGCCTGGGCTTCCATGCGCCAATGAAGCGGCGGACGATCTTCCTGTGTCTGCTCCAGCACGTCGACCAGCGGAATCTCCTGTTCTTCCGCGACGAGCTGGGCGCGGGCAAAGGCGTCATTCCAGACGGTTTCAGACAGCATTAGGAGCCTCCCGAGGCGATCAGCGACCAGCCACAGAGCGTGCCCCGGTCGTAAACCGGGCTGGCATCGGTCAGGGTGTAGGTTTTCGGCCCGTCACGCAGCTGGTCGCCCTTGCGGGGCGTATAGCCGGAGCGGTTTGTTTCATCGGCGGTGATCTGGACCAAGAGCGGGGCCTTGCCCACACCCTCGGCCAGCTGGGCGGCCTGAGGTGGCGGGGCGTAACCCTGGACCGTCAGGCTTGCGCTCAGATCGACCCGGCTCAACACCATGACCCGCCCGGCGCGCTGGATCTGCCTCCTGCGTCGGTTTGCGCCCAGGCTCATGACAGGCCTGCCTGAGCGTACCGGGCGAGGATGGCGGCGGCGTCGGGCGGCAGACCGCCCAGGCTTGCATCGGGCGTGGCCCAGCTGCTCGCGCCCACACCCTGCTCGCTTTCCGAACGCAGGAGCGGATCTCCGCGCTGCGTCGTGTAGAACAGGGAACGGGCCGTTGAGAGCGTGGCGGCGCGGATATCGGCGGGCACGGTCGCGGCCAGAGCATTGCCCTGTTCGTCTTTCATACCCGGCACGATCCAGCCGCCTCGATAGGTCACGCGGTAGCGCCCCGGCCACCACCAGGCACCCTGCAGGATCGACGGGCAGAGCAGGCCGGACAATGCGCCGGATTCCCAGCCATCCCGCCCGGGATCGAGGGCGAAACCGTCCTGCGTCACGTCGCCGATCGAGATCAGCGGCGTGACGGCCAGGGCGAGAGACAGGCGGCGCTCGCCATCCCCGACGCGCAGGGTCTGGCGATACAGACCCGCCAGGACCGGGCGGCCCAGCGTGGATTGAACGAGCGCCGTGGCCTGGGCCAGATACTCGCTCAGCGCCGGGTCGCTGATCTGAGCGGCAGGCTCGCCCGACAGCTGCTCGCGCAATGCGGCGAGCGAAGCCAGAGCGAGCCCCTGGGCGGGACTTTCGAGGATGGTGAGCGTCATGGCGAAGCCCCCGATCAGGCTTTCTTTGCCGCCGTGGCATCCGGCGGAAGGGTACCGGTGATGAAGGATTGCTGACGATAAACGACGAGGCCGGTACGTTCTTCGATACGAACGGTGACCATATTCTTCTCGAAGTCGTCACCCACCGTGGCAACCTCGACCGCGACGGATTGCCGGTCGAAAATCTGCGCACCGGTGGCAAAGGCACCCACCAGAAAATCGCCCTGTCGGATCGTGTTGCTGACGACAACCGGCAGACCCCACAGGGACCGCGTCGCGACGGATTGCGGGTCGCTGAGGACATAGCGGCCGATGCCGTCCTTGACGGAGGTGATACGAAACCAGTCGATCTCGTGCAGGACGATGCCGGTTGCCGGGTAGAGCGACAGCGAAGCCTGCAGCATGGCCATCCGGATCGTATCGAGAGCAGCATCCGGGACCGCAAGACCGGCTGGCGCCGCAAAAGCTGTAGCCTGCTTCATAAGACCGAGGATATTCGCCCCGGTCCCGTCGCCGTACATGAACTGGTATTCCTCGACCTGTTCGAGCCCTGCGACGCCCTGCGCATTGATGATCGAGACGAGTTCAGGAGCATCGTCGAGAGCTTGCTTCGAGGCCTTGAACAAATGGGCAATGACCGCGACATTCGCCCGGCTGAGCTCGAAACTCATATCCGAATACGGCTTGGCCGCGCCTTCAGCAACCGGCGTGGCCTTATTGTCGAAGCTCTTCTGCCGGACGAATTCGATAATGGGTGACGAAGTCGCTCCGGAGGGGATGAGACTACGCAAGGTGGGTTGCGGCAGGCGGATCATATCGATACCCGGCAGGCGCATCGCAGGAATGAGGGATGTTCCGGCAGACGTCGTCGCGCCCATGGTCGCAGGCCCTGTCGTCAGCGCCTTTCGCTCCATCTCGGTCCTGATCCGCCCCTGGAATGAAGATTTGAGGTCGCGTGCCGCATCGCTGGCCATGAACTCTTCGCCAAGGCTCAGAGACCTGCTCTCGGCGTCGCCGCTACAGCGGGCGGCTTTCTGCTCGATATCGGCCAGACGGGCTGAAAGCCCATTCATTTCGGCCAAGGCCTTGTCTGCGCTGGCCTTGGTTTCTTCCGTGACCTTGCCGAGGTTGCGTAGTTCCGTGGTCGAAGCTTCGGCGAAACGCTTGACTTCATCGGTCGCGCTCTTGAGGTCGCGAATGGCCTGTTCGTAATCGGACATGGGGTTTTCCTCATGAAAAAGGGCGCTCGAGGCGCCCTGTTTTGTGTTCTGGATGGATGGAAAGCTTCGTTGGGGGCGGGATCAGCCCGATCGACTGGCCCCACGCGGGTCGGGCAGGCTGAAGCCCGAGCGGAGGACCTCGACCAGTTCCCGATCGGCAGCACGCAGCTCCGGCACATGAACTGGCGTCAATGGCCCCACCGGATAGAAACGCCTGCGCATTTCGGTCACGCGGGCGAGCGCATTTGACGGGTCATCCACGAGGCTGACTTCGTGCAGATCCACCGCCTTGATATGGCGGCGCGGTCCGCCCGGCTCGGTGCCCTGGGCTGCCCCGTTCTTGCGCACGGAAAAGCCGATGGAGAGGCCGCCGAGCGCGCCGTCCTTGACCAGACCGTAAAGCCTGCGCCCGTAATCGGTATCCATGCCAGACAGACGCCCGCGCAGATGCAGGCCGTGCGCGTCTTCGCTGGCATCGTCCCACACGCCCACGGGCAGGCCGTCACCGCCGAAAAACCCGTGCATGACGTGCATGGGGATGCCGCGGCCTTGCGCCTTGCGCTCGGCCAGCGTCTCGGCAAAGGCACCGGGCAGGACGATATCGCCATGCGCGTCCTGATGGCCGAACACACTGCCATAGCCCTCGAAGCTGCCCTCTTTCGCGTCGGGCGCAAACTTCCACTCGAAAGCAGCGGCCAGATATTCACTCATTGTCATCTCCCGTGATGCCGGATCTGCCGGGCGTTGGATTCCTGGCGGGCGGGTCTTGCGCTCCTAAGCCCGTCAGGGTGCGGGGCTTGCCGATATCGGCAAGCGGGATCATCTGGGCCTGCACCATGAGCACATCGCCGCCCGGCATCGGGGCAAGGTTGTCATTGCCGCGGGCCTCGTTGACGGTCATCCAGCCCGAGCGCAGCGCGGTTTGCATGTAGCCCGCGCGCGCCGTGCTATCGCCGCGCAACAGCGCATCCACATTGAACCGGGCGAAATAGCGGTCACGCTCGGCGGGCGAGAGCAGGCAGCGCGCAACGGCTTGCTCGATGCGTTGCAGCCAGGGCATGAGGCCGTATTGCAGGAACCAGAGATTCATTTGTTCCAGCCCGGTGCCCCAGGCCGTGGATTTGTCCATGGCCCCGATCATGACCGGCTGCACCCCGAACCACCGGCAGAGCGTCGCAACGCCCAGCTGGCGGGTCTGCAGAAGCTGCATATCTTCGGCCTTGAGCCCGATGCTCTCGACCTTCCATCCGCCCTCGAGCAGGGGCGTCTTGCCCGCGTTCATCGCACCCGAGTAATCGGCCAGAATGGTCTTGGCCTGCTCTTTCTGCGGCGTGCTGAGATAGGTGGGGGCAGAGATATAGGTTTGCGTCAGCAAACCGTTGCGGAACATGCGCCCCGCCGTTTCCTCTGCAGCGAGTGCGGCGCCGATGGATTGCCGCCCGGCCGTGATGGGCGAGATGCCCATGAGGCCGTCGAAACAGAAACCCTTGATGTGGAAGATCTGGCCCTCATCGAGGATGAGCGTTTTGCCCTGATAGCTGTAGCGATAGACCAAGGCGCCGGTCGCCCTGTCACGCTGCACCGTCATGCGATCGGGGCGCAGCGGGTTGAGCGCCACGATCTGCCCGTCACTGCGCCGCATGACCTGGGCGAACCCATTGCCCCAGGCGAGGCAGCACGCGGCCATGCACGACCAGAACTCGATCGGCGTCATATCGGCATTGGGCGCGCGGGCCAGCACGCGATAAAGCGGGTGATCGCGCGCCAGAGACGATTGCCCGTCGCCCTGCTGCTCGTGCAGCTTGAGCGGCATCGAGCCGATGGTTTCGGACAGGAGCCGGATACACGCCCAGACCGTGTCGAGTTGGAGCGCGGTATCGATCGAGACGCTCTGGCCCGCAATGCTCGGCCCGCCTGCCATGAAAGCGCCGAGGCGCAGATCGGTCAGCGATACGCCCGTGAGGGAGTGAAAAGCCGCGCTTGCGGCCTTGTAGGCCATGCCGCGCAGTCTTGTGGCGATGCTCATACGGCAATGATCCCGGTTGAAAGAAAATCATCCATCCGGCCGCCACCGGGCGGCTCGGGGTTGCGGCTCATCAGCGTGACGGCATTGAGCAGCGCCATCAGCGGGTCGATCTTGAGATAGCCCGCCGCCTGTTTGGTGATGATGATGGCATTGCCCCTGGGCTCGACCTTTGCGTTCGAAACCGCCCAGGCCATGATCGGCCGCGCACCGTGGCAGAGCGTGCCATCCGCCAGCTTGCGCTCGGCGGTCTTGATGGCACCCGAAAGCGTCCAGCCCTGGGAGATACCCACCACGCGCTCATGCGCGATGCCGATTGCGGCCAGCGCATCGACAATGGCGCCGACGCCCATCGGGTCGAGTCCCACGATCGCGAGCTTGTTGCTCTGGTCGATCGTGCCGAGTACCGCCACCAGCTGGTCGATATCGGTGCCGGGCTCGGCCGTGATGACCAGATCGCCCTGCGTCTCGAAGTCGCGCAGCTGGCTGGCCTCACGCTTGCGAAGCGCCAGCACACCCTCGAACACCCAGCTTTTCTGCCAGTGCAGCCATTGGCCGGTTATACGATCACGCCCGAGGATGGCGAGCGACAGCAGATCGTCGAGCCCGCCGCCGTCGATGCCCGCCACGATCACCTCGCAGCGTTCGATAAGGGCCTCGAGGGTCAGCGTGTCGTCGCCTGCGCCCTGCCAGTAATCGGCACCCACCCAGCGATCGGAGCGCAGGGCCAAACCAATCTCGACGTTGAGATGCTGCGAGGCCCAGCTGGCCAGCTCGCCCACGCCTTTCTCGCGTGCATCCTCATACTCGCGCTTGAGGCGGTCCAGCGTGATCGACCGCCCCAGATTGGGCAGGACCATCGGCCAGTAGGCGGGATCTTCCCAGGGCGCGGCCTCGCCAGGCAGTTTAGAGGGCTGCTGGATATCGGGCGGCAATTCGTACAGCACCGGCAGAACCGGCTGGAAGCGTTTGCCGTCGCGGATCTCGCGTGCGCGGATCAGATCCTGCGCGAACACGCCCCGAGGCGGCCCGTCGCTCTGGGTCGTGATGATGGCGAGGAACGCCTCGGGCTGCGAGATCATGCCGCCACGTATCTGGCGCATGACGCTGCCCGCATCGTTGCGCATGGCGATCACGTGCTGCTCATCCACCAGCACGCCTGCGGGCTTCACGCCAGTCATGACGTCCGGGCTGAACGCCTTGACCTGCAGCGTCGCCCCGGTCGCATGAAATCTTAGGCGTTTGAGATGCTGCTGCACCTGAAAGCACCGCATCAGCGTGCGGTCGTTCTGCACCATGCCGAGCGCCTGGCTGAAGGCGAGATCGGCGATTTCCTTGGTCGGCGCGACGATCAGGAATTCGGCGTTCGGGCGTTCATTGACGATTACGGCCGTCAGCATCAGCCCGGCGCCGTTTGTAGTCTTGCTGTTCTTTTTCGGCACCAGGAGGAACAGTTCTTGGATGGCGCGCATACCCGTGTCAGGGTCGAGCGCGCCGAACAGGGCCGAGACGATCTCGCGGAACCAGTCGCCGCAGGCTTCGGCCATGGCGGGCGTGCCCGGCACGTCAGGAATGCGCAGCCGGTCGAAGCAGCGCACGGCCCGCGCCGCGAGAACGGGATTGACTGGCTCCAGATCCGGCAGGAGGGACCGGGCAGCACGCAAACGCGCCTCCCAGTCCTTCCGGCTCAGATCCAGCATGTCAGTTCCTTCTGTTCATCGGGGGCAGATCGTCGCCCCAGCCGCTATCGAGGCCGGGTAGGGCAGGTTGATCGTCGCGCGGAGCTGCGAGCCGGGCATGGGCATAAGGGAGCGCGGCCTTGGCGGCATCGGCGCGGATGGCGGCAGCGAGACCGCGATTGCGGTAGATATGCGTGAGGAAAGTGAGCGGTGAGCAGGCCTCGAGTTGCTGCGGGCTCATACCGCTCAGGGCATCGAGGCCGGGTGCAAGCGCCGAAGGGTCGACCACGAGCGGGCCGTTCCAGTCCACCTGCTTCTTGTTCCGGCTGCCCTTTTTGCGTCCGGCGCCAGGACGCGCGCCACCGTGAGCCATTTATGCTCCCTTTCCTTGATAACTTGATTTCCTTGATAGACCGGAAAATCTGCCGCTGAGCCTTGCGCGGTTGCGGGGGTAGGCTCCGGTCAGACTTTCGACCCGCCCCCTCGGGGTCAGCGGGGCGGGGTTTCGCGGGTGCCAAGGCAAGAGCCTGGTCTTCGAGCCAAACGCTTTATTCGAAATCCACTTCATCGTTTGCAATCAATTTCGCGTCTCTTCCGTTCTGTTGGCAATGCACCGTAACCAATTGGCACTATGATTAGCTTTGCTCTTTTTCAGCCGATCCAACACTGAACGGAACGAACGAACACATGGTCTCTCGTCTCATTTCTGAACGTCATCCCTGGGTAAAGTATCTCGCACTCATCAGCATGGGCGTTGCGATCTATGCCGGGGCAATCTGGATCTCTTTCTCACTTATTGTCGCTTTGGCATGGGGAGCGGTCATCGCCATTGCTGTACGACCGATACAGCGCAAACTCGGTCAGTTTCTCGGTGCGAAGATGGCGGCCATCAGCCTTATTGGGCTGACCTGTGTGGCCTTCACGATCATGGCGGGCATAGCGGGTTATGGCGCGGTGACCGAAATCGGATCGCTTTCAGAAAAAGCCCACCATCTCATCGCTCCTCACCGAACATCGGCCGCGGCGAACGGTCCTGACGCAGTCACGCAAGATCATGCCGCACCGCCGCAGAACGACGAGAGTGCGGGAAAGCCGGAGCCGACAGATCATAATGGGGAAGAAGCAAGATCAAGCTCAGGTGACAGTGCAACGCCAGCCCTGCCACCTGCCGTCTCCGCTCGGATCGACAAGGTCAAAAGCGTTCTTCCAGCGAGCATTGCGAACAAGATCGATCCGCAGCAGATCATGAAGATGGCCAAGGCCCAAGCCAAGTCGGTCTCCAAGATCGCGGGGCTCGCGGCTTTCAAAATCCTCAAAAGCATCCCGCATCTCCTGGAATCCTTTTTCATTGCGATGCTCACCGCAGCATGCTGCCTCCTTTCCTATGGGCGGGTCACCTCGTCTCTTCGCAGGGTCAGTATTGAGCTCACCCAGCGTGACGATATTCTTCTGCACATCGTTCGGAGCATACGTGGTGCCGTCAACGGACTGGTTCTTGTCGGTATCGGTGAAGCGCTCGTCTGCTCGCCTTTGATCTTCATCGCCGATGCCAGCCATGCCGTCATTCTGACGATCCTTCTGGCCATTGCCGCCTCGATCCCCTTTTGCGGCTATCCGGCGGCAATTCTCGTCGGCGGCATCGTAGCGGCTTCAGGGTCGATGAACATGGGCATCGCCGTTGCTGGCTGGGGGCTCTTCGTTCTGTTCTGCGGTGAGCATTTCGCCCGTCCGAAGTTCATCTCCGACGAGACCCGCCTGCCATTCCTGCACACGATGATTGCCATCCTGGGGGGCCTGCACATGCTTGGCCTTGTAGGCCTCTTCATCGGGCCGGCCATTGTGGCTGCAGCTCACATGCTGTGGTGCGAACTCGATGGTTCTCGCCGCGGCCAGGAGAGCTCAAAACAAACTGCCTGACTCGCTTCCTAAACGGTTTCACGCCAACGGATCGCCCGAACGCGGGCGGTCTTGGTGCTGTGGCAGGAGCCGCAGAGCAGCCGGACATTACCCGGATCGAGCGGGGCACCGCCGTCTCTCAGTTCATGGATATGATCGCCGAAGATACGACAGCCGATGCGGCCGCAAGCCTCGCAGCGACGGCCGCGCTGGGCGAGAAGGCGTGACATCAAGCTGCGCCATTCGGATGAGAGATAGAGGGAGTTTGTCTGCTTCGGCAGCGCCTTTGCAATGCCGATTTTGACGCTACGCACCGCTGGCAGGACGCATTGCAATCTGCGGACTGCCATGGACCGTCACTCCAGAAATCAGGCACAAAAAAAGACGCCTGCCCGAATGGGTAAGCGTCTCGCGATCATGGGTCTCAAATATCTGCAAATTGGGGAATCTGGGTAGCACGAAATGCATCCGATCTGATTTTTTTTGCGATGCCTGCACAGGCACGCTGATGCCAGGCCTGTGCAGTCTTGTGATCGGTCCCGAGTTTCGCCCCGATCTTCCGCCATTCCCACCTGTGTTGGCCGGAGATCGGATGTCGGATCATGCGCATATGCACGACCATCTTTTGCTGCCGATCCTCTATGAGAGGTATCCAGGTCAGCACGATATCCAGTCGGTCGATCTGTTCGGCGGTCGGCTTGGGAAGGAATTCATCGCTCTCACGATCCCAGCCGAGATCTTCCAGATCGCGCAGATAGTCCGGCCATGTGCTACCGGCACCGGCAGGGCGAAGCCCGGTTGAGGGCAGAGCTGCCAACGTAAGGGCCGCCTCGTCCAGCCATTCGCCTACCTGCTCTGGCAGGCTGCGTTCAGGGTCGAAACGAACGGACATCTTGCTCATGCGGCTAGCCTTGCGCGGTCGAGGTAGTCGGCTCGGTTCGGAATCGGCTCGTTGACTGCACCCGCAATGCCCGAAGCCACACGCTCGCGCCATGCATCCATGTCCCGTTTCCAGGCGCGATCGGCTTCGATCTCGGCCTCGTTCAGAGGCGCTTCGGGCACGTCGCGGTTTGCAATAGCCGTGCCGACTGCCTTACCGAAATAGCCCAGATGGCTGATTGAAGCGCCCTTGCTGCGCTGACGTTCCGCCACGGTTTCCACCACGCCCAGGATCAGCCGTTCGGTTTCCTCGATGCTCAATCCGCCATGCAGGGCATCGGCCACCCATTGGCGCACGATGCGGTAATTGCCCATGTCGCGCGCCGGGTCGAACCCAGCCGCTTCGAACGCCATGGGGCCGATGCGCTGATAGGCCGTGTCAATCTGCGCGTCACTCACCTGCGCCCCAAGCTTAGCTTTATCTTCAGAGCTTATATTACAAGCTAAGCTAAGCTTATCGCGCGCGTAGGAGCCTTGGGTTTTGCTCTGGGTTTCGCGAGACACGGTTTTTCCTCCTGAAATCGGCATCATGGCGGTGCGCTGGCGCGGGTCGTTCTGCGGCGATGGATTGACGTTTTTCGGCGGTCTTCCGCCCTTTTTGCCATTTAATCGCGAGGCAATGGCACGTCGTGTCGGCTGCAGTGTTTCAGGCAGTCCGACCAGCCCGCTTGCCGCGTCGTAGGTTATCAGCCGGGTTTTCGCGTAGGTTTCCATGTAGGTTTCGAGCTGGGTTTCCGTCACATGAAACCGGAAGCGTGCAAGCGTCGCGAGGTCGGGCGTACCGTCCTTGCCGACATGCAGAATGCCGTCAGCGCCATATTCAAGGATGGCCGCAATCAGGCGCACCCACACCACCACCGCCTCGGCGGCCAGCGTGAACAGGCGCAGGTCACTGGCGACCATGGCGAGCGCCCGTCTTTCGATCGAAGATTTGGACATCTCAGTAGGCTTTCAGACGATACCCGTCCGCGACGGGCTCGATAATGTCTCGATTGACCAGATGCGAAATGGCGCGGATCACTTCATCCGGGTCCGCCGCCAGCAGGCGGGCCAGATCAGGCACGGTCAGCGCCTGGCCGCGTACAGGCGCGCGCAACTCGGTGACGACATCGGCGATATCGGTCAGATGCAGCCACATGCCGCGTGCGGCGAGCGGGAGCACAGACCAACGCGGATCGGCCATGATGGCGCGGGCGTGGATACCGTAGCGGCGGCGCGAGACAGGGCGAGGCGAAGCGGGGCGCGTCATGCTGCACCGTCCCGACAAACCCAGGCCGGGCTGCGCGGGTCTTCGCACTCATCGCGAAACCAGGTGCTGTCATCATCGAAGCGCATGCGTACCGATCCGGTGCCACCATGGCGGTTCTTACGGATCAGGATTTGCGCCTTGCCGACCGATTCACGCAGGCGGAACTGAAATTCAGAACAGCGATTGGCGAACTGCTCGTTCGTTTCCTTGTCGCGCTTCTGCAGCCCGTCACCACTGGCTTCTTTCTTGAGATAATAGTGGTCGCGATACAGGAACGCGACGAGATCGGCATCCTGCTCGAGATTGCCACTGTCACGCAGATCGGCCTCGGTCGGGCGCTTGTCCTCGCGCTTTTCGACATCGCGGTTGAGCTGGGCGAGCGCGATGATGGGAATGCCGAGTTCCTTGGCGAGGGATTTGAGCCCCGCGCTGATTTCCGACATTTCCTCATAACGCCCGCGACGACGCGCATCGCAGCTGCCATGCATGAGCCCGATATAATCGAGCACGATCAGGCCCAGCCCGCGCTTGCTGCGCTTCATGCGGCGCGCACGAGAGCGGAGCCCGGCTACGGTCAGACCAGGACGCACATCCAGTTCGAGCGCGACCTCTTCGGCAGCGATTTCACCTTGATGCAGCGCCTGCCATTGCCATTCTTCCAGTTCGGCGCGCAGACCGGTCGCAACGTCCTCGGGGATGTCATACCGCCGCCCTGCAAAGACCGAGAGGGTCGAGAGCCCGGCAAAGGCAGCCCCGGCGCGCGCGCCAATCTGTCGCGCGGCCATCTCACCCGACCAGAACAGAACGCGCTGCCCGTTGGCGGCAACACGCATGGCCACGCCGAGCGCCCAAGCGGTCTTACCCATGGCCGGGCGCGCGCCGATCACATAAAGCGCCTCATCGAGCAGGCCGCCTGTCATCCGGTCCATGGCGGGATAGCCCCAAGACAGCCCGGCCAGAGCCGAGCCGCGCGCGACGTTCTCACGCCCGCAGGCAATCGCCTCGCGGATCGCTTCGGAGATCGTGACGTTCGGCAGGCTCTCGCGCATGTTCTGGGCGATATCCAGCAATCCGGCTTCCATCTGCTCGACCAGATCCTCGCCAGACTGCCCACCGGGGGTGAGGCAGAGCCGGGAGACATCGATGCAATGGTTGCGTAGCTGGCGACGCGTCCAGGCGTCGAAGATGGCGCGCCCATAATCACCGGCATTGAGAATGCCGACCGTGGCCATCATGATCTGACCGAGATATTCCGCCACGTCGCGGCCCATGAGCACTTCGGAATCACCGATCTGGTTACGGATCAGGATCACGTTCGGATCGACACCCGCCATGTGCATGCGGAGCGCGGCAGCGTAAGTCACGCCATTGAGCGGCTCATAGAAATGCTCGGGACGTAGATACTCCTCGACCATGGGCAACGCGCGGCGGCCATTGGTCAGGATGGCGCCCAATAGGGCCGCCTCTGCCTCAAGGTTTTCCGGCTCGTTGAAAGTGGTTAGGCGTCCTAGCGCCTGAACATCACCCATGACGCATCTCCAGAGTGTGTGTGACGGCGGGCTTGGGCGCTGTCAGTCCCAGATCCTTGAGCATCCCGCGCGTGCTGCGCTCGGAAATGCCAAGGCGCGTGGCAATGAGCCGTGCCGGGAAGCCCCTGCGGTGATAGCCTTGCACGGCAGGTGCAAGACGGGTGCGATCAAGCGCAGGACGAGCCATCAGCCTTGCCCCCTATGCGTTTCGCACCGGCGGATGAATGGCGAGTTCACCGAAAAGTCTGCGCCGCAATAGAGGCACTTGCGATGCCACACGCCCGACACCTGTGCCGTGCTGGCCGAGGGTTTGACCGGCGGCACATCGCTTTCAGCCAAGCCACGATCGGCCCCGAAACAAGCGAGTACGGCACGCACATGACGCAGCGGGATTTCATTCCAGGACTTCACACTGTCAGGCGCGACCTTGAGCGCCTCACCCAGAACTCTCTTGCCGCCACGCCGGGCGCGTATCTTGCGCACGATATCGCGCGCCTGGCAGCATTCGGCGGGTGTCACGACAGGTGACATCGCCTGAATTGCCCGCTCTAGCCTGCCGCTTTCATAGGCTCGCAGGAAAGGACGCACATGGTTCGACGGCACATGATGCCATTTGACCACCGTGCCAGGCTGGCGACCGATCAGCCCGGCGAGGGCGATCCGTGCAATACGGGTTCGACACAGCCTGTTGAACTCGGCATTGGCCTGAGCCTGCTCGCCCGAACTGGCCGATTTGCCGCGCAAGCCAAGGCCACGGGCGGAAGCAAGAGCGCCGCTCATGACACACCCCGCAGTGCTGCAACGGGTTCTTCCATCGCTTTCTCCGAAGCACGCAGATTATGCAGGGCATGCCCTACGGCACGGTGCAGGCTTGAAAGCGTGGCCCGCATGGCCGTGACTTCATGCGTCTCGACAACACCATCCGCCAGCACGCGAAGCGTCGTGGCGATCGTTTCATTAAAGCTGTGCGATACCTTCTCGATATCGGTAGCAAGATCGCCCTCGCCCACCTTGAGCGGCGTGAGGATATACCCCTCAGCCAGCGCCATGGCGGCCAGAACGATCGGCTCCTGCGCACAGCGATCCATCTCGATGGCAACATCGACCGGCACGACCGATTGCGAATGGCGGTTCTGGTAGTCTGAAAGCTGTGACCGCCCGACGCGGACGAAACTCGCCGCCGCATCGACACCGCCCACAGCGCGAATGACAGCCTGCGTGGCCGTCTTGATGGCATGCGTGGTCATGGCTGGGCCCTCAATCCGACGGAACCCGGCGAGGAGTAAGGCGACCTTACCCGGACACCCTTCGGATGACGGCGCGGCATGCAGCCAATAGCCTGCAGAGCATGATGGATTCTCATGCTGCATTCCTTTGTGCGACAGAATTGAAGAGATCAGGCCGGAGTGTCTCGGGGGGAACGCCCGCCTCACGAGACACGGCGTGAAGGTGTCGTTTGGGCACTCTTTCCCATTGCGAAACTGCCGCATGAGAAATTTTGCAGGCCGCTGCGATTTGCTTAACGGCGCCTTTGCGACTGAGAATGTCCGAAAGGATAGGATCACGCATGTCGATACATTACCGGCGGTAAGTATGGTAAGCAAGACAATTAAGGTGGGACCTTGTCAGGAATCTGCCATCAAATTGGATATGAGCAGTGCGAAATCCAGGAAGAATCCCCCGACACCAGCCGCTATAGCGATGGGAATCAGGATAAGAACACAACGAGAACATTTGGGCTTTACCCAAGCTCAACTTGGCGGCATGATCGGCGTTACAGAAAACGCGATCGCCCAATATGAAACTGGGCGTTCTTCGCCTAGGAGGGAGCGCGTTCCAGCGCTTTTAGACGCTTTGGGCAGATCGATTGGCTGGCTTTTGACCGGAGACGAGCCCGAAGAAGAAGTGAAAGCTCAGACCAAAAAGGAGCGTGAGATTCTTATACAGGCTCGCGACCTCCCTCCAGAGCAGCAAGATATCCTCCTTAAGATGATCTCCGCCCTCAAAAATTAATCTTACCGCCGGTAAGAAAATTCTTGCTCGCTATAATTACCGCCGGTAATAGTTTCATCGTTCGTCCACGATGGAGCGCAAGTCGATGTCAGCATCGCCGGTTCAGACCGTTTTTCTCCCCGACAGACCAACCACACCACCGCTCACCGGGCGCGATACCATTAAGGCCAAGCGGGCCATGGCATCCTATATGGATAGCCTGGCCGAGCAGGCAGGCTTTGCCGGGCGCAACGCAGCCGAACGCCTGTGGCGAAACGCTGCGGCCGACAAGCGCCACGAGGCCGAGCAGATGGAACAGGCCGCCCAAGGGCGCAGCATCATTCCTGACGCCCCTAATGCCAATCCTGTTCTAGCCCTACTGGCCCGTCACGGGCGTCTGGGACGGTCATGACCAAAATGCTCTGGAGCGCGATCGCGCGAAATCCGATCGCGGCATGCCTGATCCTGTTTCTCCTGCATCAGACCGTGAGTTCTGCCCGTATCTGGCTGCGCTGCCGCGATCTTGAGACGCAACTTCGGACGCTCGATGCCCTGAAGACTTCCGACTTTGAGGAGGACTCATGACCCACATACGCAAGACGGCGGCAGAGGTAGCGAACGAACTGCGCGTGTCGCCGCGCCTCATCCAGAAGCTTTGCGCCACGGGCGCCCTGCGCGCCGCCAAGATCGGTTCTGTCTGGCGCATAACGACGTCAGCGATTGACGACTATCTCGATCAGGAGGCCAGCAGACGGTCGTGTCCAGCAATCTCTACCAGGCCGCAAACGGCACCTATTACGCTCGGGTCCAGATCAAGGGGCGCGACATCCGCCGATCGCTACGCACGACTGATCGGCGTACAGCCCGGCAGCGGCTCAAAGAGCTGCTCGAAAAGGCGGAAGACCAACGCGCCGGCATAAAGCCTCCTGAGGTCAGGAACTGGGAAGACGCCGTGGTGCGGTGGGAGGATCTGCAATTTGCCGATCTGCGCCCCAGCACCCAGACGCGATACCGAACGAGCCTGCGGCAGCTCCACCCCTATTTCGCGGGGCGGGATATCAGCCTGATTACCTCCCGCGACGTGCATGAGTTCGTTGCGGCCAGACGACGCACCAAGACCTCCGGTGCCACCATACGCCGCGACCTGATGGTAATGGGCCGCATCATGCGTGTGGCGCGTCGCGCCGGCTGGATTACCACCAACCCGGTGCCGGACGAGATGGAGGAGATCAAGGAGCGCCGCGAACCCATCCGGCCCGTGGCCTTGCGCGACCTCGCGCGCCTGACCCGACGCGCCCCACCCGGCATGCGCGACATGATCCGCTTTCTGGCGCGAACCGGCTGCCGGCAGGAGGAGGCCGCCTCGCTTTCGTGGGAGCAGCTGGACCTCAAAGCCCCCTGCCCCACCGTGACCTTCGCCCGAACGAAGACGAGATCGCCCCGCGTGGTCAGGCTCTCGACCAGACAGGCCAGAGAGCTGCAACGCAGCCGCCCGGAAAACGCGAGCGGCTACGTCTTCCGCAACCCGTCAGGGCAGCGCTACACCAACGTCCCAGGCCGCTTCCGCGTGCTTCTGGCCAGCGCCATACCGGACAAAGCCCGCCACTTCCGCTGCCACGACCTGAGACACACCTACGCCATCCGCGCCCTGCAACAAGGCGCCTCGATCTATGATGTGTCCCAGCAACTCGGTCACAGCTCGGTCAAAACCACCGAGATCTACGCCGCCTGGTTGTCACGTCGGATTAGATGAGCGCGCCTGGGTCAGATAAGACGCGCGCAATTCAATGTAGAGAGTGTTCGCGTCTGAGTTCCACGAGGCGTTCGCAGTCATCCAACACCTCGATTGCAATCACTGCCTCTCTCATTGGCTCGGTGCGGTGGAGCTTGAGATAAGCTTCACCCACCGTCCATCGACACATATCGGTCTCATACGATGACCACCCATGCACATATTCATTCTCAAGATGGCTTGTCTGACTCGATGAGGAAGACGCCTCATACATAGTAATATTACCAACCAATAAGCCGAGTTTACGCCGATCTTCGATATGAACACCAATCATGTCGTATGGCCGTGCCACGCGTGAAACAAGCTTCAGAGTGTCAATATTAGATGGGACCTTGAAAGATGTCGTGCGGCCATTTGTACTGCGTTTCATAAGCTGCTGACCATCTGAGGTGAAAACCTCGAACGCGAGGGGAGCAAACTCGGTGTGCGTCGTCGATGACGTGTCTAACCCATATCTATTGCGTATCCCCATGATCTCCTTTGGCTCAGTACAGAGAGTCATTTGCCGCGCCGGACCCATATATGGAAATAATTCGTTGTGCGTGACGATCATATTTCTGAAAACACTGCAAGCCGATTTACTGACCAAGCTTTCTACCGGCAGTCCATTGGCATCGATCACGTGATGATCGTGTAGGTCTATATGATAGTACTTATAGCTTATTATCGACATATCAAATGATATCTTCTGGCCATCCACAAGGCTTCTGGCCATCACTATTTTGCCGTCAAGCTGGATCGCATGATCCCCTGTCACCCAGAGATCCGCAAAAGGCTGGTTGTCACCTAACGCATCCTTTCTGATCACTACAGGATATCCTGCCATGTCAGGAAATTCATTACTGGACACCCGACAAAACCCGACAGAAAGAGCTTTAATCGGATGCCACTCTAACGTGCTCCCATTGAAAACTCCTATCCTGTCCTCAACGCATAGCGTCTCTACCGCACGATACCCCTTCTCCGTCAGAATCATTGAGCCAGCCAAGAAGCAGGGCATGTTAGCATGTGTGTTAGGGTCATATGGCCCAGGCGACGTCACACCACCCGCAATACGCTCGTAGGAAGCGCTCTCATTCCCAGCAAGATTCTCCAGTCGAAGTGATGTGCTGCTCCCCCCGAAAGACGGAAACGGCATTGTTCCAGGAACTGCGCCATTCTGGTTCGACCACCGCACTTGGGACGGATCTCCGACCTTGTCGTTACTAACAAGGATATAGCCCCCGCTCGGACTATATGAAATGAACCCATTTTCGGTCTGGTATACGCCGGTCGTGGTGTTCTGCGCACTCACAACCACTTGTCCGTTGGCGTCAATGTATTTCCACGTTTTGCCGTCATACGACGCCGTAAGCGGACCGATCGCCGCATTATCGTTACTGGCAGAAACTGTCCCGTCAGCATTCAGCACATAAATGTACACATCGTTCAGTGTGTCGGGCAG